>CAZHTV010000048.1:0-10776 GCA_964535775.1 uncultured Thermoplasmata archaeon | reverse complement strand
TTGGGCACCGCAGGTCCTGCCTGCACTCTATAGTCGTGCCCACAATACTGGCACACGTTCGCGTCCATCGGTATGTCTCGACCGCATGAGACGCACTTTCTGGAACCGCCTTCCGATCCCATCCCTTGACCTCCTTAAATGTGGGCAGTACCTGAACTGCCTCTGACCATGAATGTGCCAGGATTATAGATGAACTTTTCTATTAATTTCCCTAGATTTCTGCTGGCCTTCGCTTCTCGGGCGCGGAGACAGCCGGAAGGCGAGATACTGGCCGCGTCAGTGGGCTACTCGAACTCCTTCCTGGAGAGTGCCACCAGGATAACCCCCACAAGCGCGAGCAAGGACCCCACAAGGAAGCCCAGGCCCAGAAGCCCGAAGACACCGCCAGCGATTGCGAAGCCGAAGTGCCTTCGTCGAATGCCGAACGATCCGCCAACTATTGCGATGATCGCGAAGACGAACAGGATGACGCCACAGACGACCATCATGCCCTCGAGGTCCTCAGCTGTGAACTCCGGGGGCAGCGCAACGCCCAGATCCTCGAAGTCGGAGGCGTCGAAGGACATGTACATGGCGCCCATCGCGATTGCCAGTATGCCCGCGACTATCACCAGGGCGCCTCCGACAACGGGCATCCAGGTCTTCTGGACCTGAGCGGGCATCCCCATAGAGAGCCTGTAGTCGTGCCCGCAGTACGGACAGACATTGGCATCGAGTGATATCGGCCTGCCGCAGGCAACGCAGTGCCTGACACCTGCCAACCCTTGCATCGGAGCGGGAGAGTGTGCCGATGAACCGCCAGTGCCGACCTCCTTGCCACAGAATCCGCAGGCCGAAGCCTGGTCATCCATCAATCCCCCACAATAAGGGCAGTTCCTCACACTCATCCCCGGCTTTCCAACGTGGCTCTGGCCTTAAGTCGTTTTCCCATCCTGTCCCTTGACGCGCTTCTTCTTGTCTTCCTGGGAGACGAACACGAACTGAGCAATGAGGATCGCGAACGTGATTCCCGCCACGATGCCGGTCGCGAGCCTCAGCGGGTTGTTGGACTCGTATGATGTCAGAAGCTGTAGACCTCCGTCGACTGCTATAGGAGCCAACCCAGTCAATGCCAAGAGCGGGTTAACGATGAGGCGCACGAAGAGAAGAACCCCGAAACCCATCGGGAAGCCCGCGAACAAACCGACGTCCCTGGCGCAGAATGGCATCTGATTACCGTTCAGGAAATAGCTCCTATTCGCGATCTGATGGCACTCAGCGTCTCCCAACCAGTAGACCGCGTGAGGGATCGGGGACATGTCTGAGAACTGGTCCTCGTTCTCGTGCCCTCCGACAACACCCGACAGGTCCTGCAAGGTGTTCGCAGGAACCATCAACGGCGCGGTGAGCACGAGCAGGAACCATGCGAGAGAGGCTGCGAACAGCGCGAGGAGTATGTTGGATGTGATCCGAGGCAGCCTCATCGAGACCATGAAAGGATGCCACCTTAATCTCGCTTCTCTATCACAACTGAGGCGTACCCGACCACTTCGCGCATGGGCTGGACATCGCCGGATGAGGCGTATTTCAGCACTGTTGGTCTCCCGCCCGCGCATGCGACCATGGTGGCCATCACCGGGCCGTAGCCGCACATCGAGATGTCCTCGTCCCTGACGACCTCGAAAAGCTTCTTGGCGTCCATCGACTTGATCGCCTCGAGCGCCATGCCGTCCTTTGTCTTCGCCAGGTCCTTCGGGACATAATGCGAGAAGTCTGTGGAGGCTATCACGACCGCGTCCCTGCCACTGATGGCCTCCCTGATGATCTTGCCTACCGAGGTCGCCGCCTCGTAGTCCTGAAAGCCCATGCATATTGGCACGAACGTGAAGTCCGGGGACAGGTACTGTATGAACGGCAGCTGCACCTCGATGGAATGCTCAGCCTTGTGGGCCTCCGAGTCCTCGTCCACGAGGTCCTTCCTGAGAGCCTTCGCCAGCTCGCGGTCGACCTTGGCCACCCCCATAGGTGTCTTGAAATCCTCCGTGGTCACCGCGAGCCCGGAGCCTCTGCCAGTGTGGTTCGGGCCAAGTATGACGAACGTCTTGGGCACGCCGTCCTCCGCAATCCTGGCGTAGAGATGCGCGGCAACCATTCCGGAGTACGTGTATCCGGCATGTGGCGCTATGCCTCCCATGACGGCCCGTCTGCCCCCTCCTTTCCCTGGCACCTTTCCGGGGCCTAAGGGTCCCAGGAAGCACTGCTCGATCTGCTTTCGGAGCTGCTTTTCGTCGTCAGCGTAGAACATGCCTGCCACAGTTGGCGTCCTCATCTCCTGCCTCCGAACCCGTGGTAGTCGCATAGTCTCCTCAGGCCAAAGCACTTTCGCAGGAAGAGGATAGGGCCGAACAAAATACCCGTCTAGAGGGACGCCTCGAATTCCTCGACAGTCATCTTGAAGTCGTCGTCGCCCGGTATGTTGCCGCGGGCCTTCAGAACCTCTCTCGTGAGCAGCCAGTATATGGTTGCAAGGGCGCGTCTGCCCTTGTTGTTGGAGGGTATCACGAGGTCTACATACTTCGTCTCGTTGTTCGCGTCGCAGATGCCGATGATCGGGATGCCCACATTGAGCGCCTCCCTCAACGCCTGTTCGTCCGCAGCAGGGTCCGTCACGAAAAGTACCTCGGGCTCGACGAAGTTCGGAAGTATGGGGTTCGTGAGCGAGCCCGGCACGAACCGCCCCGCGATGACGCTAGCGCCCAGGGTCTTCCCGAAGACCTTGGCGGGCTTCTGGCCGTACTGCCTCGCAGATACTATGAGCACCCTGGACGGCTCGAACATGGACAGGAACTTCGCGGCTATCCTGATCCTCTCGTCCGTCTTCTTGACATCGAGCACATAGAGGCCGTCCGTCCTGACCTTGAAGATGAACTCCTTCATGTCGGCGCTCTTCTGCTGAGTGCCGATGTGCACGCCGGACGTGAGATACACGTCCTCAGGTATCAGCAGCTGGGTGCCGGTCTGCGTCTGCGGTTGAGTCTCGGTAACCTCTTCCATCAGTATTCCTCAGTCCCTCTTGACGGTCATCGGTATGACGCTCTTCTCGTACTCCTTGATGGCGATCTCGATCGGGTCGATGATCTCCGCGGGCAGGTCCAACAACACGGGCGCCCCGAGGCTTATCTGCAGAGCCCTCGCACCTATGATTCTGGCCCTCTCGAACCTAGTGTATCTCAAACTCGCAACCTCGTAGTGGAGGTATCCCCTAAAATGTGGCCCCTTTATATACGTTTGGGGTCTGCGGATTTCGCCACTGAACGGACTCTGGAGATGCGTCGCCGCTGCTGAGACTTTGCAGCGAGAGAGCCGGATTGCGTCTCGGCAGCCATCTCACATGACAACGACCGCATCAGCGTGGTGCGAGAGGAAGACCGGCAACGGAAGCGTCGAGCGCGTGCCTGTCTGTGCGCGAGATTCTCGCTGCTCCCCGCTGTCGGATTCGTCCTCACTCGACAGCGAGCTCGGATCCGCGGGCGATGCCTCAAGAGCGGCCTGATTCTCATCCGTTAATCGTATGCGAATGTTCGAAATCGGCAAGAAATCGGGCTGGAATTGACGGTATTTCCACAATCGATTTATCAAGCATTTGCTTATGGAGACACAAAGAGGGGAATCACAATGACGAAGGTTCCGAACATCAAGGTGGAGCCTCCGGGCCCGGAGGCCAAGAAGATCGTCGCCAAGGACGCGGAATACATAGTGAAGGCGACGAAGAGCGCCCCGCTCGTGTTCAAGAAGGCCGAGGGAGCGGTCATCGAGGACGTCGATGGGAACACATACATCGACTTCTACGCGGGCGTAGGTGTGCTCAATGTCGGCGCGAGGCACCCCAAGGTCGTGAAGGCCATCCACGACCAAGCGGACAAGTACACTCACGTTGCGGGAACGGACTTCTACTGCGGGCTGCAGTCGAAACTCGCGGAGCGGCTGGCGAAGAGCGCCCCCGGCAAGAACAAGAAGATGGTCTTCTTCTCGAACACGGGCGCCGAGTCTGTGGAAGCGGCCATCAAGATCGCGAAGCGCGGCACGGGCAAGTCAGTGATCATGGACTTCCTCGGGGCGTTCCACGGCAGGACCGTCGGGGCGATGTCCCTCACGGCCTCCAAGTGGGTCCAGAGGGAAGGATACACGGCGACCCTGATGCCAGGCGTTTACCATGTTCCGTACGCCTACTGCTACAGGTGCATCTACAACCTGAAGTACCCGGACTGCGGCATGTACTGTGCGCGCGTCATAGAGGACGTATACTTCGAGAACCAGATACCTCCGAACGACCTCGCCGCGATAAGCATGGAGGTCATCCAGGGAGAGGGCGGATATGTCGTCCCGCCGAAGGAGTTCGTGAAGATGATATTCGACCTCACCAGGAAGTACAAGTGCCTCTTCATCGACGACGAGGTCCAGTCAGGAATGGGCAGGACCGGCAAGATGTGGGCGTGCGAGCATTTCGACGTCGTACCAGACATCATCTGCAGCGCGAAGTCGCTCGGCGGCGGACTTCCCATCGGCGCCACGATCGTCGACGCGAAGCTCGACTTCGACAGGTACGGCAGGCACTCGAACACATTCGGCGGCGCCTCGCTGTCTCACGCCTCCGCGCTGGCCACGCTCGACGTGATCGAGGAGGAGAAGCTCCTGGACCGCGCGACCAAGGTCGGCAAGGAGACGAAGAAGCGCCTCGAGGAGATGCAGCAGAAGTACGAGATCATCGGCGACACGCGCGGGGTCGGGATGATGCTCGCCCATGAGTTCGTCCAGGACAGGAAGACCAAGAAGCATGCGGCCAAGAGCAGGGACAAGATCACGGACATGGCCTTCAAGAAGGGGCTGATGCTACTGCCCTGCGGCAAGTCGGTGATCAGGTACATCCCGCCCCTGAACATACCCCAGGAGCAGCTCGACGCGGGCCTCGAAGTGGTCGAGGAATGCATCAAGTACGTCAACAAGAACAGGGCGGACTGAGCATCTGAACTCAACATCCTTTTCCGGGATCCCGGCGGGGGCCGGGATTCCTACTATTCTCTATTTAATGTCTGGGCGCCATCTGTAGATGGAAGTGGCGGAACATGACTGATGAGAATCCAGCCTACCACGATAACGCGCTCGCGATAATGTACAGGCTCGACCCCGAGAAGTTGGCCGCAATAAGACGGGCGGTCTCCGGGCTCACGAGGTGCCCCGAGTGCAACGCGGTCAACAGGGCGGACCAGCCCAGATGCGAGAAGTGCGGGGCGAAGCTCTACCCGGAAGTCGAGGATAACGAGGAGGAGAAGGCCGTAAAGGAAGGACTGCAACAGAGGAAAGAAGCACTCTGATCCGAACCCTTCGGCAGCTGGCAATCCGGAGCAGTCGTCGCACCAGCCCCGTCGCGAAGCAGGCCTGGAACGCGCCTCAATTCAGAGGCGGGTAATCGTTCTATTCCAGTATCGGGAAGCGCTTCACCAATGGAGTACTGGCCCACCACTTCCCAAGGCCGAGCCACCTTCCAGGGCGAACGACCGTCATGGCGAGGAAGAGTATCGCGTAGACTATGTGGTCGTCCGTAATCGGGTTGTTCGCGGGAGGTAGGTGTGTTGACCAGAGTAGGAGCATCAACAATGCACCTGCCAATCCGGATATCTTGGTGCCCACCCCGAGAATGAGGGCGACCCCAATCGATACAAGAGCCAACATGAACAGCGCGTCCACGATCCCGTTGCCAGCAAGATTCCCATAGAGCCCGCTCAGAGGACCGCTGACCGCGTTCGCCAGATACCCGTAGGTGGGGGAACCGCCATTGATCCACGCTCTCTCCGAGGCCGTCGCGTATCCGAGGCCCAACAGCTTGTCGAAGAAGGCCCACAGCATGGTCCAGCCGAGGACCAACCTGATTCCAACCCATGCATACTGCTCCTTTGTCAGTTTCTCTAGCTTCATGTCTGGCCACCGCCTTCATAACGGCGTTAATTCATAAGGTGGTGCCACTAATCAACCTATCGGCGAACGGGTGCCGAAAAGGTTATGACCCGGTGGGTGGAAGTCGCACATCCCCCCAAGGGGCGCCAATGGCCATGGCTACAGTGGCCGATGAATCGGTGATCCTGGAGCTCCCGTCAAGTCACGAGGTGAATCTGGCCTGACTGCGTTGCTTCGGGGCCATGCAAGTGGCGTCCGTCTCGACTGGAATCATGGACCTCTTGTTGTTTCCCCCTGACTCCACGCATAGAGAAGCGTCGGGCCGGATAATGCGATTCCGGCGAGGACAAGACAGCTCGTGACAGACAGGCCCAGGTGCTCGATGCGGACGACCGTCGACCATCCGAGCGAAGCCAATACAATGAACGCAGAGAAGAGAGACGTCGAGGAGACAACGAGGCCTCTCGGAAGACTGGGAGCAACTGCTTGTCTCCTGGCGATCAGAGCGGCCGAGACGATGACCGCAAGTGCGATTGCGCTGCGCACAATCATGCGCGTTCTCTCCTCACCCGACAAACCAAGTCCGAAAGCATCAACGACCATCGACAGCAGGATCACGATTGCCGCATATGAGAGCAAGAAATACAACCCCCAGGCCGTGGCCCCCCGTCGAACAGCCACCCCCGCAGCGATTCCTCCGTGTGGAGGCTGGAGCGACGGTTTCGCCACCCCTGTCCCGGCTTCTCTGCGGAGCAGGACCAGGGCGAAGAAGATTCCAACGAAGACGAGGGCCAGTCCGCCCGCCTCGCCGCTCATCACCACATGGACTGCAACAAAGAACAAGAACACCACTGAGAAGAGGGCCGCGTCCGCGTCTCTGGCTGCCATCCAAGATTGCGATGAACGCCTGAAGGTCAGTGTCAGAAGCCTATCGTACAGAGTGGGGCTAGCTCGATCTCTGGGCAGCCCAACGGGCCAAACGACACCAGCGGCCATCAACACGACGGAAACCCATGCGATGCAGTATCCGAAAATCGGCTCGACGCTGGCGCCGTTTTCCTGTGCGAATTCCAATACCCAAAGCAGCATCACCGCCTGTCCAGCGCCAGCCAGCGGAGTCACGAGCGCAAAAGGATAGGTGAGTACGAGGAACAGGAAGAACGCGCTGTGGCTGGCCCAGTCGGACCCTCTTTCAATGACCTGCCAGCCCGTCAAGAACGAGACGAAGGCGAGGAGCGCTCCTGAGAGAGCCAGTGTGTTGACCCGGACCTTGTATTCCCCTTTGCGCGACAGAGAGTAGCAGACGGCGAAGAACGCCGTCCATAACAGCAGAGGTATTGACGATGCTATAGCCCACTCGACCGGATACGAACGAACCACCTGTGACCGGAACTGTGTTATTGTGCTCGACCTGGAAATAGTCTTCGTCGACAGGGACAGGCTGGTTTCGAGCTCCGATGCACCACCTCTCCTGTCCGGCCGGCATACACGCACGGAGCGCCGGAGTCGCCACGGTCACGCAGCAAGGACCGAAGATTCGCGGGGGTCGGCATGACTATGTGCGGGCCCGGTGGGAACCGTACCATCGTATTGCCAGTATCTTAGGAATCGAGTTCAATCAACGGGGAAATGTGCTCGGACTCAAACCCCTTCCCTTCCCATCAATGGGACGAAGCATACCATGGCTCGTGAGTGGAAAGATTGTCGCTGTACCATGAGTACAGCTTTCCGTCGTGAATTGCGAAACTCATTTCCGTGCAACATGGACCCCAGCCACCCCCGGGGAAGAATGCCAGCGCAAAGAAGAATACGGCGTCTTCTTTCAGTGATGTTATCGTGAACAAGACAGTGTCTCCCTGGTCAAAAAAACCGTTGCTAGTCAAGTCGGTGAGCTCCCAGCTTAGGCCGATAGAACCATCTAATGACTTATATTGCGTACTGGGAGCACCAGTACCCGCGCCTAGCCGGGGATCATCTCCAAAGGCGAACGTTCCCCACCCATAGCCCCCGCCCCCAAAGGCGCCCTCGGCTCCTGCGTACGGTGTACATGGCTCGCTCTTGTTGGATGTCTCGTTATACAATCCCAGGACCGGCCTTTGGGTGAACAACACGTTGCCATCGACGAGGCTGAACCCCAACTCCTGTGATGGGTAGGGCGCTTGACCGAAGTGCGAAAGCTCAAGCACCAATCCCGCGAACACGAGAACCAATGCCACGGCAAGAGTCAGGACGAGGGTTGCCGCCCTCCTTGGTTTAGACACGAGGTAAGAGCCCAGCCTGTCAATCATGACCAACTCCTCCACTCGGCCATTGCATCTACTTCTCTAAAACCCTTTCTCTAGGGTCAGAAGGCGAAGAGCTTTGCGGGCCCGGTGGGATTTGAACCCACGTCGTCGGCTCCGAAGGCCAAAAGGATATCCGGACTACCCCACGGGCCCATGGCAGTGATTGGCTGAGCGTATAATATGCTTTCCAGGGGCTGGCAACGGCGCTAATGCCTGTGGGTCAGCAGTCGGATGAGCACGTAGACCGCCAAGAATATGACGAACGCCAAGATGAAATACCACAGATCAATCCCGACGACCACGCTGGACATGCGGCAGGCCCATAACACATGCGGCGCAATAAGCCTGTCCCGTTCCGGTGCTGGAGTGGGTCACCCTACTTCTCGGCCGAGACTTGACTTGATGTAGGGTATGAGTCCGCCGGCTCTGAGGATCGCCATGGCTCTCTCAGGGGGCTTGTGCAGCGGGGCCATCTTAGTGCCATCCTTCGACCTGACGGCGCTGCCTCCGAGGTCGACGGCGACCATGTCGCCGTCCTTGAAGACTTCGGCAGCGGAATCCGACGCAATTACCAGCAGACCGAGGTTGATGGCATTCCTGTAGAATATCCGGGCGAAAGACTTCGCGATCACGGCCGAGACGCCGGACTCCTTGAGAGCGACTACTGCCTGCTCTCTGCTCGAACCACACCCGAAGTTCTTGCCTGCGATGACGACATCGCCCGGTCTCACCTTCGACGCGAAATCCTTGTCCGCACCCTCCATCGCATGGGACGCCAGATGCTTCGGGTCGTATCTGTCCAGGTATCTTCCCGGGATTATCATGTCGGTGTTCACGTCGTCCCCGAACTTCCACACCCGGCCTTCAGAGGTCAACCGTGAGCCACCTCCTCGGGTCCGCCACCTTGCCCTCGATCGCGCTCGCGGCGACGGTGGCGGGGCTGGCGAGGTATATCTCGGCCTCGTCCGAGCCCATTCTGCCCCTGAAGTTCCTGTTCCCCGACGAGATGCAGACCTCACCTGGCCCCAGCACGCCCTCGTGGGCGCCCAGGCACGGGCCGCATCCTGGCGGGAGCACCGTCCCACCCGCCTTCACGATGGATTGGACAACGCCTATCTCAAGGGCGTCGGAGAGCACGGTCCTCGACGCTGGTGCCACTATCAGCCTCACACCTGATGCCACTCTGTTCCCCTTCAGAACCCACGACGCCGCGATGAGATCTTCCAGGCGACCATTCGTGCAAGTCCCTATGAATGCCTGGTCTATCCTGACATCTTCGAACTCATCGACGCTCCTGACCGCCTCGATCCTGTGCGGCCCGGACACCAGAGGAGGGATCTCCTCGACGGCCAGATCCATCGTGGACTCGAACCTCGCATCTTGGTCTGACCGGCACGCATCGACCGGCAACCCCTTACATTCGGGGGACCAGGCCCCGAAAGTGGAGTCGGCAGGCACGATAGCTGCCTTGGCGCCCATCTCGACGGCCATGTTGCACAGTACCATCCGTCCGGAGATGGATATGTCGAACAGGAATGTCCCACCGAACTCGACGCACTTGTAGTCCGCGCCCGAAGGGCCTAGCTTGGATGCGAGATGCAAGGCGATATCCTTCGGGAACACCGCCTTGTTCAGGTGTCCGGACATGTTCACGCGAATCGTCTCGGGCACCTTGAGCCATGTCTTGCCTGTCGCCCATACGCCGGCTATCTCGGTGGCTCCCAGACCGGTTCCGAATGCACCGACCGCCCCCGCAGTGCTGGTATGGGAATCCGCGCCCACGACGAGCTGTCCCGGCCTGACCAGCTTGTGCTCGACCAGGAGCTGATGGCAGATGCCCTCGCCGACATCGTAGAACTTGCTGATGCCAGTCCTTCTGACAATCTCGCGGATCCTTGAGTGGACCCTTGCGGTCTCAGCAGTGTTCGCTGGCGAGCGATGGTCGAGGATCACCACGATCTTCTCAGGATCCCATGGCCTTTCTTTGCCTAGCTGTGAGAAGGACTTCTCGACAAGGAACGTGTTCTCGTGCGACATGACCAGATCGGGGGACGCCTCCACCACTTCCCCCGCCCTGACAGCTTCGAGGCTCGACGCCCTGGCGAGTATCTTCTCGGCGACCGTACTGCCGGACACGACCTGGCTAACCCGATACGCATTATTTCAAGATAGCGTGACGAGGAAGCCTTCTTTCCGGATATCTCGAAAAGGTATTTCCACCCTGGGCACAATCACTCGAACGCAATGGACAGAATTCTAGACACGCCCCCGGGGGCAAAGGTGCTTCTGCTCGGCAACGAGGCGATTGCGAGAGGGGCGCTCGAAGCAGGCGTTGCCATCGCTACAACGTATCCAGGCACGCCCGCGTCAGAGATAGGTGACGCGCTCGCGCGCGTGGCCAAGAAGGCGGGCATATACTTCGAGTACTCTACCAACGAGATGGTCGCCGCGGAGTTCGCGATGGGCGCCGCTGCATCCGGCGTTAGGTCTATTGTGAGCATGAAACATGTCGGCCTGAACGTAGCTGCTGACGCCCTGATGACCTTCGCGTACACGGGCA
>CAZHTV010000047.1:0-11381 GCA_964535775.1 uncultured Thermoplasmata archaeon | reverse complement strand
CGAGAACCCATTTCCGCGGTCCCCCATTCGGATGTGGTCTGATGTTCGGAAAGAAATTGACCAAAGGCTTCTTGGTAGACAGCAGTGGCAGATTGGTGAAGGAGTTCATTTTCAGCCCGAAGGCGGATGTCTCATTCGATCAGATCGGGCCGGCCATACAGGGAATCGGAAGCGCTAGCTCCCCAGGTCCTTTCGAGGTCGCCAAGAGCACGGCCACCGTGGTGAAGGGGGACAAGCTCCACTTCATATGCATCACCAAGGGGCCTGCGGACCAGGAGGATCTCGCGTTCTTCAGGGAGATGCTTAACTCGGTCGAGCTGTCGCTCGGCACGGCGATCGAGGCGAGGATCAAGGTGGCGGAGGAGACCGAGCAACGCGCGAAGAATGAGTCTGAGAACGCCAAGAAGACCTCCCAGGACCTGGACATGAACAGGAAGGGGCTGGCGCTCGAAGGGGTCGCGCTCGAAGAGCTCAGGATGGACCTCAGCAACCTCAAGGGGGACATGGAGAAGTGGCAGGACGAGCTGCGGGAGTTCGAGGGGCAGGTCGAGGAGCGACACGACATGATTGACGAGCGGGTCTCGCTCCTGCTGGAAAGGGAGCAGATGCTGATCAACGCCCAGGAGGCCTTCGAGACGGTATCGAATGCCAAGAGGGCGTTGATCAGGACGATGCAGGAGGGCATCGCGGACTCCCTCGGGGCCTACGAATCGGGCCTCATAAAGTACGCCACGGAGAAGAATGCTCTCGAGGAGGAGAGGCGTGCCTTGGACGCGAACATAAAGGACCTGCAGGAGAGCAAAGCCCAATGGGAGAAGGACATTGAGGAGACCAAGCAGCAGCTCGAGAGACTCGAGAGTGACAGGAAGGTCCTCGAGGCCGATGCGGAACATCTCAAGGAGCAGCGGAGACGGTTCGACGAAGAGAGCGCTGCTCTGGAGGCCAGGAGGACGGAGTTCGAATCGATGGTCTCTCAGCTGGAGGCGGACAGAAGCGCGTTCGCGGCCGAGATGGAGAAAGCGAGAGCGGACATCAGCGAAGCCCAGGTGGCCTTGGACGGACGCGATCATGGGATCAAGGAGACCGAAGCTGACCTCGAAACCAAGAGACAGGAGCTGGACAGAGCCGTCGCGGAGCTGAAGCCGAAGCAGGAGATGGTCAGCTCGCAGGCCCAGGAGCTCGAGAGGCGGACGAAGGAACTGGAGGAAAGGGAGGGAGGCCTCGAGGCCGATGCGGAACATCTCAAGGAGCAGAGGAGGCAGTTCGAAGACGAGAAGGCTGCTTTCGATACCAGGAACACGGAGCTCGAATCGATGGTCTCTCGGTTGGGGGCGGACAGAAAGGCGTTCGCGGCCGAGATGGAGAAGGGCCGGGCTGACATCGACGAAGCCCGATTGGCGCTTGAAGGGCGCGAGCGTGGGATCAAGGAGACCGGAGCCGACCTCGAAACCAAGAGACAGGAGCTGGACAGAGCCGTCGCGGAGCTGAAGCCGAAGCAGGAGATGGTCAGCTCGCAGGCCCAGGAGCTCGAGAGGCGGACGAAGGAACTGGAGGAAAGGGAGAGAGGCCTCGATTCGGAGAAAGCAGAGCTGGAGAACAGGCGCAAGGAGATTGAGAAGAATGCCGAGGCCCAGCAGCACGAGATGTCCACGCTGCTAGCCAGGATTGGGAAAGACAATGCGGCCATCGCCGACCGATCTGCTGAGCTCGACACCAGGGAATTGACGGTTCGCGACCGCGAATCCAAGGTGTCGGAGGGTGAGGCCCGGGTCGAATCGCTCCTCAGGGACCTCGACAAGAAGGGGAAGGACACGGAGCGCAAGATGCAGTCGCTGAAGGACGCTCAGGCCGCTCATGAGAAGACGATACAGACATTGGCGGAGCGGGAGGCGGAGCTGGCAGAGAGGGACAGGTCCCTCATGGCCAAGGAGGCGGCCTTGGCCGAGGCGGAGGCGAGAGTTGAGTCGGAATCCGAGGCGGCTGCGCTGGCGAAGCAGGAGCTCGAGAGAACGAGCTCCGACCTCGATGCCAGGCGCAAAGAGCTGGACGAACGGACAGTGGTCACGGACGAACGGGATTCCAAGCTGAGGGAGAATGCCGCGGACCTCGAGCGCGTGCGAGGAGAGTTTAGTGCGATGTCGCAGGAACTTGAGTCGAAGAAGATGGCCCTTTCTGAGAGGGAGAAGTCGCTGCACGAAGAGGCGGAAACCGCCAAGGCAAAGGTGGCCGAGGACATGGAACAGCTGCATTCTGAGCGGAAGCACATCGCCCAGAAGCTCGCCGAGCTCGAGGCGAAGGAGAATGCCCTGAGGGACAGGCAGACGGCTGTCGCCAGTGCAGAGAAGGGCATCGAGGCGAAGGAGCTCGCGTTCAAAGAGAAGGTCGAGGACTACAACGTGCGGAGGGAGGGCCTTGCCGCGGACATGGAAAAGGTCGCCCTCGAGAAGGCCAAGATAGAGAAGATGCGGGAGCACCTCGACAAGCGCAGGGAGCTTATAGGCGGACAGGTGGATAGGCTGGCCGAGGTCACGAAGAAGCTCGAGGAGATGAGGGCGAGGTCGAAGAGGAGGCTCGAAGAGGTCGCCGCCTCAGAGACCGCGCCCCTGCCCGACGAGCAGCAGCCTCCGCAGTGATCGGCCAGGGCAGCAATCGTTTGTCTCAGTGCAGCTCGGGCCAGCCCCGTTCCAGCCCTTTTGTGGCTGCAAGCAGGGTCCGCCTGAAGAGCGGCTTCTTCCTGGCATCGAACCGAAGGCGTCTCGATATGTGAGGCCGGACTCGCTCCTTGACATCGGTCCCCGATGACTTCTCGTAGCTCGAGATCAAATGCAGGCAGAGGTCGAACTTGATCGGCGTGAAGAACGGCTCGCTCCCGAGGATGCAAGCGGAGACGTGTCCCAGGTCCTCGAGGGGGTCTCCCGGCCGGGCGTCCTCGAGGTCCACGCAGAACACGTTCTCCTCCGAACAGATGAAGTTGCTTAGGACTGCGTCGCCCAAAATCGTGCACCCTCTATCATCGAGCAGACGTGCATGGAAATCTGCGAGCCATATGCCGATCTTCTCTGCGATGTCAGACCTGAACAAGTGGTTTATCAGCCGATCGCAACCCTCGCCCTCGATGTACTCCTCGACAATGTACTCCTTATCCTTCCAGAAAGGGAGCGGCACGGAGACACCCTTGGCTCGGGCCCTCAGCAGCGTCTCGAACTCCGTTCCGGCCCTGCCCGTGAAGAAGCGCTTGACGATGACAGGCCTCACGTTCGTCTCGACGACCCAGACCCGGTTGACGCCGCTGGGCAGCAGCGTGACGCTGTTCACGACCACCCTCTGGTTCAGTGCGTTCTTGAGCGCCTCGAACCCAAGAGAGTCGAGGGCCGTGAAATCGCTCAACATCGAATCACAAAAAGGCAATTGTCAAGATAAATAGCCTCTGATTGAGCAAGGCCGGCATCTGCACACGCGCTAACGCCAGGAGACCGAGTCCTCTCTCAGGGAATCCATCAGCGCCTTGGTCACTCTGAGAGCCTCGTCTGGGTCATTGGATCTCAGGGACTGCATGGCGTTCTTGATCATCAGGATGTAAGGGGATATCTCGATGCCAATCTCCTTCGCCTGAGTCAATATCTCCCTGGCCTTCGCAATCTCCGAGCGCACGAGGGTAGGTATGCTCGGGGCCACTATCTCCTCGGTCTGTTGCGCGAGTGTGGACGCGAGGTTCCAGTTGCCGTCCCTGGCAGCCTCCCAGGCGCTTCCAATGAGCCTGCGCGCTCTTGTCGTGTCGGTCCCGAGTGCGCCGATATCTGATATGAGGTGCTCGATCTCCTCGAGAAGCCTTGCAGACCCAGTGAAACCCCTCAGCGCCTCCTGATGCAACAGGTCGCGCGAGGAACTCTTCTGCCCCAGGAGGCTGAACAGGTCGAACTTCTCGGGCCTGACCATCGGTTCCCTCTTCGCAGGCCTGTCGATCATCGGCTGCTCAATCTCTGGCCTCTCGCTGGCCGCCTCGGGCTGTGGCTCCTCAGCCAGCGGCCCGTCTGCGAATATCGCCCCGCAGAACGGACAGTATGGGTCCGACTCCTTCACGATCATGTCGCATTCGGTGCACTGAAACAGGGGGCCTTCATCCTGGACGGCCGAGGTGGGATTGACCAGCCTTGGTGAGAGAGCGGCCTGCTTCATCGATTCGCTCATGCGCGGCTCAACCGAACCCACGCCGCCCGAAAGCCACGTCGTCCTGCTGTCCCGGTTCCGGAGTATCCTCTGCAGTTTCCTGCGATAGAGGTCCGAAGCCGTGTCCGAGGACGGCTGAATTCCGGCATTCTTTCTCGGAGCCGATGTGCCTGCCATGCTCGTTTCCACTCCGCCAGTCGGTGTCTACGGTATCAAGTTGGCCTGCCGGCTATAAGAACAATACTTCCTGGGTATCAGAGGCCGAAACATCGGACTTCTGAGCCAGCCAGAACAGATGAGGCTATCTTCCACCCGTCATCCGGATAAAGGCGTTCTCGTCCAGGATAGATTTGCCCATCTTCCTCGCCTTGTCGAGCTTCGAACCTGGATCCCTTCCGACCACCACATAGTCCGTGGCCTTGGTCACAGAAGATGACACCTCCCCCCCCAGCGCTCGGATCTTGTCCTCAGCCTGGGAGCGGGTGATCGAGCTCAGCTCGCCGGTGAAGAGGAAGACCTTGCCTGCGAGTGGGCCTCCCGTCCTTCGAGACGCCTGCATGGAGAGCCCGGCCTTCCTCAGCCGCTCTATCAGCCTGCGATTGCTCGCATTTTCGAAGAAATCACGGATTGCCCCGGCGACCACGTCACCTATCCCTTCTACCGTGGAAAGCTCCTCCTGGCTCGCTGACATGAGCTTGTCCATGCTGCCCAATGCCTCCACCAGGTCGTTCGCTGTGGTCCTGCCCACATGCCTTATGCCGAGTGCGAAGAGGACCCGAGAGAACTCCCTGTCCAGGCTCGCCTTGACGGCACTGAGGATGTTCTCGGACGACCTCTCAGCGATCCCCTCCAGCTCGAGCAGCTGTTCCCTGCGCAGCTCGTACAGGTCGGCCGCGTCGCGAACGAGGCCCTTGTCCACCAGCTGGTCCACGAGGGCCGGCCCGACGCCTTCTATGTCCATGGCGCCCCTGGAGCAGAAGTGCCTGAGCCTCTCCTTGACCTGGGCGGGGCAAGAGGCGTTGACGCATCTGCGGGCAGCCTCGCCCTCTTCGCGGACCGCCTTCGAACCGCAGACGGGGCAGGATGTTGGCATCCTGAATTCCTTCTCGGCGCCCGTCCTCCTCTCGGCGATCGGCTTCACCACCTGAGGGATGACCTCGCCGGCACGCTCTATCAGCACATGATCTCCGATTCGGAGGCCCTTCCTCTTCACCTCGTCCTCGTTGTGAAGAGTGGCATGAGTGACCGTGACGCCGCCGACCTGGACGGGTTCCAGGACCGCAACGGGGGTCAGAGTTCCCGTACGTCCGACCTGGATGTCGATCCCCAAGAGCTTCGTGGTCATCTGCTTGGGGGGATATTTGTAAGCGATCGCCCACCTCGGGTTCTTCGCCGTGTACCCGAGGCGCTTCTGCTGCTCGAGCGAATTGACCTTGACGACGATGCCGTCGATCTCGTACTCGAGGTCGTCCCGCTTCGATTCCCAAGACGCGATGTGCCCGAGGACTTCCTCGATCCTCCCGAACTTCTTCGTCTGGGGGCTTGTCCTGAGACCGCCCGACCTCATGAGCGAGAGGCACTCCTCATGGGTCCTGGGCATGGGCTCTTTGCTGTAGCTCAGGGTATACAGAAAGACCTCCAAAGGACGCGAGGCCGCAACCTTGGGGTCCAGCTGGCGGATCGAGCCTGCAGCAGCGTTCCTAGGGTTCGCGAAGAGCGGCTCCCCGGCTTTCTCGCGCTCCCTGTTGAGCTTGCGCAGCCCCTCCTTCGACATGTACACCTCCCCCCGGACCTCCGCGGTCCTTATTCCCCCTGGTCTGAGCCTCAGAGGAACGCTCTTGATGGTCTTGATGTTCTGAGTGACCTCCTCGCCCATCCGACCGTCTCCTCTGGTCGCTCCCCTGATGAGGACGCCATCTTCGTACATGAGCGCGACGCCCAAGCCGTCTATCTTGAGCTCGACGATGTACTCGACTTGCTCGCCGCCAAGGAGCCTCCGGACGCGCCCATCGAACTCCCTGAGCTCGTCCTCGCTGTAGCAGTTGTCCAGGCTGAGCATGGCGACCATGTGCTCCACCTGGGGGAACTCGTCCAGCGCCTTGCCGGACACGCGCTGGGTTGGCGAGTCCGGAAGGACGAGTCCAGGATATTTCTCCTCCAGGTCCCGAAGTTCCCTTAGGAGCACATCATATTCGTAGTCGGAGATCTCGGGGTTGTCCTCAACATAGTACTTGATGTCGTGGTATGAGATGAGCTCGATCAGCTCCCTCATCCTCTTGACGACCCGATCCTTCGCATCAGTCATGGTCTCCTGCCTTTCAGCTTCTTGAGCACGTCCCTTGCCTTCGATGCGTTCAGGACGTCCCGCGCCTCGAGCCATCCTCTCCTCGCAGTAATCACTCCTAACCTCATATAGTCCATCTGTTCGACACGGTGTGCGTCAGTGCCTATCGCTATCCGGACACCCGCCTCCTTCGCCATGCGGCAGTGGATGTCGCCGAGGTCGAGCCTGTTCGGGAACGAGTTGATCTCCATCAGCACGCCCGATGAACGCGCTGCGTAGAGCACCTTCTGCAGATCCAGCTGATACCCGGCACGCTCCCCTATCAGCCTGCCCGTCGGATGCCCGAGGATGTCCATCTGCCCGGATTCGATTGCGCTCACAACCCTCTTCGTCATCTCCGCCTTCTCCATCTTGAACCTCGAGTGGACGGAGCCGATCACTATGTCCAGGTCTTTGAGCAGGGACTGCGGGAAGTCGAGAGAGCCGTCCACCTTGATGTCGACCTCCGTGCCGGCGAGCACTCTGGCGCCCGGCTCCGAAGAGCCCTCCAGCTTCCTTATCTCGGAGATCTGCCGTCTGAGTTTCTCTGGGTTCAGGCCACCTGCGATCTTCAGGCTCTGGGAGTGGTCGGTCACAGCGACGAATTCGTAACCTCTTTCCGATGCGGCGCGAGCCACGTCCCGGATCGAGTGCGCGCCGTCGCTCCAGTCTGTGTGGACGTGGAAATCCCCCCTGATGTCACCGGGCTTCACTAGGTCCGGGAGCGTCCCTTTCTTGGAAGCATCGAACTCCCCTGAGCTCTCGCGCAGCTCGGGCTCGATGTACTCGAAGCCGAGGGCCTCGTACAGCTCCTCCTCGGTCTTCCCTGCCACCATCCTGCCGGAGTCGCGCTCGAAAAGGCCGTACTCGTTGAGCTTCAGGCCCATCTCCACGCCGACCCTCCTCATGTAGACGTTGTGCTCCTTCGAGCCGGTAAGATAACACAAAGCGGCCCCCCAGCTGCGTGTCTCCACAGCCCTCAAATCCACTTGGAGGCCTCCTCTGAGGCGCACGCTCGATTTCGTGGGACCCTTCATCAGCACCTCCTGAACCTGAGGGTACGAAACGAAGGCGTCCATTATTGCGGCCGGTTCGTCATCGCCCACGACAATGTCTATGTCGCCGACAGTCTCCTTGCCGCGCCTTAGGCTGCCAGCTATGCTTATCCTATCCAAGGACTTCGCGGATCTCAGGTACTCAAAATAAGCCTCCGCGATTGGCAGAGCCTCCCCGAGAAGAGTCCGCTCCCCCTTCGCTTCCAAGGTGGCTATTCCCTGGAGAATCCTCTCTTCGGTTTTCTCGCCGAAGCCTCTGAGCCCCCTGAGCCTGTGCGCCTCGACTGCCACCTTGAGCTCCTCGAGGGAGGAGATGCCGAGTTCACTATGCAGCGCCCTGGCAGTCTTGGGGCCCACATCGGGAACCCTCAGCAACTCGACCAGACCCTGGGGGACCTGAGATCTGAGCTTCTCGAGGTATTCAAGCCTCCCAGTCCTGACAAGCTCTTCTACCTTGCCAGCTATGGCCTCGCCCACTCCTGGTATGCCCCTCACACGCCCTTCGTCGACGAGCTTCGTGATGTCCTCTTCCAGGGACTCGATGTTCCTTGCAGCGCGTCTGTACGCCACTGGCTTGAACGAAACGTCCTGGAGGTCAAGCAGGTCAGCTACCTCGTAGAAGACCGCTGCGACATCCGCGTTTTCCATGCTGACCTCCCCGAGCCCGCTCGAAATCAGGTACGAGATGAATATAGGTTTCCATGGCAGGGAGCATCGCGACAACACTTATGTTTCATCTTCGATTAACACTGGCGCAACTTATGCATCATCATTTTATATCACAGAAGATATGACCATACCACACAAGGTATGATTGACTTGCTCTCGAAGGAAATCCTGTCGATACTGGCCAAGAGCGGCCGCATCGATCTGATACGGACTCTGAAGTCCTATCCGGAGAGGGACTTCACCGTTAACGAGCTTTCCAGGATTGCGGACGTCCCGACGATGACGGCATGGAGGGCGGTGCGGGAACTCAAGAAGGTCGGTTTCGTGCGGACAAGGAAGGTGGGGAACGCCCTGAACGTGAGAATCACGGATGACAGAGAGAGGCTGAGGACCCTCAGGCTGATCCCTGAGACCGACCCACAGAGGACTACCGCGCTGAAATTTGCTTCGAGCCTCGGCGAAAATCCATGGCTTCGTGAGTGCAGGCTCTTCGGAAGCATAGGAAGGGGGGAGCACGCACCAGGGGAGGAAGTCGACGTCGCGGTGGTGTATGACGAAGCTGTGGTCTCGGAGGCCGAAGCGAGGAGCGCGGCATCGGAACTGGCAAGGGCCATCCTTGCTGAGACCAATGTCACGATAGTGCCTTTCACGATAGCGCTCAAGGAAATGGGCAGAAAGGGTGGTCTCGCAGCAGAGCTGAGGGACAAAGAGGTCATCTGGAAGGTGTGAGCGAACCCTGGTCTGCCTTCAGAACGCCGGGACCTTGGAGAAGTGGTCGTAGACCAGCCTCGCGATCCTCGCCTCCACGAGCTGTGCTCTCTCCGGGTTCTTCTCCTCCAAGTTCTTGAAGAAGACGCACAGGACCACCCGGGACTTGGGGTTGACGTATATGATGCCCGCGTTGTTGACCGTCCCCGCGGTTATGCCCGACTTGGATGCCATGACCACATCGTCAGATAGATAGTGTGATGCAGGTGAATCCAGCATGTTCCTCATCATGAGCGCGAGCATCTGCCTGCTGGCCTCTGCCGACACCGCCTCCCCCTTCAGTATCTTCTCGAGTATGAGGCCGATCTCCCTAGGGGTGCCCAAGTTGTCGAATACCTGGTCATACTCCCGCTGGGTCTTGAACTTCTTCTCCTCCTTGAGGCCGTAGAGGTTCTCGTAGCGCCGCCTGAACTCCTCGACCGAGAGGTTGGCGTAGTCGCGGTCTATCTCGTTGAGTATCTTCATGCGCTCTATGTCGCTCAGGCCCTTCCATATCCTCGCCGCCTCCTGGACGGACCTGTCCTTGAACGGGCCCATGCCCATCGTCAGAAGGAACCCCTCCCGCCACGGGAGGTAGATCGATGTCTTGGCGAGGCCCATCTCCCTGATCAGCATGTTCACCCTCTGGATGCCTATTCTCTTCCAGAGCATCTCGGAGGCCGTGTTGTCGGTGGCGATGATCATCAGTGTGACGAGGTCCTTCACGGTCAGCTCGAGACCGGGGCTGAGATACTGCAGTATGCCCGAGCCGATGCAGTAGTTGCGGACCTCGAGCCTGAGCTTCTCGTCCATCGATATCAGGCCCTCCTCCCCCTGCCTGAAAACCTCGACCATGAGAGGTATCTTGAAAACGCTGCCGAGGGGGAATATCTTGTCACCGTCGACTGAGATCTGCCTGTCGCTCTCCATGTGCTTCATGTAGAGGCCCATCTGGCCCTTGACTTCCTTCGAGACCCTTACGATATCGGCCCTCAGCTTGGCCATTCCCGGGTCCGTCGACGTCTTCCTCTTCTCAGCCGTCAAGTCTGCGACTCACTCTCCCCAGCGATGACGATGGCGCACTTGACCAGTGCCACTAGGAACACCGGCCCAGCTGCAGCTGAACGCATCGGGATGAAGGTATTTAGCGACTTCTATTCCACATCGTGCTCCTTCTGGGCACTCGTCTGGACTGTGCATCTCCGGAGCCGGAAAAGCCTTTAGGCACGTCCCGATTCACCCAACGCCGAGGTGGGGGATCTTGGGCTTCGCAGACTTCGAGAGACTGAGTGAAAGGAAGACCGCGGGACAGCTGGTCGACGGAGAGGCGTTCAGACGGATACACGATGAATCGGTCGGAGTGCTCGAGGACGTCGGGATTCGGATATACAGTCGATCCGCCCTCGCTCTGCTCCGGGAGCACGGAGCAAGCATCGACGACGACAAGATGATCGCGAAGCTCCCAAGGAGCCTTGTCGAGAAGGCCATCTCGACTGCCCCCAAGGAGTTGAGGCTGTGCGCGAGGAACCCCAAGTTCGATCTCCTCCTGGACGGCTCGCATCTCTACTTCACATTCGATGGCTGCGGTGTGCAGACCATCGACATCGAGAGCGGCAGGAGGAGGGCCGCTAGGAAGCAGGACATAATCGACTGCGCGAGGCTGGCGAACGCCCTTCCTGGCGTGGGCTACTTCACACCCTCGGTCGCACCTCAGGATGTGCCTCTCCACGCTCATGTGCTGCATCAGATAGAGGCGGCCTATTCGAACACGGACAAGTTCGTAGTGTCGGAATCGACCACGACCGCGGCCGAGGCGAGGGCGCAGATAGAGATGGCGGCTGTGGTCGCGGGAGGTCGGGACGAGCTCAGGAGGAGGCCGACGCTATCAGCGATCATCTGCTCTGTGCCTCCTCTCAACTTGGACGGAGGAGGCAGCGAAGCCGCGATGGAGTTCGCGAAGGCAGGCGTGCCCGTGATCATGATGAGCATGGTCGAGGCCGGAGTGTCCGGCCCGGTCACGCTCGCGGGTACCCTTGCAGTCAGCAACGCAGAGGTGCTTGCGATGCTGACCCTCACGCAGTGTGCCAGCAAGGGGGCGCCTGTCATCTACGGGTCCGTGCTCTCCATGATGGAGCCCAGGACAGGAGCCTACGTGTCAGGTTCACCCGAGGCGGCCCTGCTCTGTTCCGCGGTAGTGGGCCTCGGCAGACACTATGGAATCCCTACCCAGGCGGGCACCTTCGGGACCAACGCCGCGTTCCCAGGAAGCCAGGCGGCGACGGAGCACTGCCTGACCACGCTTCTCGCGGTGGGCGAGGGCGCGGAGATGGTCAACGGCTTCGGGCTCCTGGACGCGTCCACGGTGCTCTCCTTCGAGCAGCTCCTGCTCGACTACGACATAGTCACCGAGATCCTGCACA
>CAZHTV010000046.1:0-11503 GCA_964535775.1 uncultured Thermoplasmata archaeon | reverse complement strand
AGGGACTATGTCTGCCAGTTCATGTTCGACACCCCAAGGGGGATCGCCCCCGCGATGGACCTCGCGAAGATGCTCGCAAAGCTCGAGTTGGTCGAATCACTCGCCAACGGCACCTTCAGGGTGATAAGGATGGTGAGGTCTGGCCTGGCATCCCTGTCGCCCTCGCAGAACGAGGCCAAGGGGCAGCTCGCGGCCTCGATATACTCAGCGATGGCACTCACCCCTCACATAGTCCATGTCGTTGGATTCAGCGAGGCGGACCACGTGGCGACCGCCCCTGAGATAATCGAGAGCTGCCAGATAGCCAAAGGAGCTGTGGCCAAGGCCCTCCTCGGCATGCCAAGGCCCGAGGCGGACCCGAGGATCGCGGCGAGGAAAGCCCAGCTTCTCGAGGAGACCAAGTTCCTCATAGATGCCGTCAAGCGCGGCGGGAGCAAGCAGATACCGGAGCCGCTGACATCGCCCGAAGTGCTCTTCGTCGCCGTCAGGCGGGGGCTCCTGGATGCCCCCGACCTCAAGGGGAATCCGGTCGCATTGGGCTCGATCACCACGGCAATAGTGAACGGCGCGTGCGTGGTGGTGAACAAAGCCTCCAACCTCCCGATACCCGAGAAGGACCGTGTGGCACGGCTAGCTGCGAGCGAAGAGGACCTCGATCTAGCTGAGATATAGAGAGGCAGACCAACATGCAGGGGATCGCAGGCACATATGGCTCACCCGACAGGCGACTGGCAAGGCGCATGCTCGAGAGGATATCCCACAGAGGTCCTGACAGGAAGGACCTGCTGGAGGATGACAGGCTCGCCCTCGCAGCCCGGAAGCCCGGGCCATCTCCGAAAGGCGCGGCGAGGGCAATCGTAGAGGACGAGGGGGTTGCGGTCGCCTCGGACTGCTACTTGTTCAACTCGGAGCTCCTGAAGGAGCTCTTCCTTGAGGACTCGGATGAGGACGCCGGGGACGCCGACCTCCTGATAAGCATGTACGAGGCCATCGGCACCGAGATGTTCGGCTACCTCGACGGCGCCTTCGCCATCGCGATATCCGACAACGGGAGGCTGGTCCTGGCGAGGGACAGATACGGCCTGAAACCGATGTACATCTCCGGCGGGCTGCGCGAGGGGACCTTCTCGTCGGAGATCAAGTCACAGATGGTCGCGGGAGACGAGTTCGTGCCCTTCCCTCCGGGCAAGGTGCTGGTCGGAGGCAAGGGGTTCTCGCCGATCTGGCCGAGGAAACCTCCGATCAGGAGGAGGACACGCACGGGACCGAAAGCGAGTTCGTTGCGGGAGCTCGTGGTGGACAGCGTGAGAAGCTGTTCGAGTGCGGGACAGGGACTCAACGTGCTCCTCAGCGGAGGGATAGACAGCAGCGTGGTCGCAGCCGCTGCGACGGAAGTCACAGGGAAAGTGTCGACCGTGTGCGTGGGCACCAAGCAGAGCGACGACCTGCGCATGGCCAGGAAGGTGTCGGAGCGGATAGGCTCAGACCACAAGGAGAGGATCTACGGCATCGACGAGATGCTCGATGTCCTCGAGGATGTGGTCTACGCAGCCGAGAGCTTCGACTATCCGCTCATCAGAAGCTGCATCCCGAACTACATGGCAACGCACCTGTTCGATGACAGACGTCTCGTGACACTCTGCGGCGAGGGCGGAGACGAGATCTTCGCGGGGTATGATTACATGCGCGCGATCAAGGGCGATGATGGTCTCAGAAAGGAGCGCAGAAAGCTGCTCAGAACGGGATGGATGACCGGTTTCCAGAGAGTCGACAGGATGACGGCCAGTGCGTCTCTCGACGGGCGAATGCCTCTGATGAGCAGGGATGTGATCGACCTCGGGCTGTCGCTGGACTGGCGGGAGCTGGTAGGCCCCGGGGCAGGGCAGAGCAAGCTGCTGCTCAGGAAGGCCTTCGAGAACCCCCTGCCCAAAGAGGTCGTGTGGAGGAGGAAGCAGCGGTTCAGCGACGGCGCGGGCTCCATCCAGGCGCTGGTGTCGGTCGCAGATGAGATGATATCCGATGCCGAGTTCGAGAGGGAGAGGAGGGCGCTCCCGAGGGGCAGGATAAGGACCAAGGAGGAGCTCCTGTACTACCGCCATTTCATCGAGAAGTTCCCTTCCGAGAGCGCGGTGGCCGCCGTGGGCTTCTCGCCGAGGCCCTAGAGGGCTTCTTCTTCCCGAGGCCCTTGCCCGCTGAGGTGCCGAGCGGCGAGAACACATTCTGCCTGCGCTCGGCCGTGGTGTATCTGCACGCGAGCTGACACGCCGTGCACATGACCCTGCTCTGGGGCGTCAGGACGGGGGAATGCTTCGGCAGCAACTGCTTCAGCTCGGGTCTCGCGTGCGGAGCGGTAGCCACACCGACAAGGCATCTGCCCGGATCGACGACATACGGTTCAAGGGCGTCCGCGGGACAGGCCTGCAGACATCTCTCGCACTTGCCGCACAGGTCGCCCTCGAACGGTCTATCGAGGAGCAGGGGTGCGTCCGTTAGGACCGCGCCGAACCTGAGCCAAGGGCCGTACTTGGGGTGTATTATCAAGGCGTTCTTCCCATAACTGCCTATCCCCGCCAGCTGCGCGATGCGCTTGTAGGAGGCGTAGACGGAAGGGGCGCACGCCCTGAAGCCGTGGTCCCTGATCACCCTCATCAGGTCGCGCATGATGATGCTGATGGGCATGTACCCGGGATAGTCCAGCCGACCATCCGACCTCTTGATTTCTATCTCGTCGGCGTCGTCTGTCGACAGTATCCCGAACAGAACAACCGACCTGGCTTCGGGCATGGAGTCGCGCAATCTCTTGGTCCACCTGTTGATGGTCCACTCGATCTTCACGGGAGGGAGCGCATCCGCATCGTCGATGGAGACGACGCCGAACACGACGGCACCCTTCCGCCTAGCCCTGTCCCTGAGCACATCCTTCAGGTCCGCCAGCCCATCCGCGGTCCTCATGGTCCCGGCCCCAGGAATGCGTTGCCACTTATTGAAAGATGGCGTGCGCTCCTGGCTCATGCGTAGAACATCGAGAATATGCGCATGCCCAGGATGAACGCCAGATACCACGATGAGAAGAACACCGCCCCGCTCACCAAGTGGAGCCTCTTTCCCTTCGGGGGCAAGAACATCTTCCTCTCCTTCCTGGTCCTGAACTTGAACCCCAAGGCGATCGTCACGATGCCCGCAACCGTGGCCACCACGGAGAGGCCGATGTGCGCCAGTCCGGACGTGGCCGAGTACGGGTAGTCCCCCAGCACACCATCCATGAACCGCTGGACCATGATGGGCTTGGCCAAGAGCTCATCCACCAAGAAAGCGGAGAGCATAATCCAATGATGGTAGAATCCGCGATGAGTGATGGCGAGAACCAAGGCGATGGCAAACACACCAGCAAGGATGATCTCCACGACGACGGACACGGCTATCTCGGTGGGCATCGATATGCCGAAGATCTCGACGAAGGACATCCCAGGGTGAATCGCGGCAGGGCACTAAAGTAGATTGCCCATACCGTCAGGATGAAGGATTATAAGGCTGCACCTGATGCCAGACAAGACACTTCTCGATGGTGGGCTCGAATGGAGCAGGAGAAGATGGGTATGCCGCCCAGGAAAAGGCGGATCCTCGCTGGCGTCAGCACGAATGTACTCGTGCTTGGCATAGTGAGCTTGCTCACAGACATGAGCAGCGAGATGATCTATCCGATCATGCCCCTGTTCTTGACCGCGATAGGCGCCACAGGTCTCGTCATCGGACTCATCGAAGGCGCCTCCGAGACCACCGCCTCGTTCATCAAAGTCTTCTCTGGATGGTATTCCGACAGGTACAGACAGAGGAAGCCGTTCATCCTGGCTGGGTATGGTTCGAGCTCCGTGGTGAAGCCCGTCCTCTATCTGGCAACCACCCCTTGGCACGTCCTGGGGCTGAAGGTCGTGGAACGCGTGGGGAAGGGCATTAGGAGCGCTCCAAGGGACGCGCTGATAGCTGATTCGACCGAGAGCGCGTATCGCGGGATGGCTTTCGGGTTCCACAAGGCCATGGACTCGACCGGAGCGGTCATAGGCCCGCTTCTCGTCCTCCCCATATTGCTGGCCGCGGCCACGGTCACGACGGACACCTATCGCCTCGTGTTCCTTTTCTCGGCCATTCCCGCCTTCATCGCTGTCGCGATAATCCTCCTGTTCGTGCGGGACAAGAAGGCAGATTCCGCCAGTAGGGTTGACCGCTTTCTCGAGGAGATCAGGCATCTCGGGAGACCGTTCTACCTCCTCCTGATGGTGGTGGTCGTGTTCTACATCGGCGAGATAAGCTATGCGTTCTTCATACTCAGAGCAACGGAGGAGAGGTTCACAATAATGGACCTGCACAGCGACGCGTCCGTGATACTATTGTATGTCCTTTACAACCTGGTTTTCGTGGTATTTGCGCTCGTGACCGGCGGGCTCTCCGACAGGGTCGGGAGAAAGCCCGTCATCGCTGTCTCGTTCGTCATCTTCGCGCTCACATGCACGGTGATGGCCATTACTGGCTCCTTTGCGCTTCTCGTCCTGGGCTTCGCGCTGTTCGGGACCTACAGGGGCTCGTCAGAAGGCGTTCTGAAGGCATATGTCATCGACGTGGTACCAAGGCACCTGAGGGGGACCGCACTGGGGGCGTTCCACACGGCCGTGGGGCTGGTCATGCTCCCGGGTGGCATAGTCGCGGGACTTCTGTGGGACTCCGTTGGGCATTGGGCGACATTCGCATACGGCTCGGCGACCGCGTTGCTAGCACTCGTGCTGTTGATCACAATCGCACCAGGAAGGGGCCAGCAGGTCAGCTAGATCTCACGGCCGAATGCGCCCTCCTCACGAAGCTCAGGATTGCGTCGCGGTAGAGAACTGATACGACGAGCGCCCAGTAGGTCAAGTAGCCCAGTATCTCGGTGAGGGACGGGTTGCCGTTGTACCCTATGAGCGCCGTGAGCAGCCTTCCCAAGTCGCTACGGTCGTCTATCAGCCAGTTGATGTCGTACACGCTCTCCACGATCGGCGCGATCAGCCCTGCCTCCTCGAACTCGTGAATCCCGTGGGCGACCAGGCCGGCAGCGAACAGAACCAGGAGAACTCCCGTGACCCTGAAGAACGACCTCAGATTGAGGTGGACCGAGTACCTCATCATCGCTATCCCGATGAGAACCGCGGTGCCAAGCCCAAGGGAGGCGCCGATGAGGACATCGATTTCAGAGGAGGAGAACGACGCGGATCCCAGGAACAGGACCGTCTCCACACCCTCCCTGAAGATGCTCACGAACGCAAGTGATATCAGGCCAAGAGACTCCTTGCTCGTCAGAGCCAACCCCACCTTCTCCCGCAGGCCCTCAGAGTGGGCCTTGCTGTTCTTCTGCATCCAGATGATCACAGTGGTCAGTATCGCAGCGGCCAGGAACATGGTCGCTCCTTCGAAGACCTCCTCGAACCTGCCCTCGAACTCGACGGACAGCAGGACGAAGGCAACGGCGACAATGACACTGCCAAGCACTCCGAGCACAACTCCAATGTAGACGTATTTCGATCGCTCACTCGCTCCCACCTTCCTCAGGTAGGCGAGGACTATCGCCACTATCAGCGCTGCCTCTATGCCCTCCCTCAGGGTTATCACGAAGCTCGCGAACACCTACGTCACCCTCTCCGTGATGCCTATCAATTTAGGCTTACCTAAACTTCTCTGATGACAATAGAAAAACCGCAGGTATATCAACGGACGGCCGAAAGGGTATGACCTCGCCTAGCGCCTTCGTCTGGAAACGAGAAGGCCCAGCGCCATCACGAGAAGCCCGGCAACCACCAGGGCACCGCTGGGGAATTCCGGGATGACATCCACAACAGTAATGCTGCCTGTCATCGGGTGATAGATGCACTGGTAGTTGTAGATGCCCACAGAGTTGAATGTGAACTGGTATGACCCGTCGGGAGCGATGTTACCGGAGTTCAGGACCCCCGCAGGGGTTGTTGAAGTGACCGTATGGACCAGGCTGCCATCGTTTGTCCAGATGACAGTGTCTCCGACCTGGACAGTCCACGACGAGGGGTCGAAGAAATTGTCGCCGATTGTGATGAAGTGGTCCACGGACCTGGCGGTAGGAAGCAGCGGAACGATGATTGTGAAGGCCAATATGGCGGCCAGGCCAGTCACGCTCAGGACGAAGGTGATTCTGCCCCTGACATCGACACGGTGACCGTTCATCTTCTCGTTACTCCTGCCCCCTGGCGGATGCGTGCTATGTCATGACACAGCGGGGACCTTATTAACTGTGCTCCCTAACAGGTCCGTCGACATCCTTGGGATACATTCTTGAGAAACCTGCAGATATCCCCCTGAGCCACAGGGGGCCCTCATCTGAGAATCAGCAAGAACTTCGCATACGGCCTCATGGCACTCGCGGCCATAATGTGGGCCAGCTCTGGCACCTTCACGGTCCTAGCCCTGGACTCCGGGGCGAAGGTGATGCAGATCACGGTCTTCGCGTCCATCTTCACCACCCTCATCCTGCTCCCTGCCATAGGCGCGTTCGACCCGAAGTCACTGAGGTTGAGGAGACAGGACTTCCTGCCAATGCTTGGCTTCAGCCTGATCACGGGCACTTTCTTCGCGGTCGCCTGGTACATGTGCGTCGAACTTACTGGCGTGGCCACGGCGGTCGTGCTGCTGTACGCCTACCCCAGCATGGTGACTCTTGCTTCTATCTTCCTTCTGGGGGAGAGGCTCACGCCGGGCAAGGCCTTGGCCCTGCCTCTGACCTTCGTTGGATGCGTGCTGGTCGCGGGCGCGGGGAACCTGGAGGAAGGGTTCGCTTTCAACCTCCTCGGCATAGGGCTGGGGGTGTACACCGCGGTGGCGGCCGCCGTCTACTACATCTGGGGGAAGAAGTTCTTGGCGAGGTACTCGGCTAACACGGTCATACTCTACATGACCGCCCTCTCGATCCCGGGGATCGTGCTCATAGCGAACCCCATGACCATCCTGGAGAACCACATCTCCTACGAGGCGTGGGCGTACATATTCGCCATCGGGGTCTTCCCGGGCACGGTAGGGTTCGTCGTGTCGATGGTCGCGCTGAGGCACATAGAGGCGAGCCGGGCGAGCATAGTGGCGAGCATCGAGCCCGTGGCCGCTGTCGCAATCGCGGCCCTCGTTCTCTCGGATGTGATCACACTCCTGCAAGGGGCGGGTGTGGGGCTCGTTTTCTTGGGGGTCCTCCTGCTCCGGTGGACGAGGAAGAGCAGCATGGAGGGCACGAGGATCCCGGCCGCCCCTGAGAGTGATGGAAAAGGGTAGGCCAGTGGCCTTTCAAGGTCGACAGCAATCATTAAGCCTCTCCTGCCCAATGGAACTGGCCTACACAGGCGGGTTCTGTAGCTTGAGGATCTCAGTCAATGCAGCTTACGCCTTGATGGTCGTCGCCGTGGCGATGTGGGCGACCGCCGGGCCCTTCGCTGTGCTCGCATTCGACGAGGGCGTCAACGTCATGCAGATGACGACCTTCGCGTTCCTGATCGGATCCGTGATGCTGCTCGTGCTGATAGCCGTCCTGGATCCTGCATCGCTGAGGATCAGGCGGAGGGACTTCCTGCCCTTCCTCATATTCAGCCTGGTCGCGGGGGTGTTCCTCAACCTGTGCTGGTTCGGGGCAATCGACCTGACCTCGGTGACCATCACGGTCATACTGAACTACTCATACCCGAGCATCGTCACTGTTGCGTCCGTGTTCCTCTTCAAGGAGAGGCTGACCGGGGCGAAGCTCATGGCGCTCCCGATGACCTTCCTGGGCTGTGTCCTCGTGGCCGGAGGGCAGGATCTGGCGGAAGGGCTGTCGTTCAACACCTACGGAGTGCTCCTCGGGTTGGGGTCCGCTGCCGGGACTGCGGCCTACTACTTGTGGGGCAAGAAGTTCGAGGAGACCTATTCCCCGAACACCATCATCCTCTACCTATTCCTGTTCTCCGCCGTCGTGCTCGTGCTGATGGCCAACCCGATTGAACTCGCCCGCACATCCCTCTCTGGCGAGGCATGGATGTGGATCTTCCAGGTGGCCATCTGGTCCGGCGTGGTCGGCTTCCTTGCCTCGATGGTCGCACTCAAGCATCTCGAAGCCAGCAAGGCGAGCATAGTCGCCAGCATAGAGCCTGTTTTCGCGATATCCATGGCGTTCTTCATACTGGCTGAGGAGGTAAGCACCGTCCAGCTAGCAGGAGTGGCGTTGGTCGTCACCGGCGTCTTCCTCCTCAGGCTTGGCAGGCGTGGAAAGGAGGCCTCATCCGCGGCGATGTCTGCGACGATCTGACCGAGCAAAATGCGAAATAGCCACTATGGCATGACAGGAGCGAGATGATCGTCTCCCGCGTGCCCAGCGGACTCCCCGGCCTAGACTCGCTCATACAGGGAGGGATACCCGTCAACTCCACTGTCGCGCTGAGGGCGGAGCCGTCGAACCCGACCGAGTGCTTCCAGCAGCAGTTCATCGTCGAGGGGCTGAAGATGGGGACCCCGGCCATCTACTGTTGCGCCACCAGGCCCGTGGGGAACGTCATCAAGAGCCTCTGGCACCAGGGATTCGACGTCCTCGAGCATGTGGCGAACGACCAGCTGGTGTTCCTGGACTGCTACTCGATGGCGAAGGAGACCTTCGCGATAGGCGTCGACCAGTCAGTCCAGAAGAAGATCCTGCACGTGCAGCAGATGGACGACGAGAAGCTGCTCCAGGAGGGCCTCGCGGAGGCCGTCGACAGGCTCTCGACGCTGAGGGGGCTGCGCACGGTCTGCGAGAGCATCCCCGCGATGCTGAAGGGTTCGAGCGCGGTGGACATCATGAGATGGGGCAGGAAGACGTTCGGGGAGCTGAGGGCGTTCGATACCGTGACGCTTCACACGTTCCCCATCGGCGTGCGCGACGAGCTCTTCAGTCTGATGGCGCAGGACTTCGATGCGGTGATAGACATCTCGGCCGACAGGAGCGCTGACCGCGTGAAGTACTACCTCAGCATCCAGAAGATGCGCCTGACCGAAGTCCCGGTCAAGACCTTCGAGCTGGAGACCGAGGGAAACCTACTGACTCTGAAGACGATACAGAAGATCACCTGACCAGTTCTACGATAGTGAGAACAGCCTTATGCCGAGGAGCTCCAGCACTGCGAAGATGATGAACGCCCTGTTCACGCCCGCCAAGAAGTTCGCGAGCGCGAATTCGCGCAGCCTCATGAGTGTGCCCTCCTCGTTCAATATCGAGAACAGGTAGAGAGGGATCGTGTCGACCATGCCAGGTATCGACATGATGACGTACACCGCGAGTATGCCGTACCTGCGCACGAAACTCTCGCTCTTGACCGAGAGCCAGCCAGGAGGCTGCGCCCCTGGAGGTCTTCCGAACGACCTCTCGAGCGACCTGCGCACGGGCGCACGAACGGACACGGTCCTGCCAAGGAGCTCCGACCTGTCCGACCGCCGGATGGCTGACTCAATCCTTCCGAGGATAGCGTCCGACCTGGCCAGCAACCACCCGAAGAAGCGTCTCCCCGAGAGCCGGCGGAACGCTCTCTCCAGCTTCGCGCCAATGTAGAAGACCGCGATCGCACCTGTGCCCTTGCCCAGCCCGAGGACAAGGGCCTTGACGGGAAAGAACATGCCCGGATTCCAGATGAGCACGAACTCTATCGGAATCGGGAGGAATATCGCTGCGGCGACGGAGAGCAGGAAGAATATGAAGAGGTATGTGACGGGGTCGGCCTGGTTCTGCATGAGGAAATCCATGAGCTGGTCCAAGTACTCCTCTAGCGAAGCCATGAGCGGACAAGCAATCATCTGCGTTTACTTCTAGGTATCTGCGGACAGCCACCCGCGCGCGTGCACACGAGAGCGAAAAACAGGCCGAGCCAGAAAATTAAAGTGCGCTATGAATAAATACCAAAGGCTTATATTCCCGCAATAGCATCACCTGAACCGGGATGTACGATGGCTAAGCCCGAAGGGAAGGAAGAGGACTGGTTCTCCCAGCTCGATGAGGAGCTTGAGAAGAAGACCGTCCAGATTACCGATAACTTCGTCGAGCAGAACTCCAAGAAGGGAGAGATCAACAGGACACTCCTTGAGGACCTCTTCAGGGTATGGAGCAGATTCAACAAGATCAACGTGCACTTCACGATGGCCCCTGAGGCCTCCACGTTCCTCACGTTCGCGGTCTATCCCGAGCAGTGGCAGTTCAAGGCGAACCTCGACATCTCAGGCGTGGACAACGCATCCCTGACCGACAGGACGCAGAACAGGGTCGGCGACTCGGTCAAGATCTGGTACTACAGCGTCGACAGCCAGACCCACTTCCGGATGGTCTTCGAGTTCTGCGAGGGGGAGCACTACTACAAGTACGCCGGCTGGAAGAGGATCTTCTCCCAGTACGTGCTGTTGGACGCGCCCGTGACGAAGTTCGATGAGAAGAAGTTCCATGAGGTGCTCGCCGACGTGATCAAGAGCTGGTACGAGAGCCATCTCAGGCGCGACAGGGACATCATCCTGAAGCACATCAGAGACAAGTACGAGAAGGCCGAGACCTTCACGCAGTGACTTCTTGCATGAGGGAGCATGGATCCGGACGAGCGCTAGCGTTTCTGCCTAGGCCCTCGCGAGCTTCACCAGCCTTCTCGTCAGGGCGCCGCCCATGACCGATATGTCCTCGGTCGGAAGCACCTTCCCAGTGTTCGCGTCGAAGAGCATGTTCGCCGCGGCGGGGACCTCCTCGTCTCCCAGCCAGAGCACGACGACCACGGGCATCCGGGGGAAGAAGTTCACCTTGATCCCGACTGAGCCCACATCGACCAGCTCACCCCTCATGGCCTCCCCTATGCGCCTCAAGAGCTCAGGCTTGTCCCCGAACTCCTTGACTATGACGTCAATCGTCCTGGCCTTGAATGCCGGGTAGTATATGGCCCCTCCCTCGAAGTCCCTGAAAGTGACTAGCCTGTTGGCTAGCTGCGATTTGCCGGCGCCTTCGAGGTAGTGCAGCACTAGAATCTGCAGATGAGGTGCGACCTCTTGCTCGCCAGGGCCGAGATATGTCATGGTCCTCGATTCGAAGTCGACGGCGCAGTCCTTGTCCATCACCCGCAGGACCGGTTTCTTCGTCCCGGGCACCATGGAGAGGTCTAGCGTCTCTGAGAGGCGCTTCGGGTTCAGATAGGCTGCCCTCTCCCACGCGCCCCTCAGTGGCTCGAGGTTGATTGGCTTCTTGGGATCCAAATGATGCGCCTCCACGCTCAAGCTCTGAGGAAGGAGTGGGCGTAGAGCTTCTGGTTAAGAAGTACCTCGGCCGCCCTGACCATCTTCATGAGTTCCTCGTCGTTCGGGTCCACTATTGCTGCGTCCAGCCCACGCCCGAGGAGCATCGCGAGGTACGTCCTGTTGAGCAGGCTGCGCTCCTCGGCCCCGCTCGACACGTTGCTCAAACCGACTATCGTCTTCGGGGGCGGGGTGTTCAGGA
>CAZHTV010000045.1:0-11810 GCA_964535775.1 uncultured Thermoplasmata archaeon | reverse complement strand
GCTCAGCACCGCTCTACCAGTTAATCAATGGTTCGGCGAACAGCTTCGCTCAAGGGATGTTGCGTGAGCTGATGAAGCCGGAGAGCACGGCCCTCACAGACGAAAGGAACGGGTGCCGAGGGGGATTGTCCAGGTCCAGCGACTCGAGCCGCTGTATCCTGAAGTACAGCGGCGGGTGCGGGTCGAACTTGACCCATTCGCCGAGCCGGCTGCCGCCGGGCTCGAGGAACCTCTCCATGAGCACGAGCCTCCTGAAGCCTATCTTCTTCAGCGACCCTGCCATGACCTTCGGCTTCCTCATGATCAGCGCTGCCTCTAGATCAGCCCTGCTCTCCAGGAACTTCCCGAAGAAGAATATGGACCAGAACACGCCGAATATGTACAGCAGCCAGAGCCCTGGGATGATGATTATGAACTGCCATAGTACCGTGACCCTCAGGAGGTATTCGGCCACGATCAGCGAGAACAGCACGATCGGGTCTCCAGAACGGAGGTGGCTCAGCTCGTGCCCGATGACGACCTCCACCTCCTCTTCCTCGAGCTGCACGAGCAGGCCCATCGTCACGATGACTGTCGCGAGTCTCTTGGTGAACCCCGTCGCTGCGGCGTTGGGCCGCGCATCCTGGCTGACCACGATCGCGGGCATCGGCATGTCGAACCGCTTCGCGACCCTCTCGACTATGCCCCTGACATCGACCCGCTTCACGAGGAAGTCCTCGGGCTTCGCGGGCAGGCCGGAATCCCGGAACACCTCTGAAATCCTCTCTCTCGAGGCGTCCGCAGGACGGTCCTTGAACATGTCATAGGCTCTCTGCTTGGCCACCGCGATCCTGTCCCTGAACTCGCCGACATACATCGCGAGCATGCCCTCGGGGACCTGGTGCTGCACTATCACGACCTCTCCCGCGGTCGGAGTGATCTGCCATGGGCTCCGCAGCGATGACAGCTTCCCGGCCGAGAGCACGAGCGACAGCAGGAGCGCGATGAGCACGAACGGGGCGTATTCAGCATATCCAAGGACGCTCATGATCGAGAAGATGAACACACCTATGATTATGGAGAGGAGGAACAGAGTCATCATGTTCCCGGAGAAGATCGCCCGGAACAACGAAAAGCTCCTGCCCAGCCTCGCAGTCCTCGGGCTGCCTGGGAGGAACGCGATGTACAGCGTCGAGGTACGTGCCTGCTCCTCGAAGAACTGCACGGCCATGAGCAGGACGTTCTCGAGCTGTTTCTCGAAACCCTCGTCCCTGCCGGAGCCCGACCTTATCTCGACCTTCATGGGGCGCTCGAGGTAGACCCTGACGGTACACTCGTACTGCTTCCTCTCGGGTCCCGACCTGAACTCCATGTAATGCCCTTTGGAGCTGGCGTAGGCCTCCATGTCCGACATCCTCACCCCGGGAAGCTGGCCGAACGCCATGTGCTCCCTGATGAAGTTCGGGAAGTTGAGCAGCTGTGCGTGTGACAGCTCGGTGCCCATGGTGAAGCTGTGCACGACCTGCGGACTTGGCTCTCTTTGCTCCATCTGTCACGATGTGATGCTGTCCACCCTCTAGAGCTTTTTCCATGAGATTTGCGCGTCGAATCCGGCTGAATGCTTTTGATGGGGTAACTGCATCACAGGAGGGGGAGCCGGATGAAGGAGTACGGCCTCATAGTTGTCGGTTCGGGGGCTGGCATTAACGTCGTTGATGCCGCGCTCCAGCGCGGGCTGAAGGTGGCAGTCGTCGAGGAGGGCCCCCTCGGAGGCACATGCCTCAACAGAGGCTGCATCCCATCTAAGGTGCTAATTCATGTTGCGGATGTGATCCGCGAGGCCGAGGACGCCGCCAGGATAGGGGTATCCTTCGGGGCGCCTCGCGTCGACTTCGCAGCGGTCAAGAGGCGCATGTGGGACATCGTGCTCACGGGCAGGCGCGAGATGGAGGAGGGTGCGAAGCACACACGGGACATGGACCTCTACCCTGTCATAGGCAGCTTCGTGTCCGACTACACGATGCAGGTCGGCAGCGAGACCATAAGCGCGCCGAGGATAGTCATCGCCTCTGGTGCCAGGGCCCAAGTGCCCCCGATAGCCGGCCTCGACAAGATTGTATTCCACACGTACAGGACGGTCTTCGACATCGAGGAGCAGCCGGAGAGCGTGGTGATCCTGGGTGGAGGCTACATAGGCTGCGAGTTCGCTCATTTCTTCTCCGCCATAGGCACGAGGGTCGCCCTGGTCGGAAGGAACCCTGTCTTGCTCCCGCGTGAGGAGCCGGAGACCAGCGCCTTGGTCAAGAAGCGCCTGTCGAAGCACGTAGACGTCCACACTGGCACGGACACGCTTAAGGTGGAGCGCTCGGAAAGAGGCGTGGCAGTCACCATCCGGGACCCTGCTGAGCGCTCTGAGAAGATATTGGAGGGCCAGCACCTCCTGGTGGCGACAGGAGTCCGCTCGAACGCGGACTGGCTGAAGCCCGAGATGACGGGCATCAGGACGGATGAGAGAGGTTGGGTCCAGGTCGACCAGTTCCTCGAGACGTCCAAGCCCAACATATTCGCCCTCGGGGACTGCCTCGGGAGGAACATGTACAGGCACACGGCCAACTACGAAGCCTCCGTCGTGAGGGCCAACATGTTCGGCGACCGAAAGGTCACAGTGGACCTGCACGCGGTCCCGCATGCAGTCTTCACGAACCCCCAGGTCGGCCAGGTGGGCATGACCGAGCAGGAGGCGAAGCCTGACAGGAAGGTGATGGTCGGCCTCAGCAGGTACCATCATACCGCCATGGGCTACGCATACGGCGACGAGGAGGCCTTCGTGAAGGTGGTGGTCGAGTACCCGAGCATGAGGATACTCGGAGGCACGGTCGTCGGGCCACAGGCATCGATCCTCGTGCAGCAGATAGTCAACCTGATGAACTCGGAGGCGCAGACCTACGTCCCGCTCGCTCGTGCGCAGGTAATACACCCGACCCTCTCCGAGGCGCTCGCAGCCGCCTTCGCAGCTCTGATGCCTGTGAATTTCGAACCAGAGCGCACCCACGGGGCGCAGCACGCGCACTGACCGCTCGTGGAATCCCACCAAAACCGGGATAAACCCTGCAAGGTAATCCAGTCTCACAGGGGGAGTTGATCTGAGGCCGTTCGACAGGTTCCTGGGCGCCAGCCTCTGGTGGCAGAGGATGGGGCTGATGAGCCGCAGGTTCGAGCTGCTCGGAGATGACGGGCAGCTGTACGGCCGTCTGTCCGTCGAAGGAGTTCTCAGCAGCCTGGGCCGGGTGGAAATGGAAGGCCTTAGCCTGGACCTGAAGTGGTCGGTTCTGATCCGAAGGGGAGTCACGATACTCGACTCGGGCACGAAGGAGGAGATCGGCGCGCTACGCCTCGGTCCGTTCAACAGAGGCGAGTTCACTTTCGCCACCGGACGCAGGTTCGGGTTCAAGATGAGCACTCTGCGGGCCAGGTGCATCGTGACCGACGACCTCGGCGATGTTCAGTTCACGATGATTCCGAGCACCTTCGGCTCGCGCGTCAGGGTCGTCCTCGGGACAGGCTTCACCAGCCGCCAAGAGCTGTCGGTGATGATAGCAGCCACGCAGTACGCTCTGTTCATGTCGATGCAGGAGGCCGGCTATGCTGCTGCCAGTGTCTGACTATGTTCATTCTGGCTATATAACAGAGCGACTTTCGAAATGTAGTTATATGTGTCATTCCTCACACCATCAAACGAACGGGTCGTCGGGGGGAATCGGGTGCAGTCAAGACATGCAGACAGCAGAGGCGTTATCGCTCGTTCTGGGTCTAGGTTCCGACCCCTGCCTGCTGCCGCCGACACCAAGAACGGCCTCACGGGCGCGTCAAGGGGACTGAGGGAGCGAAACGGACGACGGAGGGGCAAGGGCCGGTGGGCCTACATCGTCATAACCGTGATCCTGGTCTCATCTATCGGGTTCGCGCTGGCACGGTCCTCGAGCATGCAGAAGTCCCATACGAACTACGACCCTCACGGCGTGATACTCGTAGACAGCGATTCCGAACTACAGGCGCAGGCTACCGCGGAGGGCTGGCAGGGGGACGGCGGCGAGCTGAACCCATTCATCATCAGAGGGTATGAGATCGCCGCCATGGGATACTCCAAGGGCATCTATGTGGGGAACACCAGCTATCATCTGATCATAGACAGTTGCTACGTCCACGATGCCACCCTCGCTTGCATATCATTGTTCAATGTCACCAATGCGACCGTCACAAACAGCGAATGCGTGAACGGCCAGAAGTGCATCGAGGTGGCCTCGTCGAGCCTGGTGAACATCATTGGGAACAACTGCACGATGGCTGATGAGGGCGTATATCTCTTAGACTCAGAGTGGTGCTCGGCCGTGGGCAACAACTGCTCGGGGAACATTATTGGCATGAGCGCGCAGGGCTGCGGCAATCTATCCATGCAGCTCAACTCGGCACATGGCAACGTCATATCTGGCATGCAGGTGAGCCTGACGAGGTATTTCCTGCTCGCTAACAACACCTGCACCGGCGGCCAGTTCGGCGTGATGGAGTTGCTTAGCGAATTCGGGTCGACCCTTAACTCTACTGCGACGGACAGCTCTGATTCAGGCTTCTACCTGAGCTCTTGCCACGCCTGCTCCGTGGAGGACAGCCGAAGTTCAGGGCACGGCAGCTGCGGGATTTCAATCGAGGACTCCTCCGGATGCCGGGTGCGCGGGAACGAGGCCTCGGACAACGGGCATGGCGTCAGGGGGCTCAGGTGCGACGACCTGGAAGTCCGGGGGAACGATTGCGGGGACAACCGAGAGCACGGGATATGCGTCGAGGACAGCGGCAGATGCACACTCGCGGACAACCACTGCCATGGCAACGACGGTGACGGCATGGGCATGGGCAGGTGTCATGACGGCCGCGCCGAGGGGAACAGGTGCGAGGGCAACGGCGGATCGGGCCTGAGGTGCTACGACGGAGAGAGATGCCATGTCGGCCAGAACACCTGCACTGACAACGGTGACTGCGGGGTCAGATGCCACGGCCTGGTCCAGGGCGAGATCACTAGGAACGACCTTGGCAGGTCCCACGGGGACGGCATCTGCCTGGCACTCTGTTCAGACGTGAATGTCTCAGACAACGTCTGTTCCGAGTCCAGCGCTGGGATAAGGTTTTCGATGTGCAACTCGTGTTATGCATACAACAATACAGTGGATGATTCCGTCTTTGGGATCGCGGTCTCCGACTCCGTTGGCGTCGTCTTGAGTGAGAACCGGATGACCAATGACGGGATTTTCATAGAGGGGCCTATGCCAGAGCACTGGGGCACGCACGACATCGGCCCCACGAATTCGGTCAACGGCCTTCCCGTCCTGTATCTCGTATCGGCTGTCGGCTTGGTGATTGTTGGCACACCCGGACAGATCATTTTGACTGAATGCCTTGACATAAGGGTGGACGGGCTTGACCTCAGCAACGCCACGGTGGGGGTCGAGCTGGCCTTCTCTGACGGGGTCACGGTGAGCAACTCGACCTGCTCGGACGGCTACATAGGTGTGTACGGCTACGGCAGCTATGGTTTGAAGGTCGAGAACTCCAATTGCAGCAGGAACCTCAGGTCCGGTCTGGAGCTGAGCATGTGCAGCTCGGGCGAAGTGTGGAGGACCACATGCGAGGACAACGAGCAGTACGGCATGCACCTCAGCGCGTCCACGGCCTGCGAGGTCACACTCTGCCGGCTCTCTGGGAGCGCCGAGGGCATCTCCACTGAATCCACGCTCTCAGCCGGTCTCTTCGTGGACAACGAGATATCCAACTGCGCATCCGGCGTGGTCGCGCGGTCCGCGGAAAACATTCAGCTTCATCTGAACGAGATCAGGGATTGTGACTACGGAGTCCGGCTGGCGGACTCTCCGTCCATGTCCATGGTCGGGAACACATTGGTCGGCTGTGGACTGTACATCGAGTCGGATTTCCCTGCTTGCTGGAACTCACACATGGTAGACCCGGGTAACTCGGTGAACGGCAGGACGCTCGCGTACCTGGTCGGGGCGTCCGGCATGTCCCTGCCCTCGTCCACGGGCCAGGCGGTGCTCGCGGAGTGCACATGGATCACGGCGGCATCGTTGGACTTGTCGGACTGCACCGTGGGCGTGCTCGCGGGTTTCTCGAGCCACATAAGCGTAATCGGCTGCGATTTGTCCGACAACCAGGTCGGCGTGGAGTTCGCTCACTGCGATGACGGCAGCATAATGTCCAATGTCGTCACCGACTGCGTCTCGGAAGGCGTTCGGCTTAGGGGCTCTAGCGGGAACGTCGTGGAGGACAACGAGGTCCTGCGGTGCGGCATCGGGATATGCGTCTGCGAGGGTCTCTCGCTGTCGACGGGCAATCGTATCATCGACAACAACGCCTCCGAGGGCATGCACGGCGCGATGGTCACCGGGTCGCCTGAGACCATGGTGCAGCGCAACAGCTTCCTCTCCAACTTGGCCTGCGGCGTGATGGTAGGAATGTCCGACCGCACTGTCATAAGGAACAACACATGCAACGGGAGCGGCGACATGGCCATCAGCATCTGGGGGAGCAACGGGTGCACGATCGACAACAATTCGTGCTCTCTGAATCGCCGCGGGGTATACCTGTGGGGTTCCCTGGACTGCAACATATCCGGCAACGTCCTGTACGGGAATGCTGAGTTCGGCGTGTGCCTCGACTCTGCATGCTCAGGCAACAGGGTCTGGAACAACGTGCTCGCATACAACAACGGCTCAATGGAGTCACACGATCCTCTGCACGCGCAGGCTTGCGACAACGGCGGAGACAACCGGTGGAACTCGTCAGATTCCCCGCACGGCTACGGCAACTACTGGCACGACTGGGCCGTTCCTGACGTCGACATGGACGGCATAGTCGACGTGCCCTACAACGTGTCCGGGTCCGCGAACGCAAAGGATTACTACCCGCTCGCCAGCACGTCGGTGCCGATCGAGCCGATACCGGAGTTCGGTCTGTTCTTCGTCTTTGTGTCTCTTGTCGGGCTCGTTCTTCTCCTCGGGCGCAGAAGACAGGACTGATTGGGAAGCAGTGTCTCCCCGGAAGGTCGCGACAGTCATCGGAGGGGCTCTATCCGAGGGTTCAGCTTGAATTCCACCTCTGGTTGCACCTTCCCCTGCCGTAGTCTCTCAGCGAGCTGGTCCACCTCGGCCCTGATGGTCTCCCTCGTCTCCCTGGCTTTGTCGATGTCCGACCCTGGATCGTCTATGTTCCAGTCCTCACTCGGGACCCCGAGCACAGCGAGGCACGAGACTCCATCACCGCATCCCATGTGCACTATGAGGTCGAGAGTGCGCAGGACCTCATCGGGCAGGGACTTCGGCCTTCGCCCCGAGATGTCAATGCCGACCTCTCGCATGACCGCCACCGCTGCCGGGTCCACGGTACTGGCGGGGGCGCTCCCTCCGCTGAAGGCCTCGATCACGTCGGCCGAGCGCAACTCGGCGAACGCCTGAGCTATCTGGCTCCTGAAGGCGTTCTCGACGCATATGAAGGCAACCCTGTACCTCTTCAAACCCGGCTCACCGGCTTCTCCTCGACGCTCTGATCCATCTGACCACCCAGGTGCTGCTCGTGACCGCGCCGAGCACAAGAAGCGATGTGATCAAGATGGCGAGGTTCTGGTAGCCGTTGTAGTCGCCGGCATAGAAGTACAGCCATATGATCAGGAATATCAGCCAGCCTAGCCCAGCCACCATGTTGAGGACCCAGGTGCCCTTGGGCTTCGTACATTCAGCTCCGTGGCCCCCGAACCTGGATGCATACCTGATGCCCCATGTGGCCCAGGCCGCCGCCAGTATGCCTATGCTCACGATTATCGAGACGAGGAATATCGCTATGTTCTGGAACACATCGTATTCGCCCGCATAGAAGAACAGCCAGATGATCAGGAAGGCCAGCCAGCCGAACACCACCATGATCGACAGCCCGACTCTCCAGGCGAACCCTGGTGTGGAGAGCATGTCCGTAGGTTCTTTGGGGATTCCCACCTCATCCATCATATCACCGTCAGGAACGAATCAACTGCATACTATTTAATCCACCACCGAATCCGAGACCAATAGTCCCCACACACGGCAGACAGGTTAGGCGTGATTCTTAACAGCTAGATGTGTGATGCACACGGGGGCAGGAGGCTCCAGGAGCCATGCCCCGATTGACGGAGTTGTGAGAGAGATGGCGGACAAAGAAGTGGGCTATATGCCCCTGTTGGGGGACAAGTTCCCTGAGATCGAGGTACAGACGACGCACGGAAAAATGGTCTTGCCGAGCGCTTACAAGGGCAAGTGGTTCATACTGTTCAGCCACCCCGGAGACTTCACCCCTGTCTGCACCACGGAGTTCATCGCCTTCGCGAGCGCATCGGGCGAATTCGCGAAGCTGAACTGCGAGCTAATAGGCCTCTCGATAGACCAAGTTCAGTCGCACATCAAGTGGACCGAATGGATCAAGGATAAGATGGGCGTCGAGATCAAGTTCCCGGTCATAGCGGACGGGATGGGCTCCCTCGCCCAGAGGCTGGGCATGATACATCCCGGCAAGGGCGGGAACACCGTGAGGGCGGTGTTCGTCGTCGATGCGAACGGCGCTTTCAGGCTCATACTCTACTACCCGCAGGAGCTTGGCAGGAACATAGACGAGGTGCTCAGGACGGTCAAGGCCCTCCAGACATCCGACCAGAACAAGGTCGCGATGCCGGCGAATTGGCCCAACAACGCCATACTCAAGGACAGGGTCATAATACCGCCCGCGAGCGACGAGAAGACGGCCAAGGAGAGGCTGCAGAACTTCGAGTGCTACGACTGGTGGTTCTGCCACAAGAAGCTCTAGTCCGTCAGGACATGTCGGAGTCGGCCGGAGCGACCGGAGGCTACACAGTATAGCTGGCTCCGACCAGCCCCACCGAGGCCCTCTCTCCGAATTCCTTGAGCAGCTCCGCCTTCGCCTGGGTGCAATGGCACAGGACCAAGCGCTCCAACTCCTTCGGCACATCGTCCGCTCGCGCGCCGTGGAGGCCTCCGATGAGCGCTGTCGGCCTAACGATCTCGGAAGCCCTTGCCATTATGTCCCTCAGGCCAGGGTGAGCGCAGCCTGTGAGTACCGCCGCCTTTTCGCCTGAGCGGACAACCAAGGACTGCTCCTTGATTTCGGATCCGAGTGACCCGGTGCTGCTCACCCCGGAGGCGATCTCGCAGGCCCCTTCGACCTCTGTGACGATTGCGTGCTTCACGACCTCCCTCTTGAGATTGTCCGAGAACGCCTTAGGGAGGTAGACCTCGATCGGCTTCGCGGGGGTCGACTGAGACAGCAGCTCGGTCAGACCAGATATGTGGTCCCAGTGCATGTGGGAAAGCACGACCTTGTCTATCGCAGCGGCGTGCACGCCGAGGCGCGCAAGGTTCCTGGTCAGCATGTGCCCGTCCCAGCCGCAGTCGAACAGGATCTTGCTGTCAGATGTGTATATGAGCGCCGAGAACCCCCATCCCGTCTCGAACCCCTGGACCGCGACGGAGTCGTATACGATCGACACCCTTGCTCGGTCACCGGTCATGGGGACCCTCCGCGGCGGTCGAGTCGTCGCTCGTCCTGACGATGTCCATGAGCGCGTTCCATGTATCCACTATGCTCTTCCTGGCCTCCCCCTTCCCGGATTCGACGACTGTCTTGCCCACGGCCATCGATGCCACCACCTCCTCGTCGTAAGGTATCTTGCCCAGGCATTGCACCCCCCTGTCTGCCGCCGTTCTGTCTATCTCCTGCGCCATGCGTGGGTTGATGTCCGCCCTGTTGATTATGTAGCAGGTCCTGCACCTGAAGGACTCCGCCAGGTTCAGGGCTCTCGCGAAGTCGCTCGCCCCGGACTTCGTAGGCTCGGTCACAAGGACCACGAGGTTCGCTCCAGAGAGGGTCGATATGGCAGCGCACCCGATTCCTGGAGGCCCGTCAACGATGACCAGCTCTGCGCCCGTGTTCCTGGCTAGCACCCTCGCCTTCTGCTTGACCAGGGCAACCAGCTTCCCCGAGTTCTCCCCTCCGGGCTCGAGCAACGCGTGCACCATGGTGCCGTGCCTTGTCGAGGAGATGAACCAGTCCCCGCCCTTGCGCTCGACCATCGAGATCGCCTCCTCAGGACAGGCCCTGGCGCAGACGCCGCACCCTTCGCACTCGTCGACCGAAATCGCGACCTTCTTGAGGTTCGAATTGCCTATCCACTTGATCGCCCCGAACCGGCATAGAGGGACGCACTCGCCGCAGTTGACGCACTTGGTCCCGTCTATCCACGCGGCCTTCATGCTGGCGAAGGGCCCCGACTCCTTGACCTCGGGGGCCATCAGCAGGTGCAGATTGGGCGCGTCGACATCGCAGTCCGCGAGGATTGCCCCCTTGGCCAGGACGGCGTAGTTGGCCACGAGCATCGTCTTTCCCGTGCCGCCCTTTCCGCTCAGGACCACAATCTCCTTCATCGCCTGGCCGCCTCCTCCAGTATTCTCTTCAGGAGCCCGTCGAAGGTCTCCTTGTGCGCCTGATCGGCCACGATCAGCCGCCCCTCCGAGTAGTCCCTCGCGATCTGTATGTCATGCCGCAGCTGCCCTACGATGGGTATACCCCAGCTTCTGCAATACTCATTGATATTTGGGCCGGGCAGGCCGTGCTTGTTCACGAAGACCGCATGCGGTATCCTGAGTTTCCTGGCCACCTCGAGCGCGAGCTTGAGGTCGTGGAAGCCGAACGGCGTCGGCTCGGTCACCAGCACGCAGAAGTCGGACCCCCGCATGCTCTCGACCGCAGGACAGGCGGTTCCGGGAGGGCAGTCGACGATGGCCAGGATATCCCTCGGTATCCTGCTCTTGACCTGGCGTATGAGAGGTACGGGTGCTGGCTCCCCAATCCTCATCCTGCCATAGAGCAGTCTTCGGCGGCCGTCCGCCTGGACGGATATGATCTCCCCCATAGCCCTGCCCTTCTCCGTGATTGCGCCCTCGGGACAGAACATGCTGCACGCCCCGCACCCGTGGCAGAGCTCCTCGAAGGTCATTATTGTCTTCGGTAGAGCGACGATCGCATGGAACTCGCACACCTCGGCACATATGCCACACCTCGTGCACTTCCCCTCGTCAATCACAGGCACGGGCCGGAAGACCTGCTCGCTCTTCTGCTCTCCTTCCACGAAGATGTAGCAGTTCGGCTCCTCGACATCGAGGTCCACAAGGAGCGATGATTCAGCGATGGCGGCCAGGTTGGTCGCCACGAGGGTCTTGCCTGTGCCGCCCTTGCCGCTCGCCACGCTTATGCGCAACCGCGCTCACCCGTCGTGTGGGCTGGGTCCATGCTCAGATCACGCCGTCCGCCGAGGCCATCCGGCCGCATCAGTGCCGGTGCTCCCGGCACGCGTTCACGTCCGAAGCCCTCTCGAGCTTGCCCTGTCTCCACAGCTCCACGGCTTCCCTGACCGTTCCCCGAGCTCCCACGAAGACCTCGACCCCGTAGGACTCGAACATCCCGATCGCCCTCGGCCCCAGCTCTGAGCACACGAGCACCTCGGAGCCAGTACTGGCTATGTGCTCAGGGGGCTTGCCAATGCCCCCCATGTGCTCGCTGGCATTCGGCACGACGACTACGGAGTTCGTGTCTGTATCGACTACCGTGAAAGTCGGCGCTCTCCCGAAGTGTTCGCAGACGATATCCTCGAGCCCTCCGCGACCGTTCGTTGGTATGCATACTTTCAATCAATCAACTCCTCTTCTTCTTCTGATCATTCTTCGACTGTG
>CAZHTV010000044.1:0-12228 GCA_964535775.1 uncultured Thermoplasmata archaeon | reverse complement strand
CGTGCGGGATAGACCAGGACCCACACTTCAGGATCACGCGGGACATAGCGGAGGGTCTCGGGTTCTACAAGCCTGCGCTGATACATGCGAAGCTCATGCCATCCCTTGGCGGCTCGGAGAAGATGTCAACATCAACCTCTGCTGATGCCACGATTTTCACCACTGACGACAAGAAGACGGTCAAGCGCAAGGTGATGAACGCCTTCACAGGCGGGAGGGTCTCGGTCGAGGAGCAGAGGAAGCTCGGTGGCAACCCGGAGATATGCTCAGTACACGCGTACAACACGTTCCTGTTCGAGCCCGATGACGACAAGCTGGCGAAGCTGTACTCCGACTGCAAGTCAGGCAAGATCCTGTGCGGCGAGTGCAAGCATCTGCTGCTGGACAAGGTCTGGAAGTACCTCGAAGAACACCAGAGGAAGAGGGAGAAGGCAAAGGATGTCATCGAGGACTTCTTCGTAAGGGACTGAGGGGACCGGCAGCCGTGAAACTGAAGCCCATAGCCGTTGTCAGGAACGGGATCAGGGAGACGGTCGAGGACTGGGACGCAGTGAGGTCCAAGCTGGTCTTCGGCCGCCGATATGTCGAGGGGCTCTACAAGCTAGGCCACTTCGAGCACGTGTGGGTCATCTTCGGATTCCACAGACAACGGGAGACCGTCATGAAGGTCCACCCTCGGCACGACCCAAGGAAACCGCTGGTAGGCGTCTTTGCGTCGAGATCTCCGACTCGTCCAAACAAACTCGGCCTCACGCTGGTCGAGCTCGTCAGCATCCGGGGCAACATCGTGACCGTGCGGGGCTTGGACGCGTTGGACGGCGCCCCCGTCTATGACATCAAGCCGTACGAGAAAGAGATCGATTATTGACAGGCCAGCTGGAACCGGAAAAGTAGATAAGCAGTCCTCCCGATGAGCCCCCGGCATGGCAGAGAAGGACATAGCCGAGCAGCTGAGCGGTTTCGAGAAGAGGGTTCTCAAGGCGCTGCAGGAGCTTGGGAAGGCATCCCCTGAGGACATCCTGCGCAGGAGCGGCCTGAACCAGCTGGTCGAGGTCATGAACGCCTCGTCTTGGCTCCAAGCCAAGGGACTGGTCAATATCGATGAGAGGATCGTGAAGAGCTACACTCTCAAGAGCCAGGACATCGCCAAGAAGCCTCTCCCGGAGCGGGTCGCGCTCGAAGTCTTTTCGAAGGACCACGGCGGCAAGGGCTCCATGGCTGACCTCAAGAATAGCGGAAAGCTGCGGAACGACGAGATCTCGATCGCGCTTGGGTGGATAAGAAGGAAAGGATGGGGGGACATCTCCAAGGAGGGCAACGACACCGTCATCACCCTGACGCAGAAGGGACTTGAGGCCCTGACCAAGAGGGGAGGGGACGAGCTCCTGATCGAGAAGCTCACGGAAGGGGTCATCGAGGAGACCGAGGCTGATAGGGATGTACTCGAGGCACTCAGGCAGAGGAAGGATTTCCTCAACGAGAGGCACACGACCGTGAGGACCGTCTCGATGACCGAACTCGGCCAGCGCGTGGCTGGGCTAGGGCTGGAGGTGAAGGAGGAGGTGGGACAGCTCACCCCCGAGCTCATACAGTCGGGCCGGTGGCGCGAAGTCGATATCAGGAAGTACGATGTGAAAGCGTTCGCACCGACCCTCCACGGCGGCCGGAAGCATCCTCTGACCATACAGGTCGAGAAGGTCCGGTCGATATTCCTGAGCATGGGCTTCACCGAGCTGAGGGGGGAGTTCGTGGAGAGCGCCTTCTGGAACATGGACGTCCTGTTCACTGCGCAGGACCATCCCGCGAGGGAGCTGCACGACACCTTCTACATCAAGCATCCCGAGAGGATCGACCTGTCGAAGGACGAGGCCCTCGTGGAGAAGGTCAAGCAGGTCCACGAGAACGGATGGACGACCGGCTCCACTGGATGGAGATACAAGTGGAGCAGGCACGAGGCGGAGCGGGCGCTCCTGAGGACTCACACCACGGTCAACAGTGCGAGGTACATCGCGGAGCACCCCAACCCGCCCTTCAAGGCGTTCTGCGTGGGCAGGATATTCAGGAACGAGGCCATGGACTCGACGCACCTCCCTGAGTTCACGCAGATAGAAGGCATCGTATGCGAGAAGGGCGCGAACTTCCACATGCTGTGTGGCCTCCTGAAGGAGTTCTACAGGCAGATGGGCATACCCAAGATACGAATCAGGCCGGGCTATTTCCCCTATACCGAGCCGTCCCTGGAGGTCGACGTGCTCTGGAACGGCCAGTGGATGGAGCTAGGGGGTGCGGGCATATTCAGGCCCGAGGTCACAGAGCCCTTGGGCGTCAAGGAGCCTGTCCTGGCCTGGGGGCTGGGCTTCGAGAGGCTTGCGATGCTTCGCTGGGGCCTCAAGGACATCCGGGACATATACATCTCCGATGTCGACTGGCTCAAGAGCATGCCCCAGATCTAACGGTTCTCTGCACATCCGGGCGCTCAGCCCTTGCTGACCTCCGAGAGGGCCTTGTCTGCGCGCCTCACCATGTCTTCAGCGCCGACCTTGTGGAAAAGCACGCGGGCATCCCCGATCATCTCCCTTGCGCGTTTCCTCTCGCCCTTCTGCGCCAGGAGCTGCCCGAACTCCAGCTTCCGATGGCCTAGGCTCCTGGGCACCTCCATCCCATCCAGGGCCGACATGCTCTCCGCGTAATGCTCCTCGCTCGAGGACAGGTCGCCCAGGGACCGCTCAGCCATGCCGAGGTTCGCGTAGGCTGCTGAGGCCCCGATCCTGTCGCCCAGCTCGGTCAGTATCTCAAGAGCGCGGAACGAGTGCTCCTTGGCCTGTTCTGGCTTCCCCGCGCCCACGAGCACCTCCGCCAGCGATGTGAGGGCGTAGGCCTTGCAGCGCGGCTGTCCGGTCTCGTCTGCTAGTCGGACTGCGTTCTCGAGGTGCAGCCTCGCCTCCTCTGGACGGGAGAGATAGACGGATGCGATGCCCATGTTCACATAGACGTTGGCCAGCTCGACCGGGCCGAAGCCGGCTGCGCATTTGGAGAAGTGAGCGATGGCGTCTTCGTACCTGCCCATACCTATGAAGACGTTGCCCAGCTCCATATGGGCCTTGAGCATCCCCGTGGGATCCATGGCAGCCATTGCGTCGATCGCGCTCCTCTCGAGAAGCTCCCGGGCCTTCCCGTAGTTCCCGAGCTTGCTCTCCACGACCCCAAGGCCCCTGAGCGCTTTTGAGCGCACACTCGGGAGCTCGTCCGCGACCTTCAGCGCGTCGGAGAAGAGCTGTGAGGCGGGGGCCAAGTCGCCTTTCTTGCTCCTGATCTTGCCCATCTCGACAAGCGCCTCTGCCCTGGTCGGAACGCTCTCGGCACATGACAGCCTCTCGAGCATCGCCCAGGCAGAATCATACTGCCCGACCAGGCTCGCAACCCTCGCCTTGAAGAACTCGACCGAAAGCCTGTATTTCTCCTTTGACGGCGTGAGACCCCTGAGCATATCCCAGAGCCTCTGGACGTTGCCCTTCGCGAGCAGCTCATCCGCCGCCCGAGAGACCAACATATCGGCCTCCAGGGACCTGCCAGCTTTGATCAGGTGGTACAGACGCTCCTGCTGCTCTTCGGCCCTCAGGTAGAAGTCCGCGGCGGCGCTATGCCACTTCGCACGCTCGTCGGGACTCATCGCCTCGTAGACGAAGCTCCGGAGGGAGGAGTGTATCTCGAAACGGCCCGGAGCGCTCTCCCTCAACATCGAACCCTTCCTGGTCGTCCGCAGCTCCCTGGGGATCGCTTCCGAAGGGAAGGGCTGCTGGAACACGGACGCGAGCTGCAGGAGCGACCTCTCCTCCTCCGAGAGCCCGGAGTAGAACTTCTCCTCGAAGTACTGTGTGACCTGATACCTCGCCTCCACAGGACTGGAGGCGGTGACCATCTCCAGCGACAGCGGATGGCCGTTGGTAGCTCTCGCGAGCTCTGTCGCCATCTGGCCCTCGATGCCCCTGACCTTCAGGAGTTCGACTGCCGACCTGAGGTCAAGGCCTTCGAGCTCCATCTCGTAGACCTCCTTCCGCGCGACCTTGTCGGACCTCTCATAGAACCCAGGACGATGCTCGGAAGTGGTCACTATCTTGGCAGCGCCGCAGCTGTGCCTGAACATCCTCAGGAACTCCTGCAGGTTGGCACATGCGTCCGCGTCATCGAATACGAAGATGTAGCCGTTCTCTGCCAGCTCCTGGTTCAGGAGGAAGCTCAGGTCGCCGAGCTCGTAACTCCCGGACGAGAGATAGGCCGCCAGCCTCCTGTTGCCGTTGTCCGAGAAGAACCTGCCGAGGGCGTCCGCGAGGGTCCTATTCGAGTCCCATGGCTTGGCGGAGTACCAGAACACGCGCTCCCCAGACATCTCCGCGACCACCTTCGCGACGAGCGTCGTCTTGCCGATACCAGGTATCCCCTGGACATCGATGACCTTGAACGATGGACTCGAAAGCGCCTCGCCGATGGCCTCCAGCTCCTTCTTCCTGCCGAAAAACTCCCTCACCGTGGGCAGCGGGGATGAGCGCTTGATCGCCTTCGATCTCGACGAGAACGCAGGTGAAACCCTCGATGCGTCCACCAGCGGAGCTATGCTGTTCTGCTTCACGTACTGATGGACATCGCGGGCCTTCGGCTTTCCCACCTGGGTGAGGAAGTAGACCTTCCGCCTGGACTTGCCCCTCCTGACATGGGAGAGGCGCTCTTCGATGACCCCGGACTCCCTCAGCTTCTTGAGTTCGATGGCCGCGTGGGCCCTTGAGATGCTGCAGGCCTGTGAGATGCCGTCCTGCGTCACGTCGAACGGGACCTCGAACTTGTCCTCGTACTTGACGTAGTTGCCAAGATGAAAGAGAATCCGCTCGGAAACCGTTATCTCGCCGGCCATACCTCCACCCCTGTTGGCAGTGAATCCGAGGAACCGTTATTTAAAATCAACCGCCACATGCAGCAGGAAAGATGCCTCCCAACTGCCATCCCCCGGGGTTTCCCATGAAAACCATTATTTAGCGCAGATTCGCGTCCGATATTGACTGATGAGGTTCGAGGGGGGGCCATGAAGAGAGTTCCGGTGAGCGCAAACGCTTCGCTTCTGGGGATCATTCTCGTGTTGACCATCTTCGCTCCGCTGGCATATGCCGCGGCCGTGAGTGATGGAGGCTACTTGGGAGACATTGGTGAAAACACTGCATGGCCGGACTACATGCGGTACATCAACGTCAACAACTTCACCTTCGACCCTCTCTCCGACAAGCTGAGCATCCCTCCTGACCTACGCTACTCCTCGACCTCGACCCCTGATTCGCCTTATTACATCGTGCAGTTCGACAGGCCCATCACCGAGACCATGAAGAGATCACTCGAACTGCAGGGCGCGGTCATAATCAGCTACATCAACTACAACGCATTCGTGGTGCGCGTCGACTCCTCCCTGATCGATCTTATCGACCAGCTCCAAGATGTAAGATGGACGGGCGTATTCGAGCCGGCCTACAAGCTCAGCCCGCGCCTGTCCGACCGATTCGAGGAGATGCTCTCCGAGGCGAATGAACGGACAACGGGTACCGCCCTTGAAGGCGCGACTACACTTTCTATAAATGCCGACTCCGTCGGAAAGGACGTTGTGGTCGGTGTTCTGGAGTCCGGGTCCGCGACTCTGTCAAGAACATCGCCATCGAACGAACTTGAGAGGGACCTCAGCAGAGACAACCTGCGCCTCTCATCAGCCGACGGATACGATTTGACAAATACCCAGCAGGACAAGTTGAGAAAGGCCACCGGGGACCGTGGCAATTCCGACACTGGACGCACCAGCTCTGAGATCACGGTCAGCGTTCTCGCATTTGAGAAGTCGAGAGTTGTCGGGATAGCAGAGGCGATCAGCAGGCTGGGCGGCAAGGGGATCATCTACTCGTACACCGACTCTGGGATGGTACGGGCCTCTCTGGACAAAGCGGCGCTGACTCCCCTGGCAAGGGTGTCGGGGGTTATGTGGATCGACAGGTTCGTACAACCAACAGTGTTCAATGACGTCGCCAGGTGGGTCGTTCAGTCAGGAGACGGAACGAGCTACGAGACACCAGTGCATGACCATGGCATATGGGGCACTGGCCAGGTCGTGACCGTAGGCGACACAGGCATAGACTTCGAGCACGATGCGTTCGAGGACTCTGGCAACGCCACGCCAGGCCCCGACCACCGGAAGGTGACCAACTACTACGTCCCGGCCGGGGCCATGGGGGACCTGAGTGACAACGACATCAACCACGGGACGCACGTCTCTGGAACCGTTGCCGGGGATGACGGCGTCTGGCACGTGTACGATGGAGACCCGTTCGCCTCGAGCGGCTCGGTCGGGCCTCATGACGGCCAGGCTTTCGATGCGAAGCTGCAGGTTCAGGATCTGTCGCCCGACGGATACTATGTCTATACCCCAGAGGACCTCCACGGACTGTTCCAGCCTGCATTGGACAACGGCTCGTGGATCCACACGAACAGCTGGGGGTCGGCGTTCGGAGAGTACATCCCTGAAGTTCAGCAGACCGACGACTTCCTCTGGGACAACCAGGAGTTCATCGTGCTGTTCGCAGCCGGGAACTCGGGGACCTCCCCAGGCATCGTAAGTCCGTATGCCAGTGCCAAGAACGTCATAGGGGTGGGCGCGACACTCAACGGCGGCATGATGGAGAGCGTCGCGTACTTCAGCAGCCGTGGGCCCGCAGCGGACGGGCGAATAAAGCCCGACGTGATGGCGCCGGGGAATGCGATATGGTCCGCCCGCGGTGGTGACCCAGCCGGGGAGTACGACGACTACTGGCAGTTGAGCGGCACCAGCATGGCAACACCATGCGTTGCGGGCTCCGTTGCACTCATAAGACAGTACTACATGGACGGTTTCTATCCGACGGGGACAAAGGATGTCGCGAACGGATTCACCCCTTCCGCAGCCCTTGTCAAGGCCACCCTGGTCAACGGTGCGGCCGAGATGACCGGTGAGGGTGCCTACGCCAATGGCGAGTCCTACTATCCCAACAACAACCAGGGATGGGGGCGTGTGCTCCTGGACGACTCTCTCTTCTTCCAAGGAGATTCGAGACGCCTCTTCATTGACGACAACAGGGCCGGACTCGTGACATACGGCACCACAGTCTACGAGTTGGCGGTCGGAGACCCTTCAACGCCCGTCGAGATCACACTGGTTTGGACAGACTATCCGGGAGCCGTGTATTCGAGCCCCGCGTTGGTCAACAATCTCGACCTGATAGTGATCGCCCCTGATGGAACCGTGTACTACGGCAACGCCTTTGAGGGAACGAACCCAGGTGAGTCTGTCCCCAACCCAGGCGGCGAGCTCGATCACATCAACAACGTCGAGAGCGTACTCGTCGTGACCGATGTCCAAGTAGGCTCGTGGACCGTCGCGGTGAGCGGCTACAACGTGCCCATGGGCCCGCAGCCTTATGCGATCGTGATGGCGGGTGGGATCGCGTCCAAGACAGGAGCCATCGGGCTCGACCGCGACAGTTACCAGTCGAACGCGGACGTCATCGTCACGGTCGTGGACACCGACCTCAACGTCGATCCGGGCCTGAACGACCCAGCCATAGCTCAGCTGTGGAGCACGACTGAGGGAACGCCGGAGACGATCCTGCTGATTGAGACCGGCCCGGCCACCAGCGTGTTCCGAGGGTCTATCACACTCGAGAACAGCGCGGTGCCTGTGGGCGGCGACGGGAAGCTGCAGGTTCTGAACGGAGACCTCATAACAGCTGCGTATTATGATTCCGATGACGGCCTTGGGGGGAGCGGATGGGTCTACGACCACGCCAATGTCGATGATGACCCGCCCGTCATCTCAGGGGTCGGCGTGGTCAACCTGAGGTTCAACCGTGCGACCGTCGTCTGGAACACAGACGAGCACTCGGACTCTCTCGTGCGATATGGCGATTCTGCACCGCCGCTGGCAGACATATACGACTCGTCCATGATCACGAACCATGAGATCAATGTAAGGGGCCTTGCCGAGAACACAACATACTACTTCTCCGTCGAATCCGTAGACGAGGCCGGCAACACCGCATATGATGACAATGCGTCTTCCTACTACACATTCCGGACACCGGAGAGGCCGGCCACCGTCCCGGCAAACGATGATTGGCCGACATACCAGAACAACCTCCCGAGGCACGGTGTCTCACCTTCGGAGCTGAGCCCCCCGATTTCGTCCCTGTGGTCCGACGGTCCTCACAACCTCCAGCTATGGAACAGCCCTGTTGTGGCCGAAGGCATACTCGTCTCGGCCACACTTGACGGGGCCATCAGAGCCAGGGACCCCTATGAAGGGACCGTGCTCTGGGAGCGCAGGCTCGGGGGTGTCAACTACTACTCGTGTACGCCCACGGTGGAGGACGGGGTCGTGTATGCGGACTTCTACAGTACGGCGGGAGGACGGTTCTACGCTCTGGACCTGACTTCGGGAGAGACGATATGGTCCCTCGGACTGGATTCGGGACTTGACTTCAACGCAAGGGCTGCCCTCGCCTCCTCCGATGGACTCGTGTTCGGCGTGTCCTGGGGAGGCGAGATATTCGCTCTGGACGCCGCGGACGGATCCGTCGAATGGACATACCAGACCTGGGGACTCCCCTTTGGAGGGCCTGCAGTCGACCAGGGCATTGTGTACATCGGCACGACCGGGGGAGCCGTGTTCGCTTTGGACGAGCTCTCGGGTGAGCTCATATGGACCTCGCAGCTGGACAACACTGTCACATCGGTCCCCCTTGTGGCCCAGTCCAACGTCTACATCGGCACATATGGCGGAACGATGTACGCGCTCGACCAGTTCACAGGCTCGGTGGTATGGACAGCCTCTGGCTTCAACGAGATAGACATGAGCACCCCGGCATATGACGGGAGTTCGATCTACTTCGGCTCGTTCATGCAGGCGTACTACGCCCTGGATGCGACCGACGGAACGCTGCTATGGAGCAGCTTCGTGTCGCTGCCCGTCGCGAGCTCACTTGCGTACGCAGACGGGTATCTGTATGGGACCTGCTGGGACGGGTATCTGCGCGTCCTGGACGCATCAGACGGTCATGTCCTACAGACGGTGCTGCTCAACACCAGTTCGACATCGTCGGTTGCGGTCTACGAAGGCTTGGTTTTCACCGAGGACACCTCTGGGACGATTCATGGCCTCCTCGGACAGGTGCCCACAGCACTATCGGTCTCGCCCTCGACCCAGTCGAAGCGGACCGTGCCGTCGACCGAAGTCGACTACTACTTGAACGTGACCAACTGGGGGAGCCTTGGCCCTGACACCTTCGACGCTGCGATCTCACTGGGCGCTCTGGGCTGGGGAGCACAGCTCTTCGAGTCCGACGGGACGACGCCTCTGTCAGATACAGACTCAGACGGACTGCCGGATACCGGCCCCCTGCCTTTCGGGTCTCGATTCACGATGGTCCTCCGAGTCACTGTGCCTGCACTCGCCAACGCAGGTGACGTGGAGACCACGGTCGTCACAATCACATCCAGCAGAGACATCTCAGTGCACAAGAGCGCGACGGTGAATACCCTGGTCCCACCGCCCGGAGTCGCAATATGGCCGAGGGCGCACTTCGAGGTCGAGCCCGGTGACAGTGTGACCGCCGCAATGACCGTGACGAACACCGGGGGCTTGCCAGACACGATAGACCTGTGGGTCTTCTCCGACAGCGGCTGGATCGCCTCTCTTCTAGAATCGGACGGCGTCACCCCGCTCCAGGACACGGACGCAGACGGAACACCGGACACAGGTCTGCTGGCTGGCCTTTCGTCAAGAGACATAGCGGTGCGGGTGGATGTCCCGGGAAGCATAGTTGTCGGGGACTTCGACAGGGTCACAGTCCTCGGTCGCTCCTCTTCCGATCTGGATGCGAACGGCACAGGCGTCGTAGTCCTTGAGAATCCTTTCCCGCCGAATCCGGAGTGGCCCACTTTCCACAACGACAATATGAGACATGGCGTGTGCGGTGACATCTTTGAACCGCCTTTGGAACTGGTCTGGTCAGCGGGGCCGTACTACGAAAGCTACATGAGCGGGCCAGTGCTCTCAGACGGGATCCTGTTCACGACCACGATAGACGGATTCATACGAGCGAGGAACGCCTTCACCGGAGCCCTGCTGTGGGAGCGGGGCCTGGGAGACCGTTACTACTACACGACCTCTCCGACTGTCGCCGACGGAGTTGTCTATGTTGTTTTCGACGGGGAATCGGGCGGGACGCTTTATGCACTCGACGAGCTCACGGGCAACACGCTCTGGAGCATCGGCACCTCATCTGGGATAGAGTTCAATGCCAGGATTGCCCTGACCTGTCAGGACGGAGTGGTTTATGGCCTGGCATGGACGGGAGAGGTGCTCGCGGTCGACGTATCCGACGGATCGATCCTCTGGACCTACCAGACCGGTGACCTCCCCTGGGGGGGCACCGCGATCGCTGCGGGGATGCTCTTCACGGGCACCGTCTACAGCTACAAAGTGATCGCGCTCGACCTCGGGACCGGGGCTCTTGTTTGGTCGCGGACCCTTGAGGACTCCTTTGTATCCGCTCCCGTGCTGGCCCAGGGGAATGTCTTCGTGACGACTTGGAGCGGAGGCCTGCACTGCCTCGACATGATGACTGGCGATCTGGTGTGGAGCAACTCAGCTTTCGGCGGGTTCTTCCTCTCGTCCCCCGCATACGCGGAGGGAACACTGTTTGCCGGGAGCCAGAGCTCCGCATTCCATGCGGTCGACCCGTTGGACGGGTCGGTCATATGGGAGACGATCGTCGGAGGCTCGGTGTCTTGCTCCCCAGCCTATGCGAACGGCTATCTGTACGGCACCTCGGAGGACGGATACCTCTATGCCTTGGATGCTGGCACAGGGACGATCGTTGATGTGCATTACACTGGGTATTCGTGGACCACATCCTCTCCCGCCGTTTCTGGCGGCTGGATATGGATCGAGGATGCCACTGGCACGGTGTCTGGCTTCAAAGGCCTGATGCCTGTGGGCCTGACAGCACTCCCGGCGTTCCAGAGCCAAGAGGTTGTGCCATCGTCTCAGGCTGACTTCTGGGTAGATGTAACCAATGTTGGGATCTCCGGGCCCGACGTCTTCGATGTGACGCTGCTTCTCGGAGCGAATGCGTGGACGGTCGAGCTTTTCGAGGAGGACGGGGTGACGCCCCTCGGCGACACGGATTCCGATGGGCTTCCGGATACTGGTACTCTGGGGACGAATGACAGCGTGCGGGTCGTCGTGCGTATGACCATCCCCTCGACCGCAGGTGCGGGGGATGAGGAAGTGGCGAAGCTGACCTTCACATCCAGCAACGACCTTGCGGTATCCAAGACAGCACGGGTGAAGGCCTTCTTGCCGCCACCGGGAGTGGACATCGGACCATCCGTGTACTTGAGAGCAGACCCTGGCGACATCATCAACGCCACCATCAAGGTGACCAACCTGGGATCACTGCCGGACACCTTCGAGGTGGTGGCTTCGTCGTCGAACTCGTGGGACCTCGAGCTGCTCCACGGAGACGGTCTGACGCCTCTGACTGACACTGACGACGACGGCATCCCCGACACAGGTGAGATCGACGGCCTCTCCTCCGTGGACATGGTGGTCAAGGTCGAAGTGCCTGAAGGCGCAGACATCGGAACCATGGAGAGGATCGCAGTCCTGGCGGCCTCCAGCGCCGACCCTTCCGCGACTGACAGCTGCTCAGTCGTCGTAGTCCTTGGGCCCGAGAGCTCACGAGACTGGCCTACTTTCCACCAGAGCGCTGACAGGACCGGGGCATCCCCAGTCTCGTATTCGCTGCCGCTGGACTACTCATGGTACTACTCGCTGGGCTCAGGCAGGCCCAACTGGTACGGTCCCGTGATTTCAGGCGGCATGGTGTATGTCACCGACGATCAGGGGAGGATAACCGCACTGGATGCGTCGTCAGGCGCCCAGAGATGGCAGCTCACCTTGGGACCGCAATGGACCGATTCCAGCACTCCGACGGTGGCCTATGGGATGGTGTACGTCGCGTTCATGACCAGCGGCGGAGGCGGGATAACCCTCTATGCTCTGGACGCTGAGTCGGGCGCGCAGCAATGGAGCTATTTCTCTTCGGGACACAACTGGAGCTATCCCGACACCACAATAGCCGTCGATGATGGCAAGGTGTTCTG
>CAZHTV010000043.1:0-12264 GCA_964535775.1 uncultured Thermoplasmata archaeon | reverse complement strand
ATCTCGCCTCGAGGAACGCACTTGAGATAGTGACTCCCGAGGAGCTGAAGTCCCTATTCGAGACGAAGGAGAGGCCGACTGCATACATCGGCTACGAGCCGAGCGGGTTCGTCCACGCGGGTCAGATCATCACGTCGTCCAAGATAGCAGACCTGCAGGACGCCGGGGTCGAGGTCACCATATTCCTCGCCGACTGGCACGCGTTGATCAACGACAAGCTCGGTGGCAACCTCGAGGACATCCGAGCCTGCGGAGAGTATCTCAAGGAGTGCTTCCTCGCCCTCGGCGTCAAGGACTCAGTCAAGTTCGTGTGGGCGAGCGAACTCTGCGACCACGCATCCTACTGGGAGAAGTTCGTGCGGATCGCGAAGGCGAGCTCTCTCATGCGGATCAAGAGGGCAATGACGATTATGGGCAGGACCGAGAACGAGGCGGAGGTCGACGCGTCCAAGATGATGTACCCTCCCATGCAGGCGGCGGACATATTCGAGCTCGGGGTCGACATCGCCCTCGCGGGGATGGACCAGAGGAGGGCGCACATGCTCGCGAGGGACGCCGCCGAGAAGCTCGGCTGGAAGAAGCCGATCGCACTACACACTCCGCTCCTGTCGAGCCTGACTGGAGGGGGTCGCATGGATCCCGTAGAGGCGAAGATGTCCAAGAGCAGCCCGAACAGCGCGGTCTTCCTGCACGACACCCCAACGGAGATAGCTGAGAAGCTCAAGGGCGCCTTCTGCCCACCGGAAGCCGAGGGTAACCCAGTGCTCGACATGGTGCGCCTGGTCACCTTCCCGAAGCTCGGCCGCCTGAGGATAGACCGACCCGCGAAGTACGGCGGCCCGGTCGAATTCCGGACCATGAACGATGTGATTCAGGCATACTCGTCGGGCAAGCTGCACCCACAGGACCTCAAGAAAGGCGCATCGGACTCGATGGCCGAGGTCTTGGCACCTGTCAGGAAGCACTTCGAGGCGAACCCGAAGAACCTGGAGAAGGTGAGGGCCCTATCGGTCACCAGATGAGAGTATCTTCCTCAGCAGCCGGAGCGAGTTATCGACGCATATGTTGAGTATCGCCTCGACGTCGCCTGTGCCCGTTATGCCTGCCGCTCCCGGGTGGCCCCCACCTCCGTTCGTGGTCTCGGCACCGACCTCCCCGAGGAGCCTGCCCAGGTGCACTCCCTTCCGCACGACCGCCTGGGTAGCGCGGCCGCTTATCCTGAACATCTCCCTCCTCTGCGAGCCGACGAATGCGATGTCCGCTCCCAGGTCCAGGAGCGACTTGCACACCGAGGCCTCGAACGCGCTCCCCTGGGATATGGCCACAATGTAATCGCCGACCTTCCAGTACTTGAGCCTCTGAGCGCCTTTGAGCTGGGACACGCGCTCGGATATGTCCTCCTCGGCGTCGACCAACCCCATGACCTCGTCCATCTGAGTGCCGTGAAGCGCCATGAGCTCAGCGAAGGCCGTCAAGGTGGTGGGCTTCGCGAACTTGAAGTAGCCTGTGTCCGTGAGCACGCCGAACATCAGGGCCAGAGCGACATCCTTGGTCACCTCTCGCCCCGCCGCCTTGAGCAGCTCGAACACGATCTCCGAGCAGGAGCTCCTCGAATCATCACAGTAGTACGTTGCGGCATCGGACCACCTCTCGTTCCTGGTGTGATGGTCTACGACGATGGCCTTCGAGAGGTCGAATTCGCAGTCGAGTTGCTCCGGCCCCGAGGTGTCGAGTATCAGGAGCCGATCGGCCTTCGCTGCGGACACATCTTCCAGAGCCTCGATCCCGAACTCCTTCGCCAGCAGCTTCGCGATCCTGTCCAGGCCTCCTGGGACGCCTACGACGACTCCGGGGAATGACCGCTGTACGGCAAAGGCGCTCGCGAGCGCATCGGGATCCGCGTTCCCGTGTAGGAGCGCGAGGGTCCCGCCGCCCTTCGACAGCTCCTTGGCAATGCTGGAGAGCACGGAGGGTGTCAGAAACAACGACCTATAAAATAGGTGCTAGGAAAACGGGTTCACGGGGAGGGCACGGGCACGCCTATCCAGCATCTTTCTCGGGCTTGGGCTCCGCCCCCGGCGCCTGGAGCGCCTGCGTGATCTGCTCCTGGAGGCTCTTGTGCCTCTCCCTGAGGTGCTTGTCCTGCCTGTCGAGGGTCTTGATGCGCACCTCGTTGGTCTCCTTCTGCTCCTTGAACTCGGCGACGAGCGCGGACCTGTCCTTGACCTGTATCAACAGCGAGCCGACGTTCCTGAAGACGGCGGCCTCCTCATCGGCCTTCTCGAGTTCCTGGACAGTCCTCTCCAGCTCGCGGATGGTGGCCTCCAGCTGTATCTTCTGCGTGGTCACCATCTGTATCTGCTGCGTGAGCTGCTGGAACTGGGCGATCTGGTTCTGAACCTTCGGTGGTATGTTGTCCATCATCTCCCTCTAGCCTCCCTTGCCGTCTCCTCTGCGACATTGGTCCATCTGATATATGAGTTCAGGGCCGCCCTGAGCGCACTGTTGTCGTCGGCCTCGATGCGTATGACGACCTCGCCCTCGAGCCTCTCGACCTGCACCCTGGTGCGAGGTATCCTCTCGGCCAGCTCGGGCGACAGCGCTCCAGCGACGACGTCCGGTTTGTCGGTCCTCAGCCTCAGCTCGGCCCTGCTCGGCACGGTCATCTACCCTTGACCGACTTCCTGACGTTGGGCCTCTCCTTGTAGAAGACCTTGGAACCGCACTTCTCGCACTGGAGGCCGACAGTGTTGACGTTCGACCTCACAGGCTCCTTGCACTTCGAGCACTTGTACATCCGCTCACTCCCTCTTGGGCTTCCTTACGGGCGCGGGCTCCTCTTCCTCCTCTTCGGCGGGCTTCTCCTCGGCCTCGGCCTCCGCGAGCACCTCGGCAACCTCTCTCCTCACCGCCACCTTGGGGGTGGGCATGTATGAGCTTGAGGCCAGCTTGGCACCGCACTTCCTGCACTCCCAGATGCCGTTCGCCTTCCTCACGAGCGCCCTCGCCTTGCACTTCGGGCAGTCGTGCCGGCCCTTGCTCTCCGCTTCGACTTCGGCTATCCTCTTCCTGACCCTGACGCCGTACCTCACGCCCAGCCTGCCCGCCGATCCGACCTTCTTGGTCCTCCTCGACATCTGCACCACGTCCTATCAGAACTTCGAGCGCGCATCCGCGCCGAGCCTGCGCGACAAGTCGACTATCTTGAACACCTCTTCGGTCGTGAACGCGCCGTCCAGCCCCTTCTGCATTGCGCACAGGTTGCCGTTCTCGATCGTGGCCACGGTGAGCCTCGCGTCAGCTACGCGCTCCTCGTCGTGCGTCGGGTCCACGAGTATCTTGTCGTCGATCTTCACGGCGGTTATGGACACGGGTTGGTGGAGGACAGGCAACGGGTAGTCCTCGCCCTTGCCGTGCCTGCTCGCGGGCACGACCGCCGTCTTGAACGCCGCGTTCGCGCCTATGTTGGCCGCGTCGAACAGGTTGCCGTCGTAGTCCAGGACGTGCACATCCACGAACATTATCCAGACCTCCTTGCCCGCCTCCACGACCAGCTTGCTCAGGTCGACCGCGTGCCCTTCCCTTATGCCCCTGTCAATGACCCTCGCGACCTCGATCGACTCGCGGTCAGGCGGACCGCTCTCGAAGGTCTCGCTGGCCATCGGGATCAGCTCCGCGTTCGTCGTCAGCACGCCGCTGTTCGGGGTGTCAGGGAAAGGCTCACCGAGGATCAGCTTCACCCCGACGACCACCTGGGTGTCGCCGAGCGTGACCCTCGCCGAACCCTCGGCCGACTTGATGAAATTCGTCTCGATGCTGAGCGGGCGCATCTCGTCCATCTTCCTGCCGTCCTCCCGCATGTCCTTCACGAGCAGCTTGGATATGTAGTCCTTCTTGAGGTCGGCGACCACGTCCTTGCCCATCTAGGCCACCTCCCTCTTCTCTTCGGCCGGGCCGGGAACGCCCTCGGCCACGGTCCTCGCGGAATACCGCCTCTTCAGGGCGTCCCGCTGTACCTCGTACACCTTCTTGCAGGCGCCGACCGCCATGTTCAGGCCCTTGGTGAACTCGTCGTGGGTCAGGTCCCCGTCCATCTGCAGCAGGACTATCTCGTTCGTCCTCGGGACGAATCCCACCGGAATGTCCGCCTGGCCGAAGTTGTCCTCGTCCTTGCCGAGGTCCAGGACCACCGTGTCCGCGATCTTCCCGGCGGCGCACGAGGCCACGAGGTCCCTCATGGGCACTCCCGCATCTGCGAGCGCCACCGAGGCGGCCGTGAGGCCCGCGCACCTCGTGCCGGCATTCGCCTGGAGCACCTCGATGTAGACGTCTATCGACGTCCTCGGGAAGTACTCGGTGAACACGACATGCGTCAGCGCCTCCGCGATGATCTTGGATATCTCGTGCGATCGCCTGTCCGGACCCGGCCTCTTCCGGTCGTCCACGGAGAAGGACGCCATGTTGTAGATGCACTGCACCAGAGCCCTCTCCGGGTTCTGCAGGTGCCTCGGATGGCACTCCCTCGGTCCGTAGACCGCCGCCATGACCTTGTTCAGGCCCCACTCCACATATGCGGAGCCATCCGCTCTCTTCAGAACTCCGGCCTCGATCTTCAGAGGCCGCATCTCATCCGGCCTCCTTCCGTCCACTCTGAGGCCTTTCTCGTCTATCAGTTTGATGTCTGTCGTCATTCCGCCCATGTCTGTCACGCTCCCCTCTCGGAGCTCTTCTCGAGCAACTGTCTGATCTTCTCAGTGAGTCCTTGGGCGTGCGCCTCCTCCTCTATCACACGGATGGCCTGCACCGCCCTCACTATGCTGTCCAGCTCACCGTCTATCCATATCCTTCCGTTCTGGCCTACGTATATCCTGCAGCCGGTCATGTTCTTCAGCATCTGGATCATGGATCCGTCCTTGCCTATGACCCTTGGGACTTTGGAGGGCGACACCTTCATGACCATGCCGCCCGTGAGCTTCCTGAGGCCGTGGTCCTGCATGCTCACCTGGACTCTCATCTGCTCGTCGTGGCCCACTATCTTCAGCAGGACTACGTCCCCGACGGTCATGAACCGCCCGGTCTCTCCGAACTCCACCCTCCAGGGCACCTCGTTGACGTGCAGAGGCGCCGGGTAGGGAGAGTTTATGTCGACCAGCCAGTTCGAGGCGCTCACGTCCACTATCTTCCCGACGACCAGGTCTCCCCGCACGGGCATGTACTGCCCCGAGAGGGGCACGACGCTGATCATGTCGGGCCTGACGCTCTTGATCCCCAGCTGGGAGGCGAATATCTTCCCTCCCTCCGAGTAAGTCCCGGGCCCCGCCCTCTTGCCCGATATGGCAAGGAGCTCGCCCGGCACGACTATCTCTCTTGCGCTCTCCTTAGAATCGGCTGTGCTCATCTCTCTCACTCATGTCTTGAGCGATAAAAGCGCTGCCAGCGAGCAAACAAATCAGAACGATTTGCATCGCGGCTCGCAGTGCATTTACCCTTGTCTCTCTTCGGGGCAGAAAACGCGTTCTCCGCTTAAAGGTTTTGGTCGGGGTCCGAGTCCTCAGACTGCCTTGAGGATCTTCGTTTCAGCCTCTCCGTGGGTCTTGTTGTTTATCCTCTCCAGGAACTCGGTCTGGAGGCCCGCGGGCATCTCGACGACGCCTATCCACGAGCCGTCCTTCTGCCACTCCTCCTTGATGATCTTCCCGAAGTGCTTGAAGTCCTCGTAGCACCTGCCGTAGTTCTCTCCCGAGACCTTGACGGCCATCTTGACCTTGTCGAACCGGATGGGTATCAGCGGCCTGAGGGCGTCCATGACCATCGGGACCTGCGCCTCGACCGTCTTGAATGGGTCCACATGCACCTTCGCCTCTTCCATCGCGATCTCTATCCTCGTCGGCGGGTGGGGCGAGCCTGTCTGTGGGTTCATCGCGTTGCGGGCAATGTACTCGACTATCCGCTTTCGCTTGTTCTCCTGCATTATCTTTCGCTGCTCGGTAGTGAGCTGCACCTCGCCCTTTAGTATGATCTGCCTCGCGACATCCATCGGGTCCGTCGTCCCGAAGATGTCCTTGATCTTGTCCTCAGGGGCACGGGTGCCCTTCTTGGCGTTCTTGAAAATGGTGTCTATCACCATGTGCTCGAGCAGGTCGACCTCCCTGCCGTCCTTCATCTTCTGGACGGCCTTGGGGTCGATCAGGATCTCGAAGCTCTCGCCATGAGACTCGTACCTCGCGACTATGGCCTCGTCGAGGTCGACCATCGTTACCAGCTCACGTGGCCAGCTTCTTCACGTACGCCTCCACCTCGGCGTCCGTGAGCCTCCTGAACTCCTCGTCCTCCCGCACGATGCCGATCTCCACGGCCTTCGTGTTCAGGCTCTCCTCGGTCGCCTTCTGGAGCGCCCTGAGCCCGAGAAGTATCGCTTCTTCTGCTGTCATGTCATCCTTGTACTGCTCCTCGAAGACATCCATGATCGCGTTCTTGCCGGCCCCTATGGAGCCCGCCTTGTATGCCACCAGCGCACCGCTGGGGTCCGTCTCGAAAAGATGACAGCCCTGCTCGTCCACGCCCGCAACCAGCAGCGCCGTCCCGAACGGCCGGACGCCGCCGTACTGCGTGTAGTTCTGCTTGAAGTCGCAGAGGCGCTTGACGAGGGTCTCGATGTCCATCCTCTCGGCGTATGTGACCTTGTTTATCTGCGCTAGCATCCTCGCGTAGTCCACGAGCACCCTCGCGTCTGCCACAAGCCCCGAGGTGGCGCATCCGACGTGCTCGTCTATCTGGAAGATCTTCTCTATCGATTTGGACTCGATCAGCTTGCTGGCGATCCTCTTGTCGACTATCAGCACCACGCCGTCCTTGAACTTGAGCCCGACCGTCGTGGTGCCCCTCTTGACCGCCTCTCGGGCGTACTCCACCTGGAACAACCTTCCGTCGGGCGAGAACACGGTTATCGCCCTGTCGTATGCCATCTGTCCTGGTTGCATATCTTATGACACCTCTTCTGAAAGTGAGATGACTCCGGCTACTTCATTTTGGACTGGATTCTGCCTAAGGTGGTAACTCGATATAAAGGTTTAGGCCGAATGCGAGAACTAGTTTCACACCATCTATCTGCATGCTGGTGCTGCTCACTTGGCTTCCGAGTTTCCGGCCCTCAAATACCTGCTGTATCTCTGCTTGAGGGTCTTGATCGTCCCGGAGGTCTTGAGCGTGGTGACCTTCGCGGGGAAGTCTCTCACCGTATCCAGGGAGTTCAGGACCCGGATCGCGTCGTCCTTGAACCTGTGGGGGACCTTCAGGATCCCGAAGTCGCTCCCGTATACAGTGATCCTGAAGCTGTCCTGGAGGTTGGTGCTCCTAGCCGCCTTGATGAGGGCGCCCAAGAAGTCGTTCCTAGCGAACGGCCGTTCCCCCTCGACTCTGAAGGCGATGTACCGCCATCTCACGGACCGGCTTTTCGGTGACATGTCGAACTCAGCGGATGAAGTCTACACCGTGCTTCGCCTCAGGCTCGTCCGTGGGTGCCATCAGGCTCGGACTCTTGACGCCCGTCAACACTGTCATTACCCTCACAATGCCGGCCATGGACGGATCGACGCTGCAGCCCCATATAATCCTCGCGTTCTGGCTCACCCTGGCGCTCACCAGCTCGGCCGCCTTTTCCGCCTCAGCCACGGTCATGTCCGAGCCTCCTGTGACCCTGATCAGCGCTCCCCTCGCCACGGAAAGGTCGACGTCGCCCAAGAGGGGAGATTCGAGGGCTTGCGTGACCGCAGAATCCATCCTGTCGCCCTTGGCCGTCTTCTCCGTCGCCTCGCCTATGCCTATCATGGCGACTCCGCCGTTCTTCATTATCGTCATCACGTCGTTGAAGTCGAGGTTGACCAGACCGGGCCTCGTGATGATCTCGGTCAGGCCCTTGATCGACTCCATCAGCACCTCGTCAGCGACCCTGAAGGCGGCGTCCAGCGGCAGCTTCGGCACCAGCTCGAGCAGCTTGTCGTTGGGTATCACGGCGGTCGTGTCACAGCTCGTCCGCAGCAGCTCCAGACCTCTCAGGGCGTTTTCCATCCTGACCTTGCCTTCGGCCGCGAAGGGCAACGTGACCACGCCGATCACAAGTGCACCGGACTGTCTGGCAAGTCTTGCGACCACAGGAGCAGAGCCGGTCCCGGTTCCGCCACCCATCCCAGCAGTGACGAAGACGATGTTGGCGTCCTTCACGTATTCCTTGAGCTCCTCCTCGGCCTCATGAGCGGCTCTCTCTCCGATCTCCGGCAATGCGCCCGCGCCGAGGCCGCGTGTGGTGTTCCTGCCGAGCAGGACCTTGTGTGGGGCGTGCACATGGAGCAGGTGCTTCGCATCGCTGTTCGCAGCGACCAGCTCCGCCCCGAACACGCCGGCGGTGCTGAGCCGGTTGATTGTGTTGGAGCCTCCTCCTCCGCAGCCGACTATGGAGATACTCACCTTCAGCTTCTCGACGATCTTGGCCAGTTCCTCGTCGTCAGGGGTCCCCAGAGGGATTCTTGTGTCTTTGACAAGCTCGTGCTGCTCGAGAGCATCATCGATAAGAGACTTCATTCAATCCCATCCCGAATCGCTTGTGACACGTATTACACACTATACTATATAAGTGGTGTCCAGATGGGCGGCTGGCCTTCTTCACGGCAGATGAGGCAACCTAGACAGCCCGTCCTTTTCCGCATGTCTCTGCGTACCTTGCCCGGTTCCCGGGCTCGCACGTTCTCTGTCCGGTCTCCGCATCGTTCTCGCGAGATAGGAATGTCTTAGGCACAAGGAATGCGTTTTTCCCGCCCGTTCTCCTTCGGAGAAAGCTCCGGAGATACTGGCTCGACCTGCTTACTAGCAATGTTTATATTCCGGGGCTCTGATTACTGAGTCAGTCTTTGGGGTGCACTCTATGCCGAAGTCTCTAGTCAAAGAAGCCTTGGGAAAGGACGTACAGGACCTAATCGAGAGATCCTCCCCCGAACCCGCAGTTCAAGTGCAGGCCACAACGCCTGCGCCTCCATCCGCGGATGACGAGGAGATAGCAAAGATCGCGGCGCAACTTGATGTTTCGATCAAGATCATCGGTTGTGGCGGCGGCGGATCGAACACGGTGAACAGATGCGTCGAGGCCAAGATCTCGGGCGCGCAGCTCTGTGCCATCAACACGGACGCGAAGCATCTCCTTGCGATTCACGCTCCCAAGAAGATACTCATAGGTAAGAACATAACAAAGGGCCTGGGGGCCGGCGCGATACCACAGGTGGGTGAGGCGGCGGCCAAGGAGAACGAACGCGAGATCCGGGACTTCCTCCAGGGTGCGAATATAGTTTTCGTTACCGCAGGCATGGGCGGAGGGACCGGGACTGGGTCTGCGCACTACGCTGCTCGGCTCGCCAAGGAGCAGAAGGCGCTCACGATAGGCGTCGTCACGCTCCCCTTCAAGGCTGAGGGAGAGGTGAGGATGGAGAACGCGCTGGACGGCCTTGAGAGGCTGAGGCGCCTCTGCGACACGACCATCGTGATACCGAACGACAGGCTTCTGGAGCTCGTCCCGAAGCTGCCTGTGGATGCGGCCTTCAAGGTGGCCGATGAGGTGCTCATGCAGACCATCAGGGGCCTCACGGAGATCATAACGAAGCCTGGGCTCGTGAACCTGGACTACAGCGACATCATGACCGTCATGAACGAGGGCGGGGTCGCCTTCGTGGGCATAGGTGAGTCTGAGGAGTCCGACCCGGAGGACAGGACCGAGGCGGCCATCGAGGAGGCGCTCAACTCACCGCTCTTGGGTGAGATCAACCTCCCCGCAGCGAAGGGCGCCCTGATCAGGGTGGTCGGTGGGCCCGACATGACGGTGTCCGAGGCGCAGAAGGCGGCCGAGGTAGTGACCGGAAGGATAGCGAAGCACGCGAGGATAATCTGGGGATGCAGCATCGACCCAACCCTCGAGAACACGGTCAAGATACTGCTCATAGTCACGGGAGCCCAGTCGGAGACCGTCATGGGCAAGGACGAGGACGCGCAGTCCGTTCAGAGGAGGCCCGCGGGAGCAACTGGAAGGTCCTACGGCAGAGACGACGACTCGATCGACTTCGTCAGATGACCGCGCAAACCCTGCAGCTCTAGGTAGGCGGACTAGTTTAGGTCCGCCTACTTCCTCACTTTTCTCTCCAGCTTCTCCTCGAGCCTGGGGCTGTCCGCGAACCTCGCGCCGCAGACAGGGCAGAAGACGTCGTCGACGTTGACGATTCCTCCGCAGTCGGAGCACTCAGCTCCTGTGACGCGGTCCGAGAAGACCACTCCGCACTGGCAATCGAAGGCGTCCCGGTCCACCCGCCTGCCACATGCGGGACACTCGGAGATGAGCTCGATCAGCGACGCGCCGCAGTTCTCGCACGCCGTGGAGGTCTCGGGTGTCTCCTTGCCGCAATGGGGGCAGAGCATGTTCCCCTCTCCGACCAGGAGCACGCCGCACGCGCAGGACTTCTCGTCTCCGGCGACTATCCTCCCGCACTCCGGACACTGAAACAGGTCCTCGGAGAAGTCGGTCGAGAAGACGACACCGCACCTGCTGCAGAACATGTCCTCCTCGCCGAGGGTTGCGGCGCACTCTGGGCACTGGAGCGAGCTCTTGTAGAATGTGCAGTCGCAGCTCTCTCCGTCCAGCAGCCTGCGCCCGCAGATGCTGCAGAAGGTCGCCGCGTCAGGCGCGCTCCGTACCTCCTCCTTCATGATGAGGTAGACCTTCTCGGTGATCTCTCCGAGCAGGAAGCGCTCCTCCAGAAGCAGCAGCTTGTCGTCCTTCGACAGGGGGACGGATCTGACGAGGGGCATCTCCGAGTATGTCACGTGCGGCTTCTGGGCGGTGTAGCCGAGCTCCCTTCCGCAGATCGGGCATATCTCGACCCGCATCGCGCAGGAGTTGTGGAACTGCTTTCCGCAGCCGCACAGCACGCTCGGCAGCTCTTTCTTTATCACGCCCAGGCAGATGTCGCACTTGGTCCGGTCCTTCATCCTCAAGGCCTTGACCTGCGGCCTCGTCCGGACCTTCATCCTCCTTGCCGCCGCCCGTCTGATCTGTCCCTTCGGCACCTTGATCATCCGGGGCTTGTTGGCCCTGGTTCTGGCTGAGAGCGCCACAAATGCAGTCAGAGAAGGGCCGAGGGCCAAGGTCCATCCGCTCCAGTGGGACGATGATTGTGTATTCCGGATATTATGCTTTCACAGGCTTTGCGGCCATCCGCTCGGTCACAGGTCCGTTACTTCCCAAGGGTGGACAGGGAGACGTTGGGCGAGAGCATCGAGCCGAGCGTGCACGCCATGAGCTCTATGAACCTGATTGTCTGGGGGTCAGGGATCTTCGAGGTCCAGGTGCCAGATATCTCAATCCACCCTATGAGCTCGTCGCTCGGACCTATCATCATGATGTCCATGTAGTCGCCCTCGATGCTGTCGTCGAGGTTGTGCCGCTTCGAGGCAATCATCTCCTGCAGGTCCACGGTGTCCTCCTCTCCCTCCTCATACGGGTTGTCTTCGGCGAGCAGGAGCTTGGTGTACTTGCTGATCATAGTGCCGTTCCGCTTGTCATTCCTGAAGAAGTCCTCTTTCGTGTACGCCAGGTCCTCGTGGGCCTGCCAGATCCCCGCTCTCATCCCCGCCATGACCTCGTATCTGTAGAGGCCGTCCTTCGGGCTCCTCAGGCCTATCGAGACCTCGCGTATCCGCAGCTGTCTGTAGATGAAATTGGCCGCCTCTTCGAGGAGTTCGTGCACTCTCACCTTGGGCCTCCTGTGGGCCGCGAAGAGCGGCTCGAGGCTGGACAGCACCTTGTCAACATTGTCCTTCGAGCCGTACAAGTAGTCGAACTTCAGCTTCTTGGCCACGTCCGCATGGGTGAACTTGGCGACATGCCCAGGGGCCGGGCCGGCCTGCGCTTTCTGGGCCTGTGGAGGCCGTAGGAGTTGCGTCTTCGGCTTCTGGACCTTGGCCGGCGAGGGAAGAGGCCGCCCGCACGAACTGCAGGATGCAGCTGTCGAGATCGTCTCAGAGCCGCAGTTGGGACACCTCATTCGAAGGCTCCTTTCATCCGAGAAGGGCGAAGGGGCTAATTCTTCTTTTCTCTGAACATCCTCGCCGCGTGCTTCTTTCCGTGACGCAGGTTCCTGCTCTCTCAGTCCCTCGCGGACGCAGACGGATATAATAAGAGAATCGGCGATTCACCGCTCATGACCATGAAGGACACAGTGAGGATGGTAG
>CAZHTV010000042.1:0-12821 GCA_964535775.1 uncultured Thermoplasmata archaeon | reverse complement strand
GAATAGCTCTTGACCTTGCGTCGAGCCAATTCCTTAAGGACTCTGCCTTCCCGCCTGGCGAGGGTGGCTATCCAATCGAGCCGTTCCTTGACCTTGGAATCCTCCATGATCTCGTAGTAGTGTATCATGCCTCCTGGCCTGAGCGCCTTCAGAGCGTCGGGGAGGTAGTTGCTGGCCTCGTGGGGGAGGTTCATTATGATCCGGTCGACCATCTCCAGCTTCTTGATCTCCTCTCCGGCGTCGCCGAGTATCGGCCTGATGCCTTCCACCTTGTTCAGCTGAATGTTCTGTCCCATGAACTCGATGGCAACAGGGTTCATATCGATGGCATAGACGACTTTGGGAGCGCGTGACCTGGCAATCATGATGGAGAACGGTCCGATTCCCGCGAACATGTCCACGACCACCTCGCCCGGCTGCACCTGTCTGGAAACGGTGTCCCTCTCCGTCGCCAGCCTTGGAGAGAAGAACACCTTGGCCACGTCCATTCTGAACACCAAGCCGTACTCCTTGTGCGTGGTCTCCGTAGTCTTCTCTCCCGCAACGACCTTGATGTTCCTCGTCCTGAACTCGTCCACGACCCCTGAATCCATGCAGACTGTCCTGATCGACCTCTGTGTGGCGAGTATCGCCTTGCCTATGTCCTTAGCATACGGGGCGATCTCGTCAGCCATCTTCACTAGCGCCACGGACCCAAGTGTGTCGAAAGACGATGGCAGGAACGGTCGTAGTTCGTCGGGGACGTCCACCAGGACCCTGTAGTCCGTGACGAGCTCTTCGACTTCCCTGAACTCCGAGGACTCGACTGGATACCCCAGATCGATCCTCTGAGTCACGGGCAGGTAGACGTTCTTGGAATCCGATCTTATCTGCAGATCCTTTCTGAGGATCCCGCGCTGTAGCAGCTTGCGTCGGATCGGTTCCGCCTTCTTCTTCGGCACGACGACGCACAAGGAGTCCATCGAGGGTGGAAATCGCAGTACTCGCTAGATAACCCAATCGGAGGCATGGGAGGAATGAGTGGAAAAGGTACTTTACCAGGAGCACCAATCACATGGCCATGACTGGCCCGGCCGGCAGGCTGGTTTTCGCAGGCCTTGGCCTCCAAGACGAGGAAGGCATAACCTCCAAGGCTCTCAGGGAGGTCGAGAGGGCTGACGTGGTCTTCGCCGAGACCTACACATCCTTCCTGGAGGAGGGCGCCATCGAACGGCTGGAGGCCAAGCTGGGCAAGAAGTTCGTGATGCTCGATCGAACGGCCGTCGAGGACGGACGCAAGATACTGGACGCTGCGAAGTCCGGGAAGGTTGTCCTCCTCGTAGCAGGCGATCCGATGACTGCGACAACCCACATCGACCTGAGACTGAGAGCCGCGGAGGAGTCAATAGAGACAGTGGTCATACACGGCGTCTCCGTGATGACTGCGGTGCCAGGCCTGCTGGGGCTACAGCACTACAAGTTCGGGAGGACCGCATCCCTGCCGTTCCCGCAGGAAGGATACTCGCCGACGAGCCCCTACGAGGCGGTAACCGAGAACCTATCGCGTGGGCTGCACACGCTGGTCCTCCTGGACATAGACGCGGATGGCAGGCGTTTCATGACCGCCAACGAGGGGATCCACCTTCTGTTAGACATGGAGAGAAGGACGGGCCGGGGGACTCTCTCAGAGGACTCGCCGGTGTGCGTCGTCGCCCGGGCTGGTTCCTCTGACTGCTTGGTGCGGGCCGGAAGCGCCAAGGACCTTCTGGAGGAAGACTTCGGTCCTCCTCTCCACTGTCTCGTTGTCCCGGGCAAACTGCACTTCATGGAAGAGAGAGCGCTCGAGGTCTTCGCGGGATGGAGTCACGTCAGGCACGGGGAGTCACCTCCATAAGTGAGGGGAGACAAGACCACTGGAGCACTCTGGCTTCGCGCAAGTCCGGCAGCGTGTCCTTCTAGGGGATCGGCCTGAGCAGTCTGTTGATGCCCTCAGAGCCTGGTCGTCTCCTGCTTCACTTCCAGGGCTTTGGCGGGCAGCCGCTTTACGAACTTCTCGGCCGGGAGCTGCTCGGGCACGAACATGCCCGGCCCCTTGACATCCCCTGATATGACCATCTCCGCGCCCACGGCTCCACCAGCGCCGACCAGGTAGCCCGTGGCATTGCTCCGGCATATCTTCCAGGCCTTCTCATGTGACATGGTGGTCCAGGTCTTCACCATCGTCCTCTTGCCGTTCTTCCTGCCTATCACCTCAACGACAACGCCCGCATGGCCTTTGACCTTGCCCGCCAGCTCGACGGGCTTCGGCATCTGGGCGACGACGACGTCTATCGGGCGCACCTTGACGCCCTTGACATCGATTGCCTCGAGGGAGTGCATGCCCAACTTCCTGAGCATGTTCACAGCAGCAGCGAAGTCGTCGTCGATGGCTATCTTGAAGTCCGCCTTCCGGATGCCCTTGATGTACATCGGCATCAGGAACGTCTCTTCGTGCGTGGTGTTGTAGACAGGGAGTGGGCCTATCGGGTCCGGGAATTCGTAGATCTCCCTCTTGTGAAGCGGTGGCAGGAACTTGTGCTTGCCGTTCACGAACACCGCTGCCGGGGTCGTCGCCTCCTCGACCATATCGACGGGGGACCAGAGGGTGAAGAAGTTGAAGCCCTCCGCAACACCGCAGTCGCCGTCCCTCACATACGCTTCCTCGGGACGGTCGAGCTTATCCGCTCCATATCTCGCGAACACATCAGAGATGCCAGGATCAGCGCCGCAGGCGGTGAGAGCGGTTATGCCGCTCTTCTTGCACATCTTCTTGTACTGCTCGAACTGCTTCATGCTGTTCGCGGTCAGGCTGAAGTCGACATAATCGGTCTTCGCCGCCAAAGCCGCCTGGAAGACCCCCGACAGGAGCTTCCACGGCACCGAGCTGACGATGAGGTCCTTGTCCCTCAAGAGCTTCTTCAGCTCAGAGGGTTTCGACGCGTCGACCTTCTGGACAGAAATCTTCGGGTTCCTGACGCGCGCCGCCATTGATTTGGCGGCATCCAGATAGGAGTCTGCGAGGACCAGCTCGTCCACTTTCCGGTTCCCCGCAAGCATTTCCGCACACACTAGCCCTGTGATTCCACAACCAAGCTGAACCACCTTCGTGTTTTCGCCCTCTGGACCCCGATTGCGGTTACCTGTTTATAGACGTTTGCCAATCATTCGATTTGATTTTATTATATTTCCTATTATATTAAATATCCAGTGGGTGCGGTGAGAGAGGAGGGATCGCGGGCGATTGTGATGCTGATCCTTATGCGTTCTCCGAGGGAGGGGTCGGGGTATGACCCTATCACGATGTTTGATGATGGGAGCCTCTCCGCGACCGACGAGAGCACCCGTTCCTCTTCTCGGTCCCAGGGATCGGCTGCCGAGTAGATGACAACAGCCGCCTTGGCGTCCCCGAGATCGAAATCGAACCACGGAGATGTGAGAGCGTCGTGCACGGCCCGCTCGACGCGTTCGTCGCCTCGAGCAAGGCCCAGCCCGAAACGGCCGTATGAGGAATTGCCGACAACCTCCCGGAAGGCCGCCGTATCCGCCCTGGCAAAGGTCGAACACATGTCCATCACCGGTCTCATCATTATCGCGTCCTGCACTGCGAATGCTCTCGAGAGGGGCAGGTTTGGTGCGAGCACGGACAGCTTGTCGTTGGAGAACTCGATGCACAGGGAAGAGGTCTTCGTCAGATCACGGATTGCCCTCTGCGCGAACTCCCTCCTGCGGATGCTCTCCGCCGTGAAAGGGGTCGCCGCCAGCACCACTCCGAGGGAGCCCCTGGCTCTGGCGACCGAGGCGAGTACCTTGGCGCCCAGGCTCCCAGTAGTGCCACCAAGACCACACATTATGAAGACGACTTCCGTGTTGTTGAATATGTCCAGGAGCTCGTGCCCCACAATCGACGGCAGCTTCTTCATGAGCTCGGAACCCGAATCGGAGAGCCCCAAAAGCCTCTCAGCCCCTATCAGCACTTTCCTCTCGGACCTGCATCTGGCCAGGTCGGCTGCAGAGGCGGATACAGCCACTGTCGGAAACGGTGCGCCGTCGATCATGCTGCAGCCTGCGCTACCTACCCCAAACAGCTTGGCCCGCACCTTCTGCTCGGCAGTCGAGCCGGTGAACCTGGTCCGTAGAGTTGGCATCCCAGCTCGGCATCGGGCTAGGCACACATTAATCTTTCATGCTCGGATTCTGCGCCTCTTGACCTGGCCCGACAGCCACGCTTAAGTAAAAAGAACATCATGCGTGGGATGGGGCCGGTCGTCCTAACCGATGATGACATAGCAGAGCGCGATCGCGGCCAAAAGGGCGCCGACCTCATCGATGATATCGCAAGACTCTGCACGGTGCCGTAAGAATGCTAGATCTACAGACCGGGTTCCTTATCAGCATGGCCATCGTGGTAGCCGTTGCGGCCCTCATCATCGTCCTCTTCAACCGATTCCGACAACCCCTGATCCTAGGCTATCTCGTGGCGGGCATGGTCGTCGGACCTGTGGTCAAATCAGCAGATTTCAGTCTTGCCGTAGCTGATGAGACCATCATCATATCGGCACATCCGATAATAGAGATGCTCGCCCGACTGGGCATAATCCTGTTGACTTTCTCCATTGGGCTCGAGTTCAGCTTCAAGCAGCTCAGGAAGATCGGTATCGCCGTCATAGCCGCCGCCTCGATGGAGATATTCCTCATGATAGGAATAGGGTTCCACCTGGGCAAGGCACTCGGCTGGACGACGCTCGAATCCACCCTGCTCGGAGCGGTACTCTCTGTCGCATCGACGATGATCATTGTGAGGTCGCTGAGGGAGAGCGGCGGGCTGAGCAACGAGAAGGCGCGACTGGTCGTGGGCCTCTTGGTGGTGGAGGACTTCGCGGCCGTGCTCATCCTCGCGGCGGTGTCAGGCCTGATATACCAAGGCAGCGTGAGCCCAGAGGCGCTCACGGAACTGCTTCTCAAGATGGGCATCTTCGTCGCTGCCACGATAGTGTTCGGCCTGGCCGTGGTGCCCAGGCTCGTGGACTACGTGGGGAAGCAGCGCTCGGGCGAGCTGATGGTATTGGCCGTCCTAGGGCTATGTTTCTCGATGGCGGCGTTCTCGAGGTGGATCGGGTTCTCGGAGGCGATAGGCGCCTTCGTGATGGGAGTCATTGTATCGGAGTCGAAGTACCTCGGGGACGTCGTCCGGCGCATCGAGCCAGTGAGAGACCTCTTCGGGGCCATGTTCTTCATCGCAGTGGGAATGCTCGTCGACCCAGATCTCTTTCTCAGGATCGAGTTCCTGGCAACGGCCTTGGTCATAGTGACAGTCTTCGTGTTCGCGAAGATGTTCTCATGCACGCTCGCGACCTTCGTCTTCGGTTTCGGTGCGAGGAACGCCATCGGGGCCGGATTGAGGATGGTCGCGATAGGCGAGTTCTCTCTGATAATCGCGGCCGTGGCCATCGGGTCTCTCGGCATCAGGGAGAACATCAATCTGTACTCCACGATCGTCGTCGTGACGACCATCACCGCCCTCATAGTACCCTACTCGGTGAGGTACTCTGAGAAGATGGTCCGTCGCATGGAGCTGAGCACTCCGAAACCCATTCTGCTCATGACTACATATCTGAATCTGCTGTTCAGGAACGTGAGGCTGCGTTCGAGGACGTCTCTACGCCTGTCAAACGAGATGAGGGACAGCATATCTAGGCTCTTCATCTACGTCATCGCCATGGTTTCAGCCGTTGCAGTCGCAGCCAACCTCGTGCCGAGGGCTTCGGATTACGCCTACCTCGTGAGCGGCAACGAGGGGCTTCTCATGTTCATACTGCTGACGGGGACGATAATCGTCGTTGAGGCGTCCGTGTTCGGCATCTGGTCCAGGACGGTAAGGCTCATCGAGATCTCCACCAGCGAGGCGATGCTCAGCACGAAGTCGGCGGAGAACGTAGGGTACCAGGATACCGCGAAGGCCTTGAAATGGCTCTTCCTTGCGTTCTATCTGGTCGTTGGCTTCATCGTGGTGTCCCCTCTTCTGCGGTCGCTCGTGGAACATGGCCTCGCGTTCGCGGTCATGTCCACCGCAGTCATCGCTGTCGCGATCGCCGCACTCTGGAGCTCAATCCAGACACTAGACAAGAAGCTAGGACGCGTGTTCAACGGGAGGCCTGCTTCCGTCTCCGGGGAGCCGTCTCCCGATCTGGCCGAGATCGAGGATATAATCGCCGCGATGGAGCGTGACAGAGCTTGAGGCTCGTTCACATCTCCGACACGCACCTCGGGTTCAGCGCCTACTCGAAGTTGGACCCCATCGAGGGCATCAACCAGCGCGAAGCGGATGTGTACCGTGCGTTCGCACAAGCCGTTGACAAGGCGATCGAGCTCGAACCTGACCTTGTTGTCCATTCGGGAGACCTCTTCGACACGGTCCGGCCTCAGAACAGGGCGATCGATTTCGCTCTGAAGCAGATGATCAAGCTCTCGCGAGCGGGCATAGAGACGGTCTTGATCTCCGGCAACCACTCGACGCCCCGCCTGAGGGAGACGGGCAACATACTGCGGATCTTCGAGCATCTGGACCACGTACATCCCGTCCACGAGCCAGGAGTGACCACGATAGCGGCGGGAGATGCGACAGTGCATGCGATCCCGCATTCGGTTACACCCAGTCTCTCTGATCTGGTCACGAACGCGGAGCCGTCCAGGGATTCTCCGTTCAACGTGCTTGTGCTGCACGCGGGAGTCATCGGGTCGAAGACCTACAACATGGACGAGTTCAACGAACAGACGGTGCCTCAGGAGTCCGTCGAGAACGACTGGGACTATGTCGCCCTCGGGCATTTCCACCGATTCGCCAAGGTCACGAACAGGGCGTACTACTCGGGCTCGACTGAGCGGATGGGGTTCGGCGATGCGGGTCAGGACAAGGGTATCGTGGAAGTGGACCTCGACTCGCACTCAGTCAGATTGCACAAGCTGCCGATCAGAGACATGCTGGACCTGGATGTGCTAGATGCCAAGGGCTGCTCTTCATCTGAGATACTCCGCGATGCGAGGGACAGGATCAGCGCGTCACCGATCGACGACAAGGTCGTGAGATTGGTCGTCAAGAACGTCGCCTCCGACGCGTATCGCAGCCTCGATATGGCATCGCTCAGGCGACTGGGAGGCAGTGCCCTTCATTTCGAGTTCAAGCTCGAACGAGCCGAGGAAGGGGAGAAGGGGGAGCAGACCGGTGATCCCCACATCGGCCTCTTGGCGGACGAGTTCGGGAAATACGTCGCATCTCTGGACATGACCGACGAGAAGAAGAACCGCCTGATCGCGCTCGGGATGCCATACCTCGAGAGGGAAGGGGAATGAGGATCTCATATCTCGAGCTGAAGAACTACAGGCGGTTCAAGGAGCTCAAGCTCCAGTTCCCCGACGGCGTCGTTGGCGTCCTTGGCCTGAACGGCGTCGGCAAGAGCACCATAATCGAGGCGGTGGCCTGGGCGCTCTTCGGGAACGTGGACGAGGTCGTCAGGACCTCGAGGGAGGGCGTGAGAAGGGCAGGTGCGGCGCCATCGGACATCTGCGCTGCGACTCTCGAGTTCGAGCTCGGCGGGACGGAGTACAGGATCGTCCGGGAGATGGGCGGCAAGAACCTCGCGATGCGGGCGTGGCTGAGGACGAAGGACAAGATCCTTGCCGAGGGCGACAGATCGGTCCGCACGATGGTCGAGAAGCTCATAGGGATGGACCACAAATCGTTCTTCACCTCTGTCTTCGCCAGGCAAAAGGAGCTGAACGCACTCCAGAGCGTCGCCGCGGGCGAGCGGAAGAAAGTGATCTTGAGGATGTTGCGGATCGATGCAATCGACGACGTGATCTCCAACGCGAGAGCCGATCTCAGGGACGCGAAGGCCAGGATCGAGGGTGCCCAGAAGACGCTGCTTGCTGAGGACGGCAGGGAGAGAGAGAAGATACTGGCTGAGAAGCTGCCCGAACTCGAGCGCGTGGCCGGGCTGACGAAGAAAGAGCTGGAGGCGGCGGAATCCGCCGAGAAGAGGGCCGGCGCAGAGGCTGAGGTTGCGAGAAAGAGGCGAGACGAGCTCCGAAAGGACGCAGAAGCATACAACGCTGCGGCGAGCAGCCTGAACGCGTCCCGAGCGAAGATCGCTGAGTTGAGGAACAGGGAGAAGAGCATCGCATCCAGGCTCGCGGAGGCGAAGAGGAAACTCGAAAGACTCCCGGAGCTGGAGAGCACCGAGGAGCAGTTCGCATCGACGGGCAAGGCGAAGGAAGAACTCGAGAGGGAGAAGGAGAAGAGCGAAAGGGCTCGGCAGGTGACCTTCGAGATAGCATCGGAAGAGAAGGAGGAGGCTAGGCGGACGAAGGAGCTGGAAGCCGCGAGAACGTCCATGGTCGGCGCAGACGACATCGCATCAAAGGTCCAGGAGACCGAACGCATGATGTCTGAATGCCAAGCATCAAGGGCGGAGCTGTCCAGCAAGATCGGTGAGCTGAAAGCGAGAGCGCGTGAGCGGGAGGAGGCGGCCGACAAGGACCACAGGAAGCTGGAAGAGATCAAGGCCGCTGGCAGGAAAGGCACCTGCCCCACGTGCGAGAGGACCCTGGAGGACGCCTACGAGTTGCTGGTCGTCAAGCTCGCTGAGTCCGCTGCCGCGGCGGAGAAGGCCGCGGCAGAGACCACCGTCGCCTGGAACGCACTCGAGGCTGAGCTCAAAGCCCTCGCCGGCAAAGAGGATGCGCTCAGGAAGCGGCGGGCGAACATGGACCAGAAGCTTGTGAGGCTCAGGCAGGCCGAGGCGTCATACGAGGAGAAGAAGACCGAACTCTCAAGGCTCAGGGAGCGCCTCGGCGAGCGGAGGAAGGGGCTCGAGGAGATTGGGCCGATCAAGTTCGACGGACCACAGTACGAGAAAGTCAAGGCCGAGCACGAGAGGCTTCGCAAGCTCCACGAGGAGTTGATCGGGCTGCGGATGCTCGCAGGCCGAGCGGAGAACGACGAAAAGGAGATGAACGACGTTCGGGAGAGCATAGGACGTTCGTCCGGCGAGGAGGCACAGCTGCAGGCCATGGTTTCGGGATTTGAACCAAGAAAAGAGGAATATACAATAGCTTCAAAGGATTTTGACCTTAAAATGGTCGCCTTTGGGAATGCGAAAGACGCGGTCCGGAAGCTCAGCAGCCAGAAGGACAAGGCAGCCGCCGACCTCGGGATGGCGAAGGCGGAGCTCGAGGAGATCGAGAGAACCAAGAAGTCCATCGAACACGACAGGAAGGTGGCCGAAGAGCTCGGCCTGCTCGAGGACGTGCTCCTGGGGTTCAAGGACAGGCTCATAGGGAGAGTTGCACCCGTGCTGTCGGAGCTGACATCGAAGGGCCTTGAGGCCATGACCGAGGGCAGGTATTCGAGGGTGGAGCTTGACGAGAGCTACGAGCTGCATATAGACGACCAGGGGGAGATGTATCCCATCGACAGGTTCTCCGGAGGCGAATCCGACCTTGCCAACCTGAGCCTCCGCCTTGCGATATCCAGGATGATCGCGGAAAGGACAGGGGCAGCTCCGATGAACCTGCTGATGCTCGATGAGATATTCGGCTCGCAAGACCCCAACAGGAAGAGGAGCGTCATGACGGCCCTCTCCCGGCTCTCTGTCCAGTTCAGGCAGATATTCCTCATCACGCACATCGAGGACATAAAGGACTCGACCAACTACGTGATAAGGGTGTTCGAGCAAGAGGACGGGACAAGCGCAGCGGAACTCGCGTCCTAGTCGCCGAACTCCCCCAGCTTCTTCTGATCCTGGATGTCGACATCCTTGGCCTCGTGAGGCACCCCCAGCAGGTCCATCATCTGGAAGGCGTTCTTTACCGCTTTGGCGCGGCCGTGGTTGTTGAAGTATATCCTGGCGACCTCGCAGTTGACCACGATCTCCTGCAGCCTCGGCTTCCAGGGCTCCAGCTGTTCGAGAGGGTAGAGGTAGTCGTACCTGTTGATCCTGTAGTCGTCCTCCTTCTCCTCCTTGAACCATATGTCGTAGTTCCTCCCGTGAAAGCGCACGTATGAATGCTTCGCGGTCAATGACCGGGTCACGGGGAATCCCGGCCCGTCGACGATGACGTTGGCCACCTGGAACTCCTGCAGCGTCTCGAGAGCGTCCGCGGCGAGCTCGTTCCCCCTCTCGTTCAGCCAGCTCCTGTGCCTGAACTCGACCGCGTAGTCGTGAGTGTCGGTATCGAGTATCCCGAGCAGGGATCTCAGCTTGCCCAGGCTCTGCTTCCCGTCGAACTTGAAATAGGGCGTCAGCTGGATGAGCACTCCCCCGAGCAGCCCCGCATCCGCAAGTGGCTTCACGCATATCTCCTCGAAGCTTGAAGCCTGCTTCGAGGCGGTCTCGGGTTCGTCCTTCAGGATGGATTCGTGGGTCACTATCTGCGGGAGCTTGACCGAGAACTGGAACCCCGGCCTGTTCCTGCCCCTCTCTATCCATGAGCGAACCATGAACTCGTTCGGAACCCTGTAGAAGGTCGAGTTGATCTCGACCGTCGGGAAGAACCGGGAGTAGTAGGAGAGCCACTCACCCTTCTTCTTCGCGAGTTCGCCGGGATAGAACCTGCCGACCCAGTCATCGTAGGACCACCCAGAGCAGCCGACGAGCGCGGCCATCGGGTTTTATGATGACTTGCGGCTATAAGAACCAATTGGTGGGGCCAGCATGCCTGGGGCTCAGAGGCGTCCGCGCTGTCGCAGAGCCTCGCTCCCGAACGCTTCGCCCCTCAGGGAATGGGCGTACCTGGAGAGTACGCTCACGGCGATCTCCGTGATCCACTGGTCCTTCTCGGGGTGCGGACGGTCAGACTGGCTCCAGAACCCGTCCGGGGAGCGAGCATTGAGCAGCCACCTTATCGGCCTCTCCATCCTCTCGTCGTCCGCTCCGAACCCTATGTGGGTCAGTATATCGAGGGCGCAAAGGCCGCTTCCAAGGTATGTGGGGTACCTGAGCTTGGTCCAATTCGTCTCTGATCTGAGCATGGTGGCGTGATGATTCTTCTTGAAGAAGTTGTCGAGCACGAAGCCTGCTCCGCGAAGCACCTGTTTTGACCTCACGAGCTCCGGATCGTGCGTGAGACCCCTGATGACCATTAAGGTCGTCCATATGCAGCTCGGGACATCGTAGTAATCCTCTGGGTCGTACTCGGGAACGGACCTCTTCTCTATGAAGTTCATGAAATCCCCCACCCTCATATTCTTGTACTGTGGGAGGTACCTCATGTCTTCGAGATACGGAATAAGCCAGCCCCCGTCCGGCCGCTGGAGGCTGAGCAGCCATTCGGACAGTCTCTTGGCACCTGAATGGCCGCTCATTCCGAACTTAAGGAGCATCCTCAGGGCAAGGCCGTCGTACTGCGGCAGAGGGAACAGGTTCGTCGTAGGCCCTGGGATGTGCCCGTCCTCCTTCTGCCAACCGAGTATGGTGTCCAAGGCCGCTTGCACATGGCCCTCGTCCCTGGAGGTCTGGTACTCGCCGAGGTCGTAGAGGTTCCTCAACATCGTCGTGTAGGTCCAACCGACCGGGGGCCCGGGGCCCTTCTCCTCCGCCAGTCGCCTCTGCCTCGATATCGGCCAGGTCCCATCCGGCCTGAGGCTTTTGAGAAGGCGCAGGCGCGGAGGGTACATCCTGCACTCTTCCAGAGTGCGACGGACCAACGGATCGTCTCTCGTCCTCGCCTTCATGTCGGTGAGCATGTAGTATCTGACAGCCGGGATGGATATCTGGAAGAGCTTGCCGTAGGAGCCCTCGACGACCCGCTCGATCTCACTCTGGAACATGCCAGCAAGTCGAATTGCGGTCCACAGGCATGATACTTGTCATGACCGTGTTGAGGACTTGTGATACCGTCTCAACCGGGTAGCAGGAGACACAGGACGCGGTGAATCACGGAAAGAGATATATGCACCCTGGGAGCTAGTGTAGCCTGCCTGGAACAGTATGCTGCTGACCTACGTGATGCAGTGTTCCGACGCCAGGCGACAGTGCGACGGCATATGGGTCCCTCTACGAACTATCGGTGAGGCACCGGAGCGTGTGTAGGGGACAACGCGTCGCGCAACAACAACCCCCGGGAGGGTCAGGGCGGCGAGAGTGCTTTGGCATGCCATGAACCGCGCTGTTACGCCCGGGGGACAACCCTCACTGTCTCCTTCTGTGTTCGAACACCAACCGCCTGAGCCAGACCTCCGCCTCGTCATATGCGCGGAAAAGGCGCTCCTGCTCCCTGAATCTCTTTGTGTGGTGTACCCTCCGGGCAGGACTTGCGTCCATGGCATTCACATGGTGCAGGAGCTCGTGGTACATGACGAACTCGAGGACATACCTGGGAACACTCTCCGAGTCAAGGACCCTGTTGACCGCAAGCAGGTCAAGCGCCTCAAAGTAGAATCCAAGGCGCTTCGAAGGAGGCTCATAGGTCCAGGCGAGAGTAGGTCGCCCAAGTCTCCTGGAAAAGTAGAAGGAGTTGACGTAGTCGAATATGGCAACGAGATCTCTGTGATCTCCCCTTGGGCTCAGCGAGAGGCCCCTCGACCTCGCGAGATATGTCTCCCTCTCCTGCGACCACAGATTCCTCGACCTGGCATACTCCAGGTAAGCACCCGCCTTTCCCCGAGGACATCTCCTGCCTGCCGCCCTGCTGACCAAGTGCCATGCCAGGGACTCCATAACGTCCTCGGGCGCATTCTGAAGGTAGTCGCTGATCTTGATTTCCAGGCAGTGGCCAGTCACCCGCCATGTGTGCTTCAGTTCGGAATA
>CAZHTV010000041.1:0-12951 GCA_964535775.1 uncultured Thermoplasmata archaeon | reverse complement strand
TCGCCCGACTGTGGCCTCGCATCAGTGGTCGATGCAATCGGGTCTGCGTGCAGCAGGCTGAGATTGTGCGCATACGAGCTGTCATCGACAGCCGTATGCTCCGCCATCCTGTCGGCCATCGCCTCAGGGGTGAGAGTGGAGGTCCTCGTGGATGGCGCACCCGCAGGAGGCATGGACGAGAAGGAGGTCACATGCCTCTCGGTCCTCGCACTGTCCGGAGCAACTGTCGGGGTGCTCGCAGGCAATCTCTCAGCTGACGCGGTCCAGCATGTCGGGCCTCTCCATGCGAAGTACATGGTGATCGACGACATGAGGTCAGTGGTGCTCTCCGAGAACTTCGTCGACAGCGGCCTGCCCACCGATCCGCTATCGGGCAACAGAGGGTGGGGCCTGTTGGTCACCAGCGCAGAGGTTGCTGCGTACTTGAATCGTCTGTTCGAAAGCGACTCCAGACCCTCGAGGCCGGATGTGCATGACTGGCTCGATGACCCAAGGCACGAGCCCATGGCTGCAATCGCCGAAGGGGCCGCTGGACCCGTACCCACGGGGATGTCAGGCCCAATGACGACGACTTCCGGGTCGGTGGTCAAAGTCCTGCTGTCCCCAGACTCCTCCCCACGCGAGCCCTTCCTGTGCTCGCTCATGAGAAGCTCCGGCAGGCTTCAAGTGGAGCAGTTCCAGGCAGACCTGCTGTGGAAAGACCGGTGGACCGGAGAGACCTACCTGAGCCCGCTCATATGCTCGGCCGAAGAAGCGCTCGAGAGGGGCGCAGAGGTCCTCCTCCTGCTCGACTCCGTCTGGTTCAATGCAGGGGACAACGGCGAAGTGGCCGACCATGTGAACTCATTCGCCTCCTCGAGAGGTCTTCAGGGCGAGGCCCGGCTCATGGACCTGTCAGGGCCTGTCTCTGCCCTGCACAACAAGGGCCTGGTCTCCGATGGTCGCACGACGCTCGTGTCGAGCAACAACTGGGGATACTCGTCCTTCGCGAGGAACAGAGAGCTGGCAGCGGTAGTGGATTCGGAGGAGATCGCCCAGTACTTCGCCTCCGTCTTCGAGACCGATTGGGAGCCCGACCTTGAGCCGCCGGTGGCAGATGCGGGCCCGGATGCAGAGCTGAGAGTCGGGGAGTCGATCGTGCTGAACGGAGCTGGCTCGGCGGACGATAGGGGCATCGCGCGTTGGCAGTGGAGGCTGGAGGGCGATGGCATGCTGGTCGACCTTGGCGACAAGGCCGTGTTCGTGGCCTCGCGTCCGGGCGAGCACAGGGTGCACCTCTTGGTGCAGGACGCCTGGGGGAACACCGGCATCGACTCCGTGACGGTCGTGGTATTGCCAGATCCACATTCTGCCATCGGACCAAGGAGTCGATGGCTCCTGTCCTCTGCGGTGCTCCTCGCCGTCCTTTCGTCGGCGACGGGCGCGGCCATGGCTCGTAAGGTTAATCACCGTAATCGGTCTTCCCGATAGCGAATGATCGTAACGCGTCCGTTCTCCCCTACCGACATCCCGGATGTGATGAGGATCGTGAAGGATTCGCTCGGGGAGTCATATCCCCCCTCGCTATACCTTACGATTCACAACCTGTGGTCGGAGGGTTTCCTCATCGCTGCAGAGGACGGAGTGCCAATGGGTTTCGTGGCCGCGGTCATGATCGGGAGCAAGGTCGCGAGGGTGCTCATGCTCGCGGTCCTCCGCACGAGCAGGAGGAGGTATCTAGGCAGGACCCTCATGCGGGCCCTGTACGAGAACTGCACCTCGAAGGGCGTCGACACCGTGGTACTCGAGGTAAGGAAGAGCAACAAGGAGGCGATGACTTTCTACCAGCGCGAGGGCTTCGAGACCTTCGGCGAGATGAAGAACTTCTACAGCAACGGCGAGGACGCCTGGAAGATGATGAAAGTGCTCGGGACCTGAGCCCGCTCAGCCGTAGCCCCTCTTGTCGTCGTGGACGTGGTAGTTCCAGTAGTGGTATGGCGAGGACTCCTTCTCGGACGTGCTGGCGTCGGAGGCCACACCGCCCATGTAGCTGCCGTACCTGTCCTTTATCTGCTCCTCGACGGGCCTGGCGCGCCTGAGCGCCTCCCTGATGTGCCTCGCCTCGATCAGCTTCGACTCCTCGACGACGGCTATGTCGCCAGCTGCCCTTATGAGCCCTCCCAGCTCCCTGAGCCTTAGTGTTAGGGACCTGTCACGGTTGTCAATGACCCTGGCCCTCCTGTGGCTCTCCTCGATGATGAGCATGACCGCCTCTCTGCTGGCATGAGGTATCTTCGCGTCAAAGGCGATCTCCTGGGCGATGAACTGCACCAGCTCGAGCCTGTTCTCGTCAGTGTCAGGCATCGCGGTCTCCACGAGGACCTCGTATCCCCCGCCGTTTATCCTGGAGCGCAGGGGCGACATTATGTGCTGCAGGTCCTGGATGTTGCACGCGCCTACGAAGATGAAGTCGCATGGCACGCTATCCACTCGCACGCTCGCTCCGGCGCTCTGTGGGTTCCTGCCTGCTATCGGGAACCGCTTCTCCTGCATCGCCGTGAGTATGAACCTCTGCAGATGGCCCAGGTGCGGAAGCTCGTCGACGAACAGCACGCCCTCGTGCGCGCTGTGTATCGCCCCCGCAACTACCCTGTCGTAGGGCTGCGTGCCAAGCTGGGGATGCCCTCCGTATGGATCGTGCCTCACATCGCCAAGGAGTTCGACCTCGCTCGCACCCGTGGCCAGCACGAACGGGTTCCTGTCTATGGGCACTATGACCTTCTTCGGGCTTTCCTTCTCAAGCTCCCGCCTCTTCTCGAGCGCCTGCTGGTCAAGGACCTTGATCATCTCCCCCGCACGCTCGAAGACAACGACCTCCTCCTTTCCGAACCTCTTGCGGGTGGTCGTGACCCTCTCCCTGCCCCCCAGCTGGCCCATGGTGACCTCGACTAGCCCTCCGAGAAGGTCTCCGAAGGGGTTGGTCGCGGAGGACCTGACCTGCGAGGTCTTCGTCCTGCCGCACTTGGGGCAGAAGTTCTCCCTGGGAGATGAGTAAGTGCCGCAGCTGGCGCACCTGTAGCCAAGCCTCTCAGCCACATTGACAGGGGCCTCCTTCGGGTCGATGTATTCGCCCTCAGCAAACCCCTTGGACTCCATCTCCTTCCTGACCTCGTCGAGCCCCTTCACCTCAACCAGGGGCCTCTCGGGGTTCTCGGGGTTGTGCACTATCCTGATCTCCTCGGTCGGCCTGGATATGTGCAATGACAATGCCTGGGCGATCATCGATTTGCCGGTTCCGGGCGGTCCGACCAGGAGAAGGTGCCTGTGCTGCGCGGCAGCTATCCTGGCGAGCCGGACAGCCTCGTCCTGCCCTATGACCCTCTCGAGGGGGTCGTTAGAAATCCTTATGTCCTCTGTGGTCTCGATGTCTTCCAGGTGCCTGCGCGGCCTCTCGGAGCGGTCGTCTTCGGATGGCATTCGGTTCACGGTGTTCAGCTTAGGTCTTCCTTGGTGAACACCTCGACGTTAGTCGGCAGCTTCGCGATGTTCCCGAGTTTAACACCTACTATCGTGCTGATATTCTTTTCCACCGCGATATCGAGTATCCTCTGCGTTATGATCCCGTCCAGCACGACGGCAGTGACGCCTTCCGAGCTCTCCTTGAGAGTGTCCGCCAGGGTGCTGACATGGACCTCCTTCAGGACGTTGCCGCTGGCGTTCATGAGCTTCGCCTTGGAGGTGTTGTTCAGCTCCTCCAGGACGGACTTCATCCTGAACTGCTCGGGCGAGAGCCTCTTCGCGGCTTTCTCCTCGGCCTGCCTGTGAGAGGGCCTCTGATCCCTCTCCCTGCCCTGTCTCCCGCGGTCGTCGTCGCGCCTGTGCCGGTCGCCGCGATCCTCGTCCCTCCTGCCTGTTTTTTCGCCATTCTTGCCTTGGGGATGAACGATATTGAGCATTTCTGCAAACTGGTCCGCCGGGGCTTTGTTCCTGAGGCACTTCACGATCTGCTTCTGGGTGAGCTCCTCGACCTCTTGGCCCGCGGGCGCGCGCGCCACGAAATCGATCTCCGCGACCTGGAGCAACTCCCTAAGGATCAGCTCTCCGCCCCGGTCGCCGTCCACGAATGCGGTCACGACCTTCTCCTTCGAGAGGTCGATGATGACCTGGGGTATGTTCGTGCCCTCGACCGCGATGACGTTCTTGATGCCGTACTTCAGGAGGTTCAGGACGTCTGACCTTCCCTCGAGGACGATTATGGCATCAGAGTTCTCGATGTTCGGGCCGGCCGGGAGGCGCTCTCGCCCGTAGTGGACGATCTCCTCTATCTGAACCGACTGACGGACCGAGTCCGCGAGATCCACGCCGCTCACCTTCGAGGCCTTCATCAGCTCGTTCAGCAGCTGCTTCGCCCTCTCCACGATCTTGTTCCTCTTGGATATCCTGACGTCCTCGACCTTCTCGATGCTTATCCTGGCCTTGCACGGCCCCACCCTGTCGATGGTCTCAAGGGCGGAGGCGAGTATGGCGGTCTCAACCTGGTCCAGGCTGGAGGGCACATATACGGTGCCCTCAGACTTGCCCTTGCTAGATGTCACTTCGACCTCGATCCTGCCTATCCTGCCGCTCTTCTGCAGGTCCCTCAGATCGAGCTCGTCCCCGAGCAGACCCTCGGTCTGCCCGAAGATCGCTCCTACGATGTCGGGCTTCTCGACTATGCCATCGGTCGAGAGCCTCGCTTGTATCAGGTACTTAGTTGTGCTTGGGTCTATGTCCATTGTCGCACTTCCTTGCGCTTGCGAAAAACAGCCTCTGCCGGCTCCCGTCAGCTGTCGCGCTGCCATCCGGAATGCGCCCGCAATACGCGTGCGCCTCTCGGGCTCCGACAGACATCCTTTCGCTAGGCGCGCTGGCCACATCAAGGCCGCGGGCCTCAGTGACATTCACTACATTACTCTATGATATGTCATGTGAACTGTGATGCGCTGTTCTTCGGTATCACTAACAAACACGCCGTTCGATAAATACTTTTGCCTGTTCGTTATAAAATTGATTACAGCCCGGCCAGTGCGCGTGTGAGCTATCCGCCAGACACGGCCGCTATGAGCTTCAGCCTGTCCCCGTCCTTCAACTCCTCGTCTATAGGGATTGGTGTGTCGTCCCTGACCGGGACCCACGCGTCGGGGTACAACCCGAGGGCTCTGATCGCATCCTCGGCCTTCGACCCTGCGCCGACCTCGAGCACCCTCGTCTCCTTCCTCGTCGGAAGAATCGTGACCTCGATCCTCGTGGACCTCACCGACAGCGTTAATATGGGCACTCGTAATAACGCTTTCCGTCCAGCTAGACGCCCAGGTAGCTAAGCTCGGTTTAAGGCGGTAGCCTCGAGAGCTACTGGTGCTTGTCACCACGGGAGTTCAAATCTCCCCCTGGGCGCTCGGGCCTGACCGCCGCGGACGCGAACACGCTTCTCAATAGCTTAATTACGCCCAGCTACATTCAGCAGTCGTACGGCGATGTCCGAGAAGAAGATCCTGCTCATCGTGTGCGACGGCCTATCAGACAGGCCCGTGCGCGAGTTCGACAGGAAGACCCCGCTCCAGGCGGCCCGGAAGCCGGCAATGGACGCGCTCGCGAGGCACGGCGTGAGCGGCCTCATGGATGTGATAGGCCACGGGATAGTCCCTGGCAGCGACACCGCACATCTGGCCCTCTTCGGGTACGACCCGCACAAGGTCTACACGGGCAGGGGTCCGATAGAGGCGGCAGGAGCGGGGATCGAGCTGCGTCGGGAGGACGTTGCATTCAGGTGCAATTTCGCGACTGTGGATGACTCCATGCGCGTCTTGGACAGGCGTGCCGGCCGGATCAAGAAGGGCACATCCGAGCTGGCGAGCGCCATCACGGGAATGAAACTGGGCGACGTGACGGCGATATTCAAGGAGGGCTCCGAGCACAGAGGCGTGCTGGTACTGAGGGGCGAGGGTTTGGACCACAGGGTGACGGATGTCGACCCTCATCATGAGGATACCATCCTAGAGTCGCGCCCTCTCGTGTCCGAGGCGGCCAAGACAGCTAAGGCAGTCAACGAGTTCGTGCGGAGGTCTCACGAGGTCCTGCTCTCCCATCCCGTCAACAGGCAGCGGATCAAGGACGGTCTTCCGCCTGCAAATGCGATACTCCCAAGAGGTGCAGGAAGCACTGGGGAGATCGAGACGATGACGGAAAGGTACGGAATCAAGTGCGCCGCCGTCGCAGGTGTGAACCTCGTGAAGGGCATCTGCAGGTTGGTGGGCATGCACGTCCCGGAGATCCCAGGGGCGACGGGTGGTCTGGACACGGACTACAGCGCCAAGGGCAAGGCCGCCCTGAGACTGTTGGAGTCGAATGATTTCGTGTTCGTGAACATCAAAGCAGGGGACATAGCCAGCCACGATGGCGACTTCAGGACCAAGGTCAGGGTCGTCGAGAGCATAGACGCCATGTTGGGGGTGCTGCTCAAAGACCTGCGCGAGGAGGTCGTGGTCGCCCTCACGTGCGACCACTCCACCCCGGTCTCAGTCAAGGACCACAGCGCGGACCCCGTGCCGATAACGGTCTCGGGCGGAGGGGCGAGGGTGGACGGCATCAAGAAGTTCGACGAGGTTTCCGTCGCTGGAGGCGCATTGGGCCGGATGAGAGGAATGGACCTGATGCCCGTACTGCTTGGAATGGCCGACAGAGCACGCAAGTTCGGGGCATGAGTGGAACTGCTTCTCAGCACCCTCGTGACAGGGTTATGTCTCGGCCAATGACCTGTTTATCATCTGCTCCTGGATGTGCCCGACCACCTTGACATCAGCCTTCTTGACGCCCTTCAGGCGGAGCAGCCTGCGCTTTATGTTGTGGGCAAACTGGATGCCGAGTGGGCAGAACGGGGAGGTCGGCCTGAAGGTCAGGCTAACTGAGTCCTTGGACACCTTCATCTCCGAGATAAGTCCCATGTCGTACAAGTTGAGGTTCGTGTGAGGATCTACGATTTCCCTCAGGCTCGAAATCACCTCACGCTCGGTTGCCATTTGTGTTCACTTCCAGGTGATTGTGGACTGTCATGCTGAGTGTTCCCGGATAGATTAACTTAACGCAGTTCCCGTTTGGTGTCAGATCGACTGCCGTTGCTTCTTGAAGTAGTCCAGGACGATCTTCCTCTGGCCTTTCCTGAGTATCTCCGACAGCGTCGAAGGTGAGACATCGAACATCCGAGCCAGCTCGCGGAGGCTTATGCGCTTGGGGTAGTCGAAGTATCCCCTCTCGAAGGCCACATGGGTGATCTTGTCCTGCCGCTCGGTCAAGCTCTCTTTGTCGTCTATCTTAGTGAGCTTGACCAGGTCCGATTCGACCCCTTTGGCCTTCAAGTGGTCGAATATGTTCTTGAGCACGCTCTTGTCGCTCACTACCAGGGTCCAGTCGACCTTTCCGCTGCCCTTGGATTCAGCGGATATGAGGAAGACATCCGAGTCCGTCAGTATCCTGCATATCTCGCATCTGGCGGTCGTTATCGCCCCTATGACCTTGCCCCTCTCCGTGACGGTCGTCTCGACCTTCGCTACGAGGGGGTTCTTCCTGATGTCATCCAAGACCTCCTTCATGACATCCTCTGGGCCTGCGATCTCCACGAGGTCCTTGACGCCCTTCTCGGAGTACGGGACCCTGTCTATGACCCTGATTGTAACAGGATGCTTCTGAGGTATCTCGCTCATCCAGTTCTGAGGTATCTTGAGCGAGAGGACGGCCTCCATCATGGTACTGACCAGACCCCCTTTCCGGCGGCGGCTATCAAGCTAGACAATATATCTATTTTGAGGTTTGAGGAAGCCGCTTCTATCAAGAGCAGCCTGGGCGAACCACTTTCGCGGATGTCAGGGGCGCTCTTAATTATCCGCCATCCGCATACTGGCACGGGATGGACCTATCAGCCTTCAGCCGGTCAAGGACGATGCTGGACAGCGCCGCGTTGTTCGAGGAGATACTCTCTCTCGATGGAATCCGCGGGCGGTCTGCGATGTGCGTCTACTGCAAGGGCTCGAAGATGCTCTGCGGGAAGGACAGGTGTTCTGTCATTGCGCGCTTCCACTCCGCGGCCAAGGTGCGTTCGACGATCGACACGACCAGCCTCGAGGGCTCCAGCCCCCCGAGCGTGTTCATCGGCAGGTTCGGGTACCCGGACGTGTCCATAGGTCCCATGATACCGCCCTGTCACGGGGACACCTCGCTCATGGACACCCCCGAGCGCTGGACTGGGCTGAGCATCGACGACATCATCGACTTCAGGTCCTCCCTGGTGCGCGGGATGCACAGGGTCAGCGTCCATGACGTGGAGAGCCCGGACAAGCTGGTGGTGAGGACGAGGGACCTCGCCCTCGCAAGGAGCCCGCCGGAGGTCGATGCGGAGTTCCAGAGGAAACCCCAGAGCAGGTTCACCGTCAACGACGACATCCAGCCCTTCGGCGCGTCCGCGCCCCTGAGGAGGTTCGACGTGTCCAACTTCAGTTTCGACAGCAGGCTGGAGAAGGCCTTCTTCGACACCGACCTGAAGGCGTCCCAGGCCGTGGCGCAGCTCTACGGGAGCGGGGCGCTCGTGTCGCAGATACAGCGCGCGTTCAGCGTAGGGGCGTTCGGAGTATCCAAGAGACGCAGGTTCGTGCCCACGAGGTGGAGCATCACGGCGGTGGACTCCAACCTGGGCCTGCACATGCTCCAGACGACGAAGACGTACCCGCTCGTGAACGAGTACAGGGTGTACGATCGCACCAGCCTCGACAACAGATGGGCCATACTCATGATGCCCACATCCTGGAGGTACGAGCTGATAGAGGCGTGGTATCCGAACACTGCCTGGAACCCGTACAGCAACAGGATCGCCATCATGGGGGACCACGAGTTCTTCGATGGCAGGACGACCTACGCGAGCATAGGCGGCTGCTACTATGCCGCCCGGCTCGCGGTGAACGAACTCTTCCAGAGGGAGCGGAGGCAGGCTGGAGTATCCATATTCAGGGAGGCCCATCCTGGGTACATACTCCCCGTGGGCGTCTGGAACGTGCGCGAGAACGTCCGGGCGGCGCTCCGCTCTCCCCCGAGGAGGTTCCCCACGCTCCAGGAGGCCTTGGCGCACATATCCACAGTAATGGACATCCCGATCTCGAGGTGGATCAGGAACAGCGCGATACTCAAGGACGCCCTCTACCAGAGGCGGATTGACGATGCATGGACATGAGCTCTCGGAGACGAGGATCGTGAGGTGCAAGACGGCGCTCTCGCCCTCGCGGCTGCCAGGCCTCGAGTGGGCCTTGAACCCATACCGCGGCTGCACACACTCGTGCGCATACTGCTACGCCCAGGACGTCACGAGGTTCGAGTCCACCCGTCCCTGGGGCGAGGTGCTCGAGGTCAAGTCAAACATCGTTCAGGTGCTCGGGAAGGAGCTGCTGAGGAAGCGGGAAGGAGTGGTGGGCGTGGGCACCGTGACCGATCCGTACCAGCCGGCCGAGGAGAGGTTCCAGCTCACCAGAGGCTGTCTGACCCTCCTGAGGTCGAAGAGCATGGAAGCGAGTGTGCTCACCAAGTCCCCTTTGGTGCTCAGGGACCTCGACATACTCGAGGGATGGGCCGGCGCAGAGGTCGGCCTGAGCGTCGCGACCATGGATCGGCAACTGTCATCAGCACTCGAGCCTGGGGCCCCAGCGCCCGAGGAGAGGATGGGGGCGCTCGAGAAGCTCACCAGATCTGGTGTCAAGACGTACCTCATGGCAGCTCCGATCGTTCCGGGGCTCTCGGACGACAAGACCTCCCTCGGCGAGCTGGTCTCGCGAGCATCGTCCGCGGGCGTGAGGCGGATCATATGGGATAGGTACAACCCGAAGCCGCTCGCCCAGAAACGTCTGAGGTCTGCCCTCGTCTCCGCAGGGCTCCTGGAGAGGATGGCGGGGGTGCGGCTCGATGACCGTTCTGTGCGCGAGTTCCTCGAGGGCGAATGTCGCTCACGCTCCATAGAACTCGTCTATGCCTTCTGAGCGCCCCCGACCTGTCGGGCGGCCCTCGACCGGATCCGCCGGCCGATCCACTTCTCCGCCTCGATCACGAAGAAGACAGAGCTGGCGATCGCGGCGGCGGTCAACCAGTCCTCCAGGGCGAGGGCGGTGGTCCCGAAGGCCACGTTCATCGGGCCCAGATAGGTCACCGCGAGCTGCAGCAGCATGCAGAGCGCGATTCCCAGCGCGATCCACGGGTTGGAGCGTATGCCCGTGGACCACGCGGATTCGGTCAGCGACCTGCTGTTCAGAAGGTAGAACATCTCGAAGAAGACGAGCGTGTTCAGGGCGACGGTCCTCGAGAGTTCGTCCGATGCGCCCTCGCCGATGTAGTGGGCAAAGGCCCCGTAGGTCCCCAACACCATCAGAGATGCGGCAATCGCGAACCTCCTGCCTATGGTCTTCGTGATGATGGAGTGTCCGGGAGGTATCGGCGGCCTGTTCAGGAGGCCCGGCTCGCGCGCCTCGAAGACGAGCGGTATGGCGAGCGTTATCGCGGTCGCCAGGTTTATCCAGAGTATCTGGAGCGGCAGCAGCGGGAGCACCGCGCCCAGGAGTATCGCGACGAATAGTATCATCGCCTCGCTGATGTTCGTGGGTATTGTCCAAGCGATTATCTTCTGGAGCTTGGAGTAGACGTCTCGCCCCTCCTCGACCGCCGCGACGATGGTCGCGAAGTTGTCGTCCTTGAGGACTATGTCGGCCGAGGCCTTCGCGGCGTCCGTGCCGCTGATCCCCATCGCCACGCCGATGTTGCTCGCCTTCAGGGCGGGAGTGTCGTTGACGCCGTCGCCCGTGACGGCGACCACCTCCCCCATCTCCCTGAAGCGCTTGACAATCCTGTATTTGTGCTCGGGCGTCGTCCTCGCGAAGACGTTGACGGCTCGCACGGCAGAGTCGAACTCCGGCTCGCTCATGGCCTCTATCTCCTCGCCGGTAACGACCCTGCCATCGGCCGCGGTGATGCCCAAGTCGGCTGCTATGGTCCTCGCGGTGTTCTTGTGGTCGCCCGTGATCATGACGACTCGTATGTCCGCGGACCTGCACGCTCGTATGGCCTCCTTGGCCTCTGGCCTGGGAGGATCCTTCAGCCCGACCAGTCCGACGAATGTCAGGTCCTTGATGTCCTTCTGGTCGAGCTTCGTGAACTCCTGGGGCACGCGCCGCTGAGCCAATGCGAGGACGCGAAGGGCCCGGGAAGCCATCGCATCGAGTTCGGAGTCGAGCAGCTGCCTGTCTATCCTCACGGCCTCGCCCCTCACGAGCTCGGTCGTGCACTTCGGAAGCACGCGCTCCGGCGCTCCTTTGACCAGTATGTGGTTCTCGCCATCCCCCTTGTTCAGCGTCGCCATGTATCCGAGTATGGTCTCGAAGGGGATCTCGTCCAGGCGCAGCATGGCAGGTTCTATCCCCGCCGCCGACGCGGCGCTCTTGAGAGCGGCCTCTGTAGGGTCCCCCTCGGCCTTCCCTTCCCTCAGGACGGCGTCGTTGCACAGGGTTGCTATGGTCAGCGCCGTGACCAGGTCCGTCTCATGCTCGACCTGCACCGGCCCTGGGGAATCGCAATGGCGCAGACAGATGTACCTCGGCGCGTCAGCCTCGTATTCCTTCCTGCCCACGAACCCCCTCTCGACGGCCATGCGGTTCATCGTCAGCGTGCCGGTCTTGTCGGAGCATATGACCGTCGTGCTCCCGAGCGCCTCGACCGCGGGCAGGCTCCGGACTATCGCCTGCCGCTTGGCCATCGCGCGGACCCCCATTGCCATTGCGACGGTGAGCATGGCCGGAAGGCCTTCGGGTATCGCCGCGACCGCGAGCGCGACGGAGGCCCTGAACATGTATACGGCTTCGTAGTCCCGTGAGATGCCCAGTGCGAAGGTGAGGATCGCCGCGAGCGCGATCCCGACGCTGAGGTATTGGCTGAACTTCGAGACCTTCTTCATGAGTGGGAAGGCCTCCTCCCTCGCCTCGGTGATCTCCTGGGAGATCCTCCCTATCTCCATCTCGGCACCGGTGGCGACGACCACGGCCTCCCCGCGGCCCCGGACGACGAAGGTTCCGGAGAACCCCATGTTCGTCATGTCCGCGGGGACAAGGTTCTCCTTCGGGATCGCCGCGGTCTGTTTCAGGACTCCCTGGGACTCACCCGTGAGCAGCGATTCGTCGGCATACAGGTCCTTGATGAAGACGAACCTGACATCCGCGGGGACCATGTCTCCTGCCTGGAGCATGACTATGTCGCCGGGCACCAGCTCTGTGGCGGGAAGTGTGACCTGCTGGGAATCGCGCTTCACCTTCACAGCCGCGACCTCGTACTTCAGGAGCTCGCTTATCGCCTCCCCCGCCTTGCGCTCCTGGAAGAAACCTATCAGCGCGTTCACGGCGACGACCACTAGTATGACCACCGTGTCGATCCATTCCTGCAGATACGAAGTGATGACGGACGACGCCAGCAGAACGTAGATGAGCGGCTGGTTGATCTGTTTGAGAAGATAGTAGAGAGGGCCCTTCGGCTTCTCCTTCGGGACCTCGTTGGGTCCATGCTCCGCGAGCCTCCGCCTCGCCTCGTCCTGTGTCAGTCCCGCAGGGCTGGAGCTCAGCTCGCGCAGGGCCTTCTCGGGCTCCTTGGCGAACCACCTCTGAGGCCGCTCGACGGACGCCCCCTCGTTCATCCACATGCGTAATCTCCGCGATGTTACTTTACGGATTCCCCTGAAAGAGTCCTCCGGACAGGACATTGCCCACCCGTACGGGCACGCCAGTGGTCTTAGACGACTAGGAGCAAGCGTTATATAGAAGCTCTAGCATACTCGAAGCCGGAGGCTATAGTGATGTTGGGAGGCCAACCCATAATTGTGCTCAAGGAAGGCACGGAATCCACAAGAGGCAAGACAGCACACAACAA
>CAZHTV010000040.1:0-13094 GCA_964535775.1 uncultured Thermoplasmata archaeon | reverse complement strand
CGGAAACCGCTGCGGGGAAGAGGACGATGTCAAACCTCCTGCCTTTCAGCTTCTTGGCGAGGTCTCCGAACGATGTGAACCTGACGGTCCTGATATGCCCCGGGATCTCGGTGCTGCACCTGCCCATAAGGAGCTCCACGTCAGCACCTCTCTCACGTGCGGCTCGCGCGAGCTCAACCCCCGTTTCGCCAGAACTCCTGTTCGTGACCACCCGGACATCATCGATGGGCTCTTCGGTCGAGCCCGCGATGACAATTACCTTCCTGCCCGCGAGGTCTCTCTTTCCTATCGTCGCGATCACAGAGGAGACTATGTAGTCTGTTTCAGGCATCTTCGCCTTGGACTCCTCCATCTTCGGGCTGAGGAAGACGACCCCATGCTTCTCGAGCTTGGCGATGTTCTCGAGAACGATCCTGTGGGCCATCATCGTGTGGTGCATGGCGGGCACGACCATCACCGGCATGCCGGCGCCCAGTGCGGTCGTCGCGAACGTCGTGACCGGGGTGTCATCGATCCCGAACGCCATCTTCGATATCGTGTTGGCTGTCGCCGGGGCTATCAGAAGCAAGTCCGCCCTGTCAGGCACATCTCCGCAGAGGGCCACGTGCTGCACTCTCCCGTCTATCTCGGTCGTGACGGGCCTTCCGGATGCGAACTCCATGGCCCACGGGTGCAGGATCGCCTGGGCGTCTTTGGACATTACAACATGGACCTCGGCCCCGTGCCTTATGAGTTCCCGGCACAGCTTCACCGATTCGACAGCTGCGATGCTGCCCGTTATGCCTAGGACTATCTTCCTGCCCTTCAGCTTATCGCTCTTCGAACCGCGAAGATGGTCTGCTGGGTGCATGTCGGGCAATATGAGAGTCGCCCGTGTCTTAAAGCTTCCTCTTCCGAATCAGCCCGAGTACGCTCTCGGTCACGGTATCAAGGTCCTTCGTAGCGTCGATCTTGACAATCGACCTGTCCGACCTGGCCAGTCTCAGGTAGTTCCTGTGCACCTCACGCAGGAACTCCAGTCTCTCGAATCTGGAGTATGATGCCCGACCCTTTATCCGTTCGAGGCTGAGCGCGGGAGGTATCACCAGCAGCGCGGTCAGGTCCGGGTGTATCGATATCCTCAGGTTCGCCTCCAGGAGCCACCTGAAGGGGTCCCCGTCGAAAATGTCCTTGAGATTGGCGGCCTGGTACGCTACAGTGGAATGGTAGTACCTGTCGCAGACGACCAGCTTTCCCTTGGCGACCCAGGAGGCGATCTTCTCGGTGTGCTTGGCTCGGTCTGCCATGAACAGCAGGGCGTCGATGTAGGGGCTTATCTCCCTTCCTTCACCCTCCCTGACCGCCTTGCCTATCCAAGTGTCCGTGGGTTCTCTGGTGAGCACTGCTCTCTTGCCCAGCCCTCGGACCACTTTCCTGGCCACCGAGGACTTCCCGCACCCGTCTATGCCCTCTATGACGACGAAGCCCGCCATGTACACCATCGGATTGCGGGGCGGCGTAGATAACCGTTTCCACCGTGGATACGCCTGGCCCCTGGGGCATGTGTTATAAGGCGCGAACTCGTTACCGGCTTCTCAGGTGAGCCCCTGGTAGTCGCATATGTGCTGATAACCACGGCCACGGGGAAGGAGTCATACGTGCTGGAGCAGCTCCGTAAGATCCCTGGCCTTTCCGAGGTCCATCAGCTGTTTGGCCAGTTCGACCTCCTTGTCAGGGTGGAGACGAAGGACTACGACACACTGTGCGACATCGTTTTGGGGCAGTTCAGGACGATCCCCGGCGTGACGGGTTCGAGGACACTGATCACCGCCAGGTTCAAGCGGGAATGAGAGTGCTCACGCACTCGGCTTGGTCCCTCTCTTTTCGTATTCCCTCCAGGTGAGTATCACGTCCCTAGCAGCCTTCGCCTCGTTGATGCGTCTCCTCGCCGTGTTGTGGGGGGCCGTGCGCAGGACCTCGGGGTCCTCCTTCAAGATGGCCTTGCACGCCCTCGCGAAGCTGTCCAAGGTCTCCTTTGTCTCCGTCTCGGTGGGTTCGATCATGATCGCCTCGTCCACTACAAGGGGGAAGTAGACAGTGGGCGCGTGGAAACCATAGTCGAGGAGCCTCTTGGCGAAGTCCATCGTCCTGAGCCCCTTCGCTTTGAGCGGCCTCCCGCTCAGCACAAACTCGTGCTTCCGGAGGTCACCGAAGGGCAACTCGAAATCGCCTTTCAAGAGTTCTTTCAGGTAGTTCGAGTTGAGGACCGCGTTCTCCGAGACTGAGACCAGGCCCTTGCCCCCCAGCATTCTGATGTAGGCGTACGCGCGCACGAGGACCGCATAGTTGCCGTAGAAGGCGCGAACCTTCCCGATGCTGTTGGGACAGTCGTAGTCGAGCGAGTACATCTCGCCTTTCTTGACTATCCGAGGTACTGGCAGAAACCCTTCCAGGGGTTTCTTGACCCCCACCGGACCTGCACCAGGACCTCCGCCCCCGTGGGGCGTCGCGAAGGTCTTGTGCAGGTTGAAATGCACGATGTCGAAGTCCATCTTGCCGGGGGAGGTCTTGCCCATGATGGCGTTCAGGTTGGCGCCGTCATAGTACAGAAGCGCGCCCGCATCGTGCACTATGCCAGCCATCTCCCTGACGTCCTTCTCGAAGATGCCCAGTGTGTTCGGGTTTGTGAGCATGAAGGCGGCTGTGTCCTCGGACACCGCTGCCTTGAGCGCCTCGACATCGACGCATCCGTCCTTCGATGGTAGGTCGAGGACGTCGTATCCCACCATGGCCGCGCTCGCCGGATTGGTCCCGTGGGCCGTGTCAGGCAGGACAACTTCCTTTCTTGTCTCCCCCTTGGATTCGTGGAATGCCCTGACTATCTGAATCCCCGTGTACTCCCCCTGCGCCCCTGCAGCGGGCTGAAGAGTGATCGCATCGACGCCCCCTATCTCCGCGAGGAGCCGTTCAAGCTCGTACATGAGCCTCAGTGCCCCCTGGACGGTGGACTGGTCTTGGAGCGGGTGGATGTCCGTCACGGTCGGCCACGAAACGATCTCATCGCAGACCTTCGGGTTGTATTTCATCGTGCATGAGCCGAGAGGATAGATCCCGTTGTCGACGCCGAAGTTCATCTGTGACAGGTTCACGAAGTGCTTCACGACGTCCCTCTCCGGCAGGTCGGGGATATCGAGCTCCTTCCTGACCAGCTCCTGAGGCAGAAGACCTCCGACCGTACCGTCGAAGACCTCATCCTGTCGAGGCCTTTCACAGCTCTCGAACACTGTGGGGACATCGTGTGTCGCCTGACGGTATGTCATCTGATCCCCTCCAGCGCCTCTATCAGCTTGTCGTGGTCCGCCTTCGTGTGCATCTCGGTAGTCGCGTACAGTGCAGCATTGCCCAGCTCGGGGAATTCCGACTTGAGAACATGTCCTCCATGAACGCCATTTGACAGGAGATGCGAGTGTATCTTTGCCGGGTCGGTTTCCGAGGTCACGACGAACTCGTTGAAATGAACGGATCTGAAGTGTGGCGCGACGAATCCGTTGATACGCGAGATCCGTCTCGCAAGCGAATCCATATTCTCGATGTTCCTCGCAGCTATCCTCCTGAGCCCAGACCTGCCCACGACCGAAAGATATGCGGCCACAACGACTCCCAGGAGCGCCTCGTTGGTGCATATGTTAGAAGTCGCTTTGCTTCTGCGGATGTTCTGTTCCCTCGTCTGGAGCGTCATGCAGTAGGCGCGCTCCCCCTTCGAGTCAACGGTCATTCCGACGAGCCTTCCCGGCATCTTCCGGACATGCTCCGTCTTGCACCCGAAGACGCCTATCATCGGCCCGCCGAGACTCATCGGTATGCCGAAGACCTGACCATCCCCGATGACGATGTCCGCGCCGAACTCGCCAGGCGGCCTCACAAGAGCAAGGGCCATTGGGTTCACACCCACGACCATCGTCTTCGTCTCCAAGATATCTCTGATCTCTGCCGCCCGGGTCTCGAGTGGTCCGAAGTAGTTGGGGGTCTCGAAGTAGAAGCCCGAGACTTCCGGGGCGAGCTTGGCCCTGAGGTCTTCCAGATCGACCGTTCCAGAACCAGGGTCGTATCCGACCTCATCGAGCTCGATGTCCGCGCCCTTCGCGTACGTCCTCGCCACCGCCTTTTTCTCCGGGCTGATCGCCCGGCTCAGGAGGAACCTTTTGCCCCCTGTGATCCGGTGGCTCATCAGTATCGCCTCGCCCAAGGAGGTCGAGGCGTCGTACATGCTCGAGTTGACGACGTCAATCGCGAGCAGCTCCGCCATGAAAGACTGGTACTCGAAGAGTGCCTGGAGCATCCCCTGGCTTATCTCAGGCTGGTATGGAGTATAGGACGTGACGAATTCGGACCTCGATGCGATGGCTTTGACCGCGGAAGGGATAAAGTGGTTGTACACACCTGCGCCCAGAAATGAGGGCATGTCAGATGAGGTGATGTTTATAGCCATCATCGCCGCCATTTCCCGCTTGAGTCCAAGTTCGGAGAGTCCGTCTCGGATTTTCAGCCCATCGGTCCGGATTTCCTTCGGCACATCTCGGAAGAGCTCGTCCACAGACTTGATCCCAAGATGCTTAAGCATCTCCAAAGAGCATTCGGAGAGCGCCATGCGCGTTTGATTGAGTTCCATATGTAAATCCTTTATGCATCAACCGCATGATCGCTCTTCGGGTCTGGGTTGCGGGGCCTCATCTTCGTATCTTGACTTGAGGCCTCCTGGCCGCCCTCAGCCTCTCGACGAACCTCGGGAGGCTTTGGATGTCCTTGATCTCCTTCTTGGACAGGATGACTATCTGCGTCCTGTGGCGCTCGTTCACGGACACGCCGTTCGCCTTGAACGCCTCCTTGAGCATCCGCGCGAGCTGCCCGCCACGCCTGTCCCAGTCGGTGAGGACGATGGCCTCGTCATGGCGTCTCGAGACCATCTCGGCGAACGAGAATATCGACATGCCCCTGTTCACCGCCATCACGTTCTTGTGTATCCCGAGTTTCTTCAGCGCTGCGACGTCCTGTGCCCCCTCGACTATTATCGGCGTGCCCTCGCTGTCATCCTCGAGCTCCTCGAAAACCTTCTCCAACTCCTTGAGGCGCTCCTCGGCAGTCAGCATCTACCTAACCCCCAGGCGCCTCCGCGCCTCCTCTGCTGGGAGCGGGACGAACACTGACTTCGTCGTCGAAGTGTGCCCCCTGAGTATCCTCAAGCCTGACCGCGGCACCCCCAGCCTCTCGGACAGATACCTCGTCAGTTCATCGTTGGCCGCCCCGTCCCTCGCCTGCGCGGCCACCCTGACCTGCACCGCCATCCTCCATGCGTTGACTCCTGTGATCTCGGTCACGGACGCGTTGGGGCTCACCTCGACTTTGACCACGGAGCCTCCCTCCGCATCTTTGACCAGGGCCTTGTCCGACATGCGTGTTACCTTGGAGGTAATCCCCGGGAGGACTAATATTGCTGCGTGTAGTATCCACACCGCACAAGCATCAAATATCCAAACCGTGTATGCTCGATTCGATGGCCACTGACAGGGGGGATATCGGCTACGAGGACATCATGGGTCTTTTCAGGCAGGAGAACAAGTTCTCTCAGCTGAACAAGGTCGATTCGGCGCTCTACGACAAGATGGCCGCGTACATCAAGGCCCTCCGGAAGGAGAGCGAGAGGGAGCTCGCGATGAACCCCATGTCCCAGGCCAGCATGATGCTCAACGACCAGCTTAAGAAAGCGATAGACAAGGCCAAGCGCGTCTACGAGCTCAGGCAGAGGAAGATATCACTGCTCGCGCTGAGAAAGGTGGCCGGGGACAACCCGGACACCGGGAACCTGACGGCAGACGAGCTGGTGCTGTTCTCAAACCTCGTCTCCGTCCTCGGCGCGCACAAGGATTCCAAGGCGGACTTCGAGGAGCTCGGACCGCGGTTCACTATCCCCAAGGAAGTGACCGAGCTTCCTGGTGCGCCGGCCCAGAAGACATGCGAGGTGAAGGAGAAGGAAGCTGAGGAGACGGGGGAGGAGCTGGTACTCATACGGGTCCTCGAGGACGTCCCCACGTTTGCGGGTGTGGACAAGGAGTATAAGCTGAGGAAGGAGGACATCATCTCGCTCCCGAAGTCCATCGCCAGCGCGCTTGTCTCTCACGGCAAGGCAACGGTCATCGGCTCAGGCTAGTCTGTGTGGTCTGCCGACCGCCCCGTGCTCAGCGACATCCAGGCTGACCCGTTTCTCGGCCGGACGAAGAGAGCCACCGACCGTTCTGCGTGCAAGCTCCGGGGTGTTGTTCTCCATGCTCAGGTGCACGAGTACCACCTCCTTGGTGTCCGAATCGACGACGGCCGACGAAAGCAGGCCGGCATCGGCATTGGACAGATGGCCGTGCTTGCTCCTGATGGCATTCTTCAGGAAATCCGGGTAGCTGCCACTCGCCAGCATCCCCTCGTCGTAGTTCGCCTCGATCATCAGGACTTGGACGCCCCGCATGTGCTCTACAACATCCTCTGTGACGCAGCCCAAATCCGATGCGATCGCCACGGACGAATTCCCGACCCTGATCTTGAAAGCCACTGGTTCTGCGGCGAGATGCATCACGCCGAACGGCTCCAGCACCAGGTCGCCTATCGAGACCGTGTCCCCCGCTCTGATGGGCACACTCTCGACCCCGTCAAGGGGCGTCAGGGAGAGCGTCCCCTTCGTGCCAAAGACCCTGATGCCGTTATCAGCGCAGAACCGGCGCGCCCCTCGCACGTGGTCTGTGTGTTCATGAGTGAGAACCACCGCTTCGATTTCCGAGGGCCCGATGCCGAACATAGATATTCTCCTCTCGAGTTCCCTCGCAGACAGGCCTGCGTCTACCAGGACGGCAGAGCCGTCTCCGACGACGAGGAACGAGTTCCCGCAGCTCCCGCTCGACAGCACCGATACAAAAGAATCGTGCATCCAGCGCAGCGTATGTCCGCCACCATCATAAATCCTGCCATCACCACGGTCTGCACCGGTTACGAACGTAAGACTGTCGCTCGACGATTCTTTAAAGCATTCGGAATCCGTTTATCTAAGAGGAGAGCGTTCTCCGGCCGTCAGGGAAGTCGGCGTGCACTTGTCGACGGCACCATGACGACAGTCCCATTCACCGGCGAGTTGCCTCTGGTCTAGGAGTCGAATCCAATGGTTTCGAGCAAGCAGATGTTGCGTGTTCTTGAGAAAGACCAGCTTGACGCCATCCACGGGGCAACGCTGAGAGTCCTCGAGAGCACTGGCATCCTCGTGAACTCCGAGGAAGCGCTCGGTCTGCTGGAGAGGAAGGGTCTGTCCGTGGATCACAAGAGCAGGATCGTCAAGATGCCCGAATCCGCCGTCAACGAAGCGGTCAAGAGCTGCAGAATCAACTTCAAGTGGCATGCCCGGAGTGAGAAGAACAGCATGGAGGTCGTCGACGGCCGCACCAAGATCGGACCAGGCGCGGAGTGCGTCTACTATATTGATCCCCGGACTGACCAGGCGCGTGTCCCCACCCTCAAGGACGGCATGCAGTGCTGTCGGCTGCTCGACGCCTTGGAGACTGCCCGGATAGCATACGTGCCCGTTTTCACGAGTGACGTCCCGGATGAAGTCCGAAGGTTGGTCGTAATGGTCGCTGGCCTCACACATTCCTCTAAGGTGACCTTTGGAGCCAGCACGGACAAGAGCGATGTCGAGCTCAGCGCTCGTCTCGGCGAGGCGATCCTCGGCAGCAGGGACGAGTTGAGAAAGAGACCGCTGTTCGCCGGGTACGTGGATCCGATAAGCCCGTTGGCGCATGAGCACACGATGCTCGAGGCCCTTCTCGGATACGCCAAGATGGACATGCCGGTGTTCGTCACAGTGATGGCCCTCGCGGGAGGCACCGCCCCAGCGTCCATCGCAGGCATACTGGTGCAGCAGAACGCTGAGGTGTTGAGCTCCGTCGTGCTCGCAAGCACGGTCACGAGGTCACCCAAGATAGTCTACGGGTCCGTCTCGTGCCCGTTGGACATGCGGACGGGGATGTCGGCGACCGGCGCACCTGAGTTCTCGCTCATCGGTGTTGGTGCGGTCCAGCTCGCGAAGTACTACAACCTGCCGAGCAACATGGGCGTCCAGAGCGATTCGAAGGCCGTGGACGAACAGGCGTCGTATGAGAAGGCCTTCTCTGCACTGGCAGCCGCGGCGTCAGGGGCGGACTTCTCCGATCTGTTCATAGGTTCCACCGAGGCGTTCAACACATATTCTCCTGTCCAGCTAGTGATAGACGACGAGATCGCTTCCATGGCCCTCAGGTTCTCGGAGGGCATAGAGGTCAACGACGAAACCCTGTCCTTGCAGACGATCAGCAAGGTCGGCCCCATGGGCAACTACCTCAAGCAGAGAGATACGATGGTCAGGTTCAGGAAGGAGCACATGGCGCCGAGGCTCTCCGATCGCTGGAGCAGGATGAAATGGGACCAGGCGGGCTCCAAGGACGCGAAAAAGAGGGCGAAGGAGAGGATGGAAGAGCTTCTGCGGTCCCACGTCCCCGAGCCGCTGGAGCCGGAGGCGAAGAAGAACCTGGACGCGCTGCTTGCCGAGCACACCAGGAGCTACACTGTCGACTCGCTTGAGAGAAGCATCAGATGACGTTGTCGGTGCTTGCCTTCGCGCGGGGCAGTTGGTCTTTTTCCGATGGGCCTGCTACACTGCCGACGGCTGCAAAAGGTGAGGTTCTTGCGAGGACTCCCGCTTCTCAAGTTTTCTAGAGTCCAACGTGAATCGGACACGTGAGAAGGACGGATGACAGTCATCTTGAATGGGTTGTGTTTTCGCTCAGAGTGGCGGTAGCCAGATGTCGGAAGATTCCGCGCCGCGCTCGATAGCTTTATTAACAACCACCATATTCTGCGGGTCTGCGGGCCTGTAGCTCAGCTAGGTAGAGCAATCGGCTCTTATTTCGGTCCGTTCTGACCGACGGAGACACCGATTGGCCAAGGGTTCGAATCCCTTCAGGCCCGCCAATAGTCATATCCTTCTTGGCTCCTCAGTCCCTCGCCGTCCGAAACGATAATCCCTCCCTCCAGTCATCCGGAGATGAAAGAGGCTCCCAAGATGCCAGCGAACCACCTCTACTTCATCGGGACCGCAGGCTCGGGCAAGAGCACAATGACCCACGCGTTCCAGGTCTGGCTCCAGACACAGGGATACGACACGGTTACGGTCAACCTCGACCCCGGCGCTGAGAACCTGCTGTACGCACCTGATATCGATGTTCGCGACTGGATCAAGCTCGACGAAGTCATGGAGCAGTACGGCCTCGGCCCCAACGGGGCCCAGATCGTCGCGGCGGACATGCTCGCCCTCAACATCAGAGAGGTCAGCCAGGTAGTCGCTGGATATGACACCGACTATGTGATAGTCGACACGCCCGGCCAGATGGAGTTGTTCACTTTCCGTCAGAGCAGCAAGGTGGTCATCGAGGAGCTGAGCGGCGAGTCCGCGGTCATCGGGTTCCTGTTCGATCCAGCGGTCGCGAAGACCGCGAACGGCTACGTCTCCTCGCTTATGCTTGCTGCAACCGCCCACTTCCGGCTCCCGAGACCCATGATCTCTATACTCGCGAAGGCGGACTCGTTAACGGAAGCGGAGCGCGAGAGGGTTTCGCTATGGAGCCAGGATTTCTACGCGCTGATGAACGCCCTGTTGGATGAGTCGATCGACGCCCAGACGCAGGTCAGCGTCGAGTTCCTGCAGGCGCTCGAATCGCTTGGCGCTGGGCGACCGCTCTTGCCTGTGAGCGCCGACGAACTGCAGGGCCTGGAGGATGTGTACAACATCGTCCAACAGGTCCTTCGGGGCGGGGAAGATCTTGAGATCTAGCCTGCCTTTGTCAGCCTGAGAGCTCTCAGGACCTCCAGTCCCGGAGGCGTGAGCCAGAGCATGACCTTCCCGCCACCGCCTCGCGAGTCGATGAGTCTGTCACGCTTGAGCTCTCTGATGATGCGGTCGACTGCCTGCCGGCTCATAGGCTCCATCCTGGAGACCACGCCCTCCAAGGTCACGGAGGCCGAACCGATCACCTCTATCATCCTCGTCTGGTTCTTCGTGAACCTGTCCCTGATGGTCGCGCCCCGGATGACAGGGAGCCTTGTGACCCTCCCGTTTATGTGATACGCCTCCACGCCGAGCTCGAACGCTGCCAGTAGCGCTGCGTCGCCCAGGAGTTTCGAGCCCCCGCTGATGTTCAAAACGACGCTGCCGCCCTCAGAGTCCCGGCTGCTCTTGAGGTATTTCGCGAGTGTCTCCGCGACCTGGGCCACGATGCTCTTGAAATCGCTGTCCTCGGTGAAAGAGATGTCCACCTTGTGCCTCGCCATCTCCTCGAGATTCTCGATCCTCTTGAGGTCCTCGCATTCCTCGAAGCCCGGCGCGCCGATGAGGACCAGTCTGTCATAGGAGAGGCTTCTCATGGCCTGGAGGATCTTCTCAACATCGCCCTGCTTGAAGGTCGAGGCAAGAACTCTCAATCATCCTCACCAAGCAGCAGCTCGATGGAATCATCCACCGTGAGCACCTTCTTCCTCGCGTCCTTGGGATGCCTCTCGAGCCTCAGCACGCCCTTGGCCACGAGGTTCTTGACATGGTGGTTCACGGTCGCCTTGTGCTTGCCGACCGCCTTCGCCAGCTCGACCTCGGTCATCTCCTTCGCCCTGCTCCGCAGCAGGATCCGAAGTATGTGCCTCTCCTGGCCTGACAGTATCTTGCTGTACTCCATCCGCAGGAGTGGTAGAGGTATCTCATCATATGTGATGTCGTGTACGTACACCGTCGGTATGCCCTCGAGCATGCATGTGAGTAGTGCCGCGGAAGACGTCGGGCGCGTTCCCCCTGCGATGTTGAAGACCGCGATCTCCTTCCCGTCCTTCTTGTACCGCCGGACATCCGCCCTGATCCGCTTAGCGATCGATTTGAAGTCGAAGGGGTCCTGAAGGTCGACCGCCTCGGCTGCGATCTTCATTTCGCGGCAGTAGTCTAGGACCGCCTTCCTCGCAGCGGCGACCGACTTGACAGCTGAGGGCTCAGATCTGTCCGCGCCGCAGTAGAACACCACCTTGTCCACGTTCGGCGTGGACCTTATTGTGGGTATGAGAGAATCGTGTCTGAAGCCGAGAGTCCCGAAGACCGCGACCATTTCCATCACCGTGATACGGAATGCGTTGCAGGCTTTTTACAATTTGTGATACGGTCATATTTATGCTAATACTATTATAATGTGCCGGCCAGTTCCTTCGGTATCAATGATTGTCATACAGTCTCTGGGGATTAAGAATACCAGATGGACCGCTCTATGAACCGCCGGAAGGGAATCAGTACATGAAGCAGAGAAGGTTCAAGCACGTCTTCGTAGACGCAGAGGGGACGCTCTATGTGCCTAAGCACGGAAGATCCCGCTGGGAGTTCTGGGTGAACCCGTCCCCCGAGTTGGCACTTGAGTTCTTCGAGCTCGACGTGGGCGTGAAGGAGGCACTCGCAGAGATACGGGCCCGGTCCGATACGCTGTGCCTAGCCTCCCGCAACTCATCCGAGATCCTCAACGCCCTGCTTGCAAAGTTCGGGATCAGGAAGTACTTCGATGACGTGCTGCTCAACGGCAACAAGGGCAAGAACATCTCCAGGTACCTCTCGAGGCGTGGCCTGAGCAAGGACGAGGCTATCATGGTCGGCGACATGCCGAGGCTGGACATATTCCCCGTCAAAGAGCACGGGATCGAGGCGATACTCGTGGACAGGGTTTACAACAGGTATGCGGACGCCGAACGCATATCCGGACTCAAGGATCTGCCGACATGGCTCAGGCTCGCTGATGTCGTGGACGGCATCGGCAGGAAGGTCGTCAGAGTGGCGAGGCTGGAGGAGTTCGCCTTCGATGGTAACCCAAACATTGATTGCCGGAGTACCGGATTCCAGTACGAGTATCTCGATGTCAGAGGGGAAGTGATCTGATGGTCTCGATCACAGTCCACGGAGGCGCTGGCCAGATAGGCGGCAACAAGATCTTGGTCGAGGACATGGACACCAGGGTCTTCTTCGACTTCGGGGAGCCCTTCCACCTGCTCGACAAGTACTTCGTGGACTTCCTATCGCCGAGGGAGGGCAGGTTCGGGCTCAGGGACTACTTCCACTTCAACCTAATGCCGAGGATCAAGGGGGTGTACGACGAGGAGTACCTCGAGGACACGGACCTCACGTACGTGCCCCCGGAGTTCAATGCCATATTCATCTCGCACATGCACTTCGACCACGCGATGCACCTGCGGTTCGCGGACAGGAAGATACCGGTCCACCTCGGAGCGACGGCCAACGCGATCCGGCAGTCATGGACGGAGACGAGCCTCGGAAGGACCAAGTTCGGCGAGCACGAGTTCAAGGAGTTCCGGACTGGGAGCAGGGTCAAGGTCGGCTCCATCGAGGTCGAGCCCATACATGTCGACCATTCCACGCCAGGCGCATACGGGTTCATCATTCACACCTCGGAAGGAGCGGTCGCCTACACCGGGGACCTTCGCCTCCATGGTCCCAGGGGCGACATGACGGAGGACTTCGTCTCGCGCGCGGCCTCCGAGAAGCCCGTCGCGATGGTATGCGAGGGCACCAGGGTCTCCGACAGCGACCCGAGGGAGAGCATGTCCGAGGACGATGTCGGCAGGAGGGCGCACGAGCTGGTCGACTCGACCAACAAGCTTGCGATCGTCTCGTTCTACCCCAAGGACGTGGACAGGGTCAGGACGTTCCGGGACGTCGCCAGGGCCACGGGCAGGAAGTTCGTGGTCTCAGCCAAGGTCGCGCACATGCTCAAGGTCCTCCAGGACGACAAGAACATAGACGCCCCGGACCCGCTCAGGGACCCGAACATGCTCGTCTACGTCAGGAGCATGGCCAACATCGAGAGGGTCAAGTACGAGAAGTTCTACGCGGAGATGCTGGAGAAGAACGACCACGTGGTCAACTCGGACTTCGTGAGGAAGCACCAGGCTGACCTGATATTCCACACCGACTTCTTCCAGCTCACGGAGCTCATAGACATCCGTCCCGCTCC
>CAZHTV010000039.1:0-13591 GCA_964535775.1 uncultured Thermoplasmata archaeon | reverse complement strand
GCGATGTCTCTCCTGATCTCTCGGATCTGCTCCCAGATGTCGCAGTCTATCACTATCTGCTCCAGCGATGCGCCCTTCGCCTGGTCGAGGCCGCCTATGCCTGATGCGAAGTCCGTTGCTGCAGCGTTGGTCGCGCAAGTCACGAACAATTCCGCGGGGTTGGAGTGTATGCCAGGCGACTCACCGCCCACGCCAGCCCCGAACCCTCCGACCATCGCGACCGCTCCATACCGCTTGGCCATCTGTCCCGAGGCCGCGGCGAGCAAGATTTCCTCGACGGCGCCGTAATGTATCTCCCCAGTGAACATGTTGGGTGATGTCGACTCGGAGCTGTAGACGACGGGAGCGCCTGGCCTCACGAGCTGCGAGATGGTGAAGCTCGCAAGGTTCTCGGCGTTGACTATCGCGAGAGTGGAGGCCAAGGTAACAGGCGAAGTCAAACCAGTCAGGGCCATGGACATCGACACGACCGGTATTCCCGCCTGGGCGAACTCCGCCACCGCCTCCACCGAACCCCTTTCGAACTCCAGAGGGCATATCGGGCACTGAATGACCGAGAAGATGGGCCTCTTCGCAAGCTCTTCCGGTCCTCCGACGATGGCAGAGGCCAACTCCACCTCCGCCCTCGCCTCCTCAGCAGAGATGGCCTCTCCCTGGACGTGCTTGGTCGTGTTAGTGAGGCATATCGCGAGGTCGTGCAGAGACCGTGTTTTCTCTGGGGAGTCCTGTGATGTCACGATGGGCCACACATAGTCAAGAGGCTCCATCGCATCCGAGAGAACCATCATTTCCTTCAGGTCCTTGGCGGTGGATCTCCTCTTCTCCCCCGTCTCGAGGTCGGTCACGTACACCGCGGTGCCGTTCGTCGCCATGTACGGCGGCCCTGCCCTCGGGGCGGTCATGTCCTGGACGGGGTTGCGGGCGCAGAGCCTCACCTGCTTCGGAAGGACTCTCATGGTCTCGTTGACGAGGTCCTCTGGGATGCGGGCTCGCATGTTTCTGTAGTCTACCTTCGTTCCTCCGTCTGCGAGTATCCTCAGAACCTTCTCGCTCCCAACCTTGACCCCAGGGTCGAGCAGAACCTCGAGCGTCTTCTCGTGGACGCGCTCCACCTCGGCCCTCGACAGAACGCTTATCTGGGCACCAGCCATTATTCCGCTCCGACACGGAGATTGAGAGCGGAGCTATTAATCCATCGGAGCCGCATGCGGGGGCGGCCCGTGAGATCGCTCTCCGGCAATCCCGCCTTCAGCGAAAGGATCTGATGATCACATGGTACTTGAGGACCTGCGCGCGGCACCGAGAGCGTTCAAGGTGCTCATCACCAGCGCGCTCATCGAGAACATGGCCTTCGGCCTTATCATCCCGTTCCTGACAATCTACATGGTCCGGGACATCGAGATCTCCGAATCCCTCGCGGGCGTCGTCTTGGCGGGGTACACGCTCTCTGGCATACCGGGCATGATATTCGGCGGAATGCTCGTTGACAAGATCGGCCGGAGGGTCGTACTGCTCACCAGCTTGGGGCTGATGTCGCTCACGATCTTCATGTACTTCTTTGCGTTCGACTTCGTCACATTCCTGCTCGTGGCAATGGCTGATTCATTCGTCGGCTCACTATACATGCCAGCGGCCAACGCGATGATCGCCGACGTCATACCGCCCAGGAACCGGCCGAAGGCATACAGCACGCTCAGGATTGCCTGGAACGTCGGCCTTATCTTCGGCCCCGCAGCGGGCGCGGCCATCGTGGTAACGTACTCCATCAAGGTGCTGTTCCTCTTCGGAGCACTGATACTCCTAGGCGCCTTCTTCGTGAACCTCGTCTTCATCCCGGAGACAAAGCCCAAGGAGACGGGCGAGGCCGTAACTTTCAGGAGGGTCGTGGCGGTCGCCAGGGACCGTCCGTTCCTGATGATATGCGGCATGAGTGCCGTGCTTTTCCTTTGCATGACCCAGTTCATGTCGGCTCTGCCCGTTTACATGGTGGCTGACATGGACGAGAATGAATCATCCGTGGGACTCCTGTGGACCCTGAGCGGCTTGATGATCGTTCTCCTGCAGCTCTGGATCACCTCCCAGATGGTGAAGTTCAGGCGTTCCGCCGTGCTCATGTCGGGTCAGATTGTGATGGGCATCGGGATCGCGCTCATCTACCTCGCGACAGACCTACTCACGCTCTCCGCCTGCGTCGTCGTAATAACCCTGGGCGAGCTGATCTACATGTCTATCCTGGGGGCGATCGTGGCCGACATGGCGCCTGAGGATCAGAGGGGCATCTACATGGGTTTCTCGGGGTTCATGCAGACCCTGGGCTGGGGAGTGGGTATGTTCCTCGGACTCTGGATGCTCGACGTCCTGCCGCAGCGTGATACGATGTGGCTCATATTCGGGACCATCGCAATAGGAACGAGTGTTGCCTACCTCACCTTCGGACGCATGATCGGCCCTGTCAAGGACCAACCTGGCAGGAATGATGCGACAAGGAAAGAGCCAGTGCTGGGCCACTGAAGACCGATGTGAAAAACTGAAGAGTAAGGGGTTTTCTCAGCTTCCGGCAGATTCGTGTTGAGCTCAGAACCTTCTTCGGCCCTTGTTCATGTACGAGGGCCTGTCGCTGCTGTCCCTGTCGCCGCCGTAACTGTCCCTGCGGTCGCGTCCGCCGCCACCGCCTCTCCGGCCACCGCCGCCTCCGCCACTGTAGTGCCTGCGCTCCTGCTCGTACTCCTTGTCACTCATGTTCGTTTCGGTGCTCGGGCTCTCGATGGTCTTCTCGGCCTTGCTGAGTATGCCGTACTTGCCCACGTTCAGGCGCATGTGCCCTCTCACGAGCGAGACGTACCCGTTCTTGATGTCGAGCACATCGTCCTTCGCGATGCTTCCGATCTGGTTGTCCCAGAGCGAGAGCACGATCGCTCCCGTCTCGTCGGCCACCGTGGCCTCTGCGACCTTCCTGCTGCTCCCGAACTTGCCGGGTATGTCCTTGGGCTCGCTGACCTCAAGGCACTTCGCCGTGACGTCCACGCGCTTCGACTGCGGCGTCAGGTCTTTTATTTTCACTTCTACGCTCTGGCCCTCTGCTGGGGCTCCACCAACGCTCTCTTCCATGGCTATTCTTCCTTTGTTTGTGCACAATTGCATCCGGCTTGCAACGCAGGTCAAACTATCGGCTTCAGAAACATGCGATGTTCGGCTTGTCGTATCTGTCGGCACAACTAGTGCTGTTTAGCGACTATGCGTGACGGTATTAATATCCTTTCCCCTTACTGGCCGCCCCAAATGCCGTCAATCTGTCGATTATCGTCCCTGGGACGGTCGTCAGTGTGCCCATTTGGACGGTTCCGTGCCTGGAAAGGGCTATATATGCTCTCCTGCGTACGGCGTTATCTGTTTGGGGAGTTCAGCACCAGCGATGTATGCGATGGAACCGTCGGCGATGTGCTGCCCCTCGACGGGGCGCGGCGTTCATGGTGCTCTCCCTCGAACTCCGGAAGGGGCTTTGAGGGACCTCATTTCGTGAGGGGGGATGCACACGATCGGTGACGGAGCGGCAGGCCGGGCTATTTATGCCAATAAGGCAAGCCCTCCACCCCCTCCGTTGGAGTTCTCAGCAAAGGAGGAGCCTTTCGAGGGAGAGCTCGCTGGATCGCTCTCCGCCCTGAAGATTCCTGGTCTAAGGGTCGTGTCCTCCTCAGGCGAGAGGAAGCTCTACTCGAGAGACCAGTCCGAGATCCCGCGGTTCATCAAGGACATCCTCTTCTCCTCTCTGCCGTCCGTCGTCGTCCAGGCGAGCACGGCCGAGGCCGTCTCCGCGGCAGTGAAGTTCGCGTCGTCCCGGGGGATCCCGGTCATCCCCAGAGGCTCAGGCTCGTCTCCGTTCGGCGGGTCCGTGCCCGTCAGGGGCGGGATCGTGCTCGATGTCTCCGTCATGGACCGGGTGCTGTCAGTTGACAAGTCTTCCAGGATAGCCGTCGTCGAGGCAGGTGCTAGATGGGCCGATGTCGACCGCGAGCTCGAGAAGGTCGGCCTGGCCCTCCACTCGTGCCCGTCCAGCAGGTTCTCGACGGTCGGCGGCTGGGTGGCCACGGGCGGGATGGGCCTGAACAGCCTCTCGAAGGGACATCTGAGCGAGTCCGTGGAGGAGGTCGCCTTGGTGACCGCGGACGGCAGCGCGAGGCATATCTCCAAGGGCGACAAGCTGTTCTCCTCCATCTTCGGAAGCGAGGGGCAACTGGGAGTCATAACGCAAGTGAAGCTCAGCGTACGGGACAGACCGCTCGACGCTCGTCCCCACCTGGTCATGTTCGGCGAGACCAGGGATGCGCTGAGCTTCGCATATGCATTGATTGCCAGCCCGGTCAGACCCGCGCACATCATCTACGAGAACTCGCGGAAGTTCATCATGACCAACAGGATGCTGGGCCAGGAGCACTTCTCGCCCTCGGAGGGAATAGTCGTCAGCATCGAGGGCAGAGAATCCGAAGAGCTCTTCCAACAGTTCCTCAGATCGGTCGGACTCAAGGAGGAGAAGGAGTACCTTGCGAGGTACATGTGGAACGAGCGCTACTTCCCGATGAAGATGCGCAAGTTCGGCCCTGGACTCCTTGGTTCGGAGGTGTTGGTCGACCTCAGGCTGTTGCCCGATGCGATGTCGAAGGCCGACCAGGTCGCGAAGGAGCTCCTCCTCGAAGCTCTGTTCGAGATACACTTCTTGAGCGACGGCAGAGGACTCCTGCTGTGCTACTATGTGACCGATCAGGGGAACACGATGGGCTACACGCTGGACGCTGCCAAGTCCTTCGTACTCACTTCCATGTTGGTCGACTCTGGCGCAAGGCCCTACTCGATCGGAGTATGGAACAGCCCATTCGCCGATGCAGAGGACAGGGTCAGACTCGCAGCGCTGAGAGAGGCGAAGGCGTTACTGGACCCGCAGGGCATAATGAACGCGGGGAAGATGTTCTCCCTATCCGGCAGGTTCGGAGGCGTCGCGGGCCTCGTCTTCAACCCGAAGGTCATGAGGCCCGCTCTGAAGATGATCAGGGTGCTCTCTCCCGTGACTGTGCGTCTGATGCGCGCAGGCGACAGGTTCGCGGAGAAGCGCCTTCGGCCTAAGAGCAGGACGGAGCTGCTCAGAACCGCTGACGAGTGCGCCATGTGCGGCGCATGCGTGAGCGTCTGTCCAGCGTACCTCATCGTCAGGGATGAGCGAGTGACAGGCAGGGGCAAGCTCCTCACCGCGAAGGCGATGGCCAGGGGAGCCAAGATAACCAAGGAGCACTCAGACAGGACCTTCCTCTGCATGAAGTGCAAGGCCTGCGAGCAGATCTGCCAATCCAAACTCGACCTCATGAGCGCGTATGACATCCTCGAGGCAGAGCTCGAGAAGCTGCACGGCAGGGACTCAAGGGAGATCGAGAACTTCATCCGATACACCGAGAACACCCCAGAGTACGACAATCTGATCAAGCGGGGGCTCGTGCTGGGCGCGCCCAGACACGGCACGGATGAAGGTCTGGCGAGGCGGCAGGAGGTGGGATCGGATGGCCTATGAGAGATACCACGTCTCCTTCACGCCCGCTCCGAACCGGGCGCCCTCGGTCCCGAAGTTCGTCATCGTGCGCGCCGATAACTGCGTCAACTGCGGCAAGTGCGAACGAGCCTGCATCTACGGTGCGCACAAGAGGAAGGAGGACGACCCGCGCAAGATGCAGGACCCTATCAATCACCTGTGCAAGAACTGCTTCATGTGCATCCAGGAATGCCCTCAGGGGTCGCTCTCGATGATGCCGGGATCCGAGTACAACGCGCTCGGCCGAGGCGTCTGGACCCCGCTGAGGATATCCACGATCTGGAGCGAGTCCGAGACGGGCAGAATACCAGTTCTGGGCTCGGGATACAGAGGCATGTTCGCGGGCCCAGGCTTCGATGGGATGTGGACGGACATGTCCGAGATCGTCCGGCCGACCAGGGACGGCATCCACGGCAGGGAGTTCATCTCGACGAGCGTTGACATCGGGAGCAAGCCTCCTTGGCTGGAGTTCCGCAAGGAGGGCGAGCTGACCACCAGCATGCCCCAATTGATAGAACTTCAGGTTCCGGCAGTCATGGACACGACCAGGCTTCGGGTGGCGACCGACGAGATGCTGCTTGGGTTCGCCAGAGCCGCGAAGCGCCTTGAGAGCCTCCTGCTAGCAGCGCCGAACTCACTCCCGGCCGATGCGGAGGCGGAGCTCAACAGCCACTTCGTGCCCGTCTATCCAGAGGGCACAGACGTCAGGAGCATCCTGCTGCCGAAGGGCGTGAGGATGGCCGAGCTGCCTTTCACTCCTGCGTGGAAGGAGGACGCGAAGCGCTTCAAATCCATGTATCCCAACGCGGTCCTCGCGTTCAGGATGCTCGCAGGCAAGGGGCTGGAGAAGACGGTCCTCGAGCTCGTCCGTGGCAAGGTGGACGTGGTCCACATCGTTTACGACGAGGATGGCATGGAGTCCGGGTCTTCTGCTCGCCGGCACGCGATGGACAGCCTCAGGGCCGCGCATATGGCCCTAGTCGGCAAGAGCGTGCGCGACCAGATCACGCTCATCGCGGGAGGAGGCATCGCGGCCGCTGAGCACGTCCCAAAGACGATCATATGCGGCGCCGATGTCGTCTCGCTCGAGAAGGCCCTGGTCATCGCGCTCGAATGCAGGGACTGTTTCACCTGCTCCCTGGGTTCGTGCCCGATCTACCTGAACGGGGCCTCTGCGGAGTGGGCCGAGGCAAGGGTGACTAACCTTGTCGGCGCGTGGAGAGACCAGCTCCTCGAGGTGTTGGGCGCGATGGGCTTGCGTGAGGTGCGCAGGCTCAGGGGAGAACTGGGACGGGCGATATTCTACGAGGACGTCGAGCGGGAGTCGTTCTCGGACATAGAGGGAGGCGCACACAGTGGGTGACGAGGAGAGGAAATGCACATCGGTCCTTCCTCAACAGGCCCTCACACCCTCGGAGCACCTTCGGTTCTTGAACCGGTTCACAGTGACCAGGGCGGACACGTGCATCTCGTGCGGCCTCTGCGCGAGCCTGTGTCCTTACGGCGTCCACAAGAGGATCGAAGGACACGCGAAGATACTGCCCCCTGACGACCGCAAGTGCATCGGACCTTCCTGCGAGGTCAACTACTTCTTCTGCGTCGCGAACTGCCCGACCAACTCGCTCTCGGTCGGCAAGAGCGACACGTTCACCAGCCTCGGGGATCCGCGCTGGACCTCGGAGATGATACTCGCGACATGGGCGATGGCGGAGACGGGCAAGCCCCTGCCTCTGGACCACCGGAGCAACACGGGCGCCTCAGGAGGAGGGTTCGACAAGCTGCACTTCAAGCTGCCGGAGCCGAGGAAGTTCGAGCCGGACGAGATAAGCACGGCGATCGACCTCAACAGGCGTGGCTCCGGCTCTGAGATATGCATCCCCATCCCGATCTACGGTGGCGGGATGTCCTTCGGGTCCGTGAGCGTGCATACGATGCTCGCTCGAGCGAAGGCCGCGAAGGCCTGGAACACTTTCACATGCACGGGCGAGGGCGGATACCCGGCGGCTCTGGTGCCCTACAAGGACCATGTGATCACTCAGATCGCCACGGGCCTGTTCGGGGTCAGGGAAGAGACCATACAGCGCTCGAGGATAGTCGAGTTCAAGTACGCCCAAGGCGCGAAGCCCGGGCTTGGAGGGCACCTGCTACAAGACAAGAACACTCCCGAAGTCGCCCGAATGCGCGAAGCCGTCCCTTACACAAGCCTGTTCTCGCCGTTCCCGTTCCACAGCGTCTACTCCGTCGAGGACCACAAGAAACACCTGGACTGGGTCCACTCGATCAACCCGTCTTCGCTGCTAGCTGTCAAGGTCTCGACGCCCAACGACGTCGAGATGGTGTCGGTGGGGAGCTACTACGCCGGCGCGCACATAGTGCACCTCGACGGCGGCTATGGTGGAACGGGCGCCGCCCCCGAGATCGCCAAGAAGAACATCGCGATGCCCATCGAATACGCCATACCGAAGGTACACAGGTTCCTCGTCAAGGAGGGCATCAGGGAGCAGATTACCCTCATTGCCAGCGGAGGCCTCCGGACTGCCATGGACGTCGCCAAGGCGATAGCTCTGGGAGCGGACGGGGCAGTGATCGGAACATCCGACCTCGTCGCGCTGGCCTGCGTGAGGTGCGGCAACTGCGAGAGCGGCCGCGGCTGTCCCAGGGGAATAGCCACGACCGACCCTGTCCTCGACAAGATCACGGATTCGGAATGGGGTGCACGCAGGATATCGAACCTCTACGGCGCGTGGAGGCTGCAGTGGTGCGACCTCCTCACCAGGTTCGGAATGACGGACATATCCGAGCTCCGAGGAAGGACCGATCTTCTCAGGCACGGCGACAACCCGGTCAAGGAGGTGGGCAGGTGACGGACATCCCCTGGAAGCTGATCGAGTCCAGACGATGGATGACAGACGGCTCGAGATCTCCCAGAGCTCAGGTCCAGGAAGCGGAGGGGGGCTGCGGGGTCGTGGGACTCGCGAGCACTGTCCCCGTCGCCGGGAAGCACATACTCGGCCCGCTGCGGCAGATGCACAACAGGGGCAACGGGAAGGGAGGCGGGATCGCAGCTGTCGGCCTCGACCACAAGCAGATGGGCGTCCCTAAGGAGGTACTCGAACAAGACTACCTCGTGCAGGTGGCATACCTGAAGCCCGAGGTGAGACAATCCCTCGAATCGGAGTTCATCGAGCCCAACTACAAGGTAGACTCAAGGTACAGGGTCGACACGGTCACGGACAGGAGATACATCGACAGTCTGGAGGTCAGCCCGCCTGAGGTCTGGAGGTACTTTTGCAGGGCCAAGAAAGGGGTCCTGGACGAGTTCGTAAAGAAGAACAGGCTCGCGAAGCTCGACCGCAGGAAGGCCGAGGACGAGTTCGTGTATCAGACGAGCTTCAGGATGAACAAGAAGTACTACGCGGGCAAGGAGATGGCCGCGTTCGTGATGTCCCACGGGAGGAACATGATCGTCATGAAGATCGTGGGTTACGGGGAGGACGTCATCAGGTACTACAAGCTCGAGGACATGACCGCGCATGTGTGGATCGGGCACCAGAGATATCCCACGAAGGGACGCGTGTGGCATCCCGGAGGCGCCCACCCGTTCGTCGGTCTCGACGAGGCGCTCGTGCACAACGGCGACTTCGCCAACTACTACTCCGTCTCCGAGTACCTCGCCCAGAGGAACATAGCCCCGCTGTTCCTGACGGACACCGAGGTCTCCGTGCTCCTGTTCGACCTGCTGAACAGGACCTACGGCTACCCGCTCGAATACATCATCGAGGCTTTCGCGCCGACCACGGAGAGGGACTTCGCCATGCTTCCCGAGGCCAAGCGCGAGATATACAGGGCCATCCAGGCGACGCACATCCACGGCTCTCCCGACGGCCCCTGGTTCTTCATAATAGGAAGGAACAGCTACTACGAAGGCAGGCTCCAGCTGATGGGCATTACGGACACCTCGATGCTGCGGCCTCAGGTCTTCGCGCTCGTCGACGGCGAGGTGCAGCTGGGGCTCATCGCATCCGAGAAGCAGGCGATCGATGCCGCTCTGAGGAGCATATCCCAGGACTTCCCCTCCGTGCCGGGCTGTGCAGACCTGTACTGGAACGCGAGGGGAGGCAGCCACACGGACGGCGGCGCCTTCGTGTTCAGCCTCTTCCCCGAGCAGTCCGCAAAGAGCGGCATGAGGCTGATCTGCACGAACAAGTTCGGTGCGCCCGTCACGGCCCCGTCCTATGACTGGGACAAGAAGGACGACCTGGAGCTATCGACCAGGCTGCCATCCAAGCCGAAGGCGTCGGAACTGGGCAAGGAGATCATAGCCAGGAAGAGACCTAGGTCCGCCTTCGAGCTGCTGGTGGGCAGTCTGGGTGGACTTTCAGGCACGGAGGTGAACAGCACCGTCTCGTACGTCGTCCAGCGGGCGGCCAAGACGGACACCGAGACGGACGAGGCCCTCGAACTCCTGACCATGCTCATCGATGCCAGGTACGACTCGGGAAGGTACAGGCGGAGCAGGATCGTCGAGAAGGCGAACGAGGCCGTGCTCAAGCTCCTGCGGTCGGTCAGGAGGATCGAGAGCGATGGCAGGTCGCTCTTCTCTCTGGTAGACCTCAAGAACCAGGACAAGCTCCTGCCGCCCTCGTCCCCGTACGACAGGCTGGTCATCGACTGCGAAGAGTTCCCCATGGAAGGCGACCGCGGCGTCTCCTTCCTCATAAAGAGAGCAAGGGAACTCGGGTGGAACCGAGTGATACTCGTAGGCACCCATGGCCAGAGGTTCATTGGCGGAGGGCTCGGCCCGCGCACCAAGGGTCTCAGGATCGATGTCTACGGCAGCCCGGGAGACTACCTCGGCTCTGGCCTGGACGGGGCTGAGACCGTGGTGCACTCGAACGGGCAGGACCAGCTGGGGCAGATATTCGCAAACGGGAAGCTGGTGGTTCACGGCGATGTTGGCCAGACGTTCCTCTACGGTGCCAAGGGTGGCGAGGCATATGTCCTGGGCAACGCTGCCGGGAGGCCGCTGATAAACGCGGTCGGAAAGCCGAAGGTGGTGATAAACGGCACGTGCCTGGATTACCTCGCAGAGTCGTTCATGGCCGGGAACCCTCTCTACGGTGGAGGGTTCGTCGTCCTGAACGGTCTGGGGTTCGACTCGAAGGGGAGACCAGTGAACTTGCCGGAACCCTACCCGGGAGGTAACCTGTTCTCTCTGGCCTCTGGGGGAGCGATATATGTCCGCGACCCGAAGCACACGGTGGGTGAGGACCAGCTCAACGGCGGCAGGATATCCAAGCTGAATCCCGTGGACTGGAACCTGATCCTGCCATACCTCAGAGAGAACGAGAGGCTCTTCGGGATATCCGTGGAGCACGTCCTGCTCAAGGTGGACGGAGTCAAGAAGCCTCCGGAGGAAGTGTACAGGAAGATCGAGGCTGTGCCTCGGGTGACGCTAGAAGGTGCGGTCCAACTACAGGACACGGGCTCGTGATCGGGCTCCTTTTCAACAGCCGGCAGCGATTTCGGAAAACAATCAAGAAAGGCTTCGCCGGAACCCCTCTCCATCGGAAGAAAGCCTCCCTAGATAATCGTACACCCAGCAAGCTTATATACGAACGTGGAAATGCAGCGCCGACTATGCGTCACGGCCTCAGCCCAGTCCCGCTTGGCCGGTGTTCTGGCCGCGGGCAGGATGCGTGCTAGGATGTACGAGATAGTGAGATCCGAGAAGCTCACGCCGGATGTCATCAAGCTGGAGATAAGCGCCCCCCTTATCGCCAAGAAGGCGAAGGCAGGACAGTTCATAATGTTGACTCCGACCGAGCACGGCGAGAGGATCCCGCTGACGATGGCGGACTTCTCTCCCGAGAAGGGAACTGTAACGATCGCGGCCCTCGAGGTCGGCAAGACTACAAGAGAACTGGGCAAGATGAAGGCCGGGGACAAGCTCTTCAGCCTCGTCGGACCGCTCGGAATCCCTACGCACCTGCATCAGTACGGCACGGTCGTCTCCATAGGTGGCGGCATCGGGCTGGCGCTCATGTATCCCGTCGTGCGTGCGTTCCGGGAGGGCGGGAACAAGACTGTCAACATCATCGGCGCCAGGAACGAGAAGCTCTTGATCTACGAGGAAGAGATCAAGTCGGTGAGCGACGAGTTCTACGTCTGCACCGACGATGGCTCCAAGGGGCACAAGGGCTTCGTCAGCGACATACTGAAGGACCTCATCGCGAAGGGCAGGAAGATAGACCTCGTCTACGCGGTCGGCCCGATCATAATGATGAAGGTAATCGCGAACATCACCAGGCCGCACAACATCAAGACCATCGTGAGCCTCAACCCGATAATGGTCGACGGCACGGGCATGTGCGGCTCTTGCAGGGTCATCGTGAAGGGCGAGACCAAGTTCGGTTGCGTCGACGGCCCTGAGTTCGACGGGCACGAGGTGGACTTCGACAACCTCACCGCCAGGAACAGGAGATACATGCCTGAGGAGCAGATAGCGCTCAGGCGCTGGCAGGAGGCGAAGTAGATGCCTGAGGAACCGAAGCAGCGGAAGAAGCTCGTGCCCAAGAAGTACCCGATGCCGGAGCAGGACCCGAAGGAGAGGACCAAGAACTTCGATGAGGTCCCCATCGGACAGGACGGGCAGACCGCGATCTTGGAGGCCCAGAGGTGTCTCCAGTGCAAGCCCGGCCCGAACAGGAAGCTCTGCACGGACGGGTGCCCGGTCGAGATCGACATACCGGGTTTCATCAGGAAGGTCCAGGATGGTGACTTCGAGGAGGCCATCAGGATCATAAGGGAGAAGCAGAACCTGCCCGCGGTGTGCGGCAGAGTGTGCCCGTACGAGAACCAGTGCGAGGGCAACTGCGTGCTCGGCAAGAAGCACGAGCCCGTCGGGATAGGCAGGCTCGAGAGGTTCTTGGCCGACTGGGAGCGCAGGGAGATGAAGAAGGGCAAGATCCAGGTGGCCCCATCCACGGGGAAGAAGGTCGCAGTCGTCGGCGCTGGCCCCGCAGGCCTCACCGTCGCGGGCGACCTGGCCAAGCTCGGCCACAACGTGACCATGTTCGAGGCGCTGCAGTACTGCGGAGGCGTGCTCGTGTACGGCATCCCCGAGTTCAGGCTTCCGAAGGAGATCGTGCACGCAGAGGTCGACTACATCAGGAGGATGGGCGTCGACATCAAGAACGACTATGTCGTCGGCAAGCTCGACACCGTCGACGAACTCATGAAGGAGTACGACGCCGTGTTCGTCGGAACTGGTGCGGGGCTGCCGGGCTGGACCGGGCTTCCGGGAGAGAACTTGAACGGGATCATGTCCGCCAACGAGTTCCTGACCAGGGTCAACCTGATGAAGGCCTTCAAGTTCCCCGAGTACGACACACCCATAAGGGTCGGGGAGAGAGTCGTGACGATCGGCGGCGGAAACGTCGCGATGGACTGCGCCAGGACTTCGCTCAGGCTGGGGTGCAAGGAGAGCGTCATACTCTACCGGAGGTCGGACGCGGAGCTGCCCGCGAGGCGCGAGGAGATCCATCACGCCAAGGAGGAGGGCATCAGGTTCGAGCTCCTGGCGGCACCGGTCGAGTTCATAGGCGACGAGTGCGGCAACGTGAAGCAGGTGAAGGCCCTCAGGATGCAGCTCGGGGAACCAGACGCCTCCGGGAGGAGGCGCCCGATCAAGATCCCGGGCTCAGAGTTCATCATCGACGCGCAGACCGTGCTCATAGCGATCGGCCAGAGCCCAAACCCGCTCGTCCCGATGACCACGCCCGACCTCAAGACCACGAAGGAGGGCACGATCGCGGTCGACCCAGATGGGAGGACCTCGAAGAAGGGAGTGTGGGCCGGAGGCGACATCGCATCGGGCGCGGCGACCGTCATCCTGGCGATGGGAGACGGGAAGAAGGCCGCGAAGTCAATGCACAGCTACCTGATGGGAGTGAGGTCTTGGCCGGCCCCCGAGGTCTTCGAGAAGCTATCATGCGAGATGTGAGACGCCCGGCAAAC
>CAZHTV010000038.1:10185-13607 GCA_964535775.1 uncultured Thermoplasmata archaeon | reverse complement strand
AGCAAAGGATTCGACGTCCTGGGCGTGGACATCTCGCGAGAACGCGCTGACTCGATAAACCGCGGCTCGCTGCCTCTCAGGGGTGACGAGCCAGGGCTGGGCGAAATGCTCTCGAGGGCGGTGAAGAGGGGCAGGCTCGCCGCCGGGACCTCCTTCGAGGATCTGAAGGACAGGACCGTCGTCTTCGTCTGCGTGGATACCCCGATAGACGCCCAGAGGCGCCCGGACAACTCCAGGCTGGAGGCCGCGGTCAGGAGCATCGCGAAGAACATCAGGAAGGGCACGCTCGTGGTCGTGGAGTCGACCCTCGCCCCCGGGACCATGATCGGGCTTGTGGCTAAGGTTCTCGAGCAGGAGAGTGGCCTGAAGGTCGGCAGGGACCTGAAGCTGGCGCACTGCCCCGAGAGGGTCATGCCCGGGAGGTTGTTGTACAACCTCACGCACTACGACCGAGTCATAGGCGGATTGGACAGGGTGAGCGTGAAGAGGGCCTCTGCGGTATACTCAGGGCTCACCAAGGGCAAGCTGCACCCCACGGACCTCGCAACGGCCGAGGTCGTCAAGACCACGGAGAACGCCTACAGGGACGTCCAGATCGCCTTCGCCAACGAGGTCGCGCTGATATCGGAGAAGGTGGGCGTGGATGCGTTCGAGGTGCGCCGGCTGGTCAACACATGTCCCTTCAGGGACATGCACGTGCCTGGCGCGGGTGTGGGGGGCCACTGCCTGCCCAAGGACCCGTGGCTGCTTGCGCACAGCGGCTTGGAGGCGGGTCCGAAGCTGATACCCGCCGCGAGGGCGATAAACGACTCGATGCCTTTCCATGTGCTGGACCTCGCGGACGCCGCGCTCAAGGAGGCGGGCCGTGAGCTGAGGACGTCTGTGGTCGCAGTCATGGGCGCGTCCTTCCTGCAGGACTCAGGTGATCTGAGGAACTCCCCCTCTGTGCCTGTCATCAGCTCACTCTCGTCGGCCCAGGAGCTCAGGGTCCACGACCCCTACGCAGAGGAGGTCGAGGGGCGCGCGGCCCAGAGAGACCTGAAGAAGGCGCTCGCGGGTGCAGACCTGGCTGTGTTCATGGTCGCACACAAGGAGTATTCGCGCCTCACACCCGCGGGCATGAGGAAGCTGATGCGCACGCCCGTCGTGGTTGACGGAAGGAACATATTCTCCGCGGAGAGGATGCGCAGGGCGGGCATAGTGTACAGGGGCGTGGGCAAGAGGTCTACCTGACCAGCTCGGACAGCCCCTCTTCGAGCGATATCTTAGCCCTGAACCCCAGCAGCTCCCTCGACTTGGTGACGTTGCAGAGGCTGTCCCTTATGTCCCCTATCCTCGGCGTTGTGAAGATCGGTTCCAAATCCCTGCCCGAGACCTGAATGGCCTTCCTGGCCAGCTCGAGTATGCTCGTGGACACGCCGCTCCCGCAGTTCAGGACCTGACCTCCCAGCCCGTCCTTCTCCAGGACGAGCGATATCATCTCGGCGACATCGCGGGTGTGGATGAAGTCCCGAGTCTGTTTGCCATCGCCCTCGATTATGGGTGGAAAGCCGGTCCGGAGCCGTGACACGAACTTGGTTATGACGCCGGAGTACGGGCTCTGAGGGTCCGCCCTGACCGAATAGAAGTTGAACGGCCTCACCGAGACGACCTCCATATGGCTCATGTTCGCATACGCCAGCACGTACTTCTCCCCGGCGAGTTTGCTCACACCATAGTTGCTCATCGGATGGGTCGGGTGCTCCTCGTCGACGGGCAGGTACTTCGGCCTGCCGAATATGGCCGCGCTGCTGATGTAGACGAACTTGCGAACGCCGGCCTTGGCGCTCTCGTGGAGCACGCTGACCGTGCCGAGGACGTTGACGCTGGCATCCGTGATCGGGTCCTGGATCGATCTGTCGACGCTCACCTGAGCCGCCGAGTGGATTACTGCGTCCACGCCTCCCAGCGCCTTCCTGACATCTCCTGGACGCTGTATGTCGCCAACTACTGATGACTGCTTGAGAACAGCGTATGGCTGGGTCCTGATATCGAACCCCACGACCTCGTGCCGCCTCATGAGCATCTCGCAGAGATACGAGCCGAGCTGCCCTGAGCTCCCCGTCACCAGGACCCTCATCGGACCTACCCCACCTGCACCTTCTTGCCAGTCCTCATCGATTCCAGGGCCGCCTCGGCGATCTTGAGCGTCAGCATGGCGCTCTCGCCGGTCACGAGCGGGGGCCTTCCCTCCGCGATGGCCGCGATGAAGTCGTTGAGCTCGCGCTTGAGGGGCTCCTCCTTCTTCAGGGCTGTCCTGCGGACATCGAACTCCAGGGGGACGTTGTACAGGTTGCCGCTATCGAGCTGCTTGAATGACGAGGCACACACAAGGGCCGCCTGGTCCATGTAGTCCACCTCCACGAAATTCTGGCTGCATGTGAGCGCCAGCTTCCTGACCTTCATGGGTGTCAGCCAGTTCACCTCTATGTAGCCCGTGGCGCCTCCCTCGAAGTCTACCAGCATGTTCGCATGGTCCTCGTACTTGATGCCCTTCCCCTGGCCGCCGAGAGCATAGACCGACATGGCCTTAGAGCCGATGATGTGCTGCACAACATCTATGTCGTGTACCCCGAGGTCCATGACGACTCCGATATCCCTCACCCTTGTCGGGAACGACGAGACGCGCCTGGTGGCGGCGGTTATCAGCTCTCCCCACTCGCCGGCCTGGATGCCCTGCTTGGCAAACGAGACGACTGGATTGAACCTCTCCGTGAACCCACCCCCGAGCACGACCTTCTGCTCACGTGCTAGTTCGACCAGCGCCTCTAGCGCAGTCGAGCTGCCCGTCATGGGCTTCTCGAGCAGCACGTGCTTGCCGGCCCTGATGGCCTCGGAGGCGATCTTCTGATGGGTCGAGGTCGGTGTCACGATCACGACGGCCTCGACATCGCTCCTGAGCATATCCTGGTAGCTGAGGTACCATTTGACCCCGTGCTTCTCGCCCACGGCCTGCGCGACCTCGGGGACGATGTCGACTACGCCCGCGAGCATGTCCTTCTCGGAGAGGATCCTCGCATGGTTCTGGCCCATCAACCCGACGCCTATGACACCCACGCGCATGCGTTGGCAATGAAAGTATTCCGTAATAAGCGTTCCTTCCGAGCCCGTGAAAGGCTTATTACGGCCCCAGGTTATCCCTTGTCAGGTGGAGTGAATGAAGAGGAAGCTCATGGACATCCTGGCATGTCCGGTCTGCAAGAGCCACCCGCTCGAGCTCACGGTCAAGAAGGAGGACGAGAAGGAGATACTCGAAGGAACTCTGAGGTGCGGGAAGTGCAAAGTCGACTACCCGATCGAGGACGGCATCCCCAACATGCTCCCTCCTGAAAGGTAGCCTTCTCTAGCCTTGTCTCTGTCCGGCCAGTCTCTGTCCGGCCTGT
>CAZHTV010000038.1:0-10085 GCA_964535775.1 uncultured Thermoplasmata archaeon | reverse complement strand
GTCTCTGTCCGGCCTGTGACTCCAGGACCCACTTGAGCAGCTTCACGCTGTTCTCCGCATGTTCCTGGAGCTCCTTCTCGATTGCCTCACGGTCGGAAGGGAGCGTCACGAGCCCAGGTGGTATCTCGTACTCGAACACGAAGGTCACAATGGTCCTCCTGGCCAGCTGCCCGAAATCCCAGCTGACCCTGGACTTGAGGCCCCGCGAGGCCTTGAGCAGGATCCTCCTGTTCTTGGCGAACTCGACGACGTTGAACTCGGTCACGACCTCCACCTTGCCGAAGATGATGGTCGTCTCATAGGACGCCCCAGGCCCGTATTCGACAGCGCTGGTCACCTTCACATCGAGGAAGAACGGCACGAAGTCCTTGAGGTGCCTCCAGTCGGCGACGTGCTCGAAGGCGTCCTCGACTAGACAATCGACTTCCGAGTTCCACTTGCAGAGAGGCATAGGAGGGCCACGGTGAGAACGGTCCGCACGCTATTTATTCGTTCGTCCTAAGCGCCTGTGGCGCAAATCTGTACCACGCGGAGGCACACAATAGTACGTTGCCAGACATCCCGTGCAACACATTGATATCCACCCTGCCCCGTTCGGATTCAGCTGGCCTCTGTGCCGGCAGCAGGGTGAGCCAGATGAAGGTGCTCGTCGCGGACGAGATATCTAAGAGCGGCGTGGAGATGCTGAAGGCCCAGGGCTACGCCGTCGATGTGAGGACAGGCCTGAAGGAGGACGAGCTAGTCAAGGTCATCAAGGACTACGATGTCCTCCTGGTCAGGAGCGCGACCAAGGCCACCAGGAAGGTCATCGAGGCCGGGAGGCTGAAGGTGATAGGGCGCGCAGGCATAGGCGTGGACAACATCGATGTGGATGCGGCCACCGAGCGCGGCGTGCTTGTCATGAATGCGCCCTCGGGGAACGTCATCTCGACCGCAGAGCTCACCATAGGATTCATGTTCGCGCTCGCGCGGAGGATATCCCAGGCAGACGCCTCCACCAAGAAGGGCGAGTGGAGGCGGAAGGAGATGAAGGGCACGCAGATCCAGGGGAAGACCCTCGGGATCGTTGGTCTCGGCAGGGTCGGGGCCGAGGTCGCCAAGAGGGCCGCAGCGCTCGGCATGACCGTTGTCGCCTACGACCCGCTCGTGTCCCCCGAGGTGGGGACGAAGCTGCATGTCAGGCTACTGCCGCTAGACAGGCTCCTGACAGATGCGGACATCGTGACCGTGCACACGCCTCTGACCGCTCAGACGAAGGACCTCATAGGAAAGGCGGAACTGGCCAAGATGAAGAAGAGCGCCTTCCTGATCAACTGCGCGAGAGGCGGGGTTGTCAACGAGGACGCCTTGTACGAGGCCCTTGCGGAGAGCATGATCGCGGGTGCGGCCCTGGACGTGTTCTCAAATGAGCCTCCGGCGGGCTCGAGGCTCCTGACGCTCCAGAACATAGTCCTCACTCCTCATCTGGGCGCCACAACGACGGAGGCTCAGGAGGAGGTGGGGTCGGAGATCGCGGAGCAGGTGATCGCATACCTCAGGGACAGCGCGATCAGGAACGCGGTCAACCTGCCGGCTAGACTGGACCCCGAGATAGCCCCGTACATGCCCCTTGCGGAGAAGCTCGGAACCATGGCCTGTCAGCTGGGCATGTTCAGCGCCTCCAGGGTCGAGGTCTCATGCAGAGGGGACCTGGCGCACAAGGATACGAGGATAATCGTCGCATGCGTCGTGACGGGCCTCCTGCGGCCGATGTCAGAGGAGTTCAATGTCAACTACATCAACGCCCTCGCGATCGCCAAGTCGAGGGGGATAGAGGTCGTGTCGTCTACCTCAGACGAGTCTGGCAGATACAAGAACCTCATAAGCGTTGAGCTGAGGGCGAACGGAGGCACGGTATCCGTCGTCGGGACGCTCATGCCGGACAAGGGTCCGAGGATCGTCGAGATAGACGGGAACTCAGTCGACATCGAGCCCGAGGGCAACTTCCTGCTGATAGGCCATTCGGACAAGCCCGGGATGATAGGCAGGGTCGGGACCGTGCTGGGGGACGACGACGTCAACATAGCCAGCATGGAGGTGGCGAGGAAGCAGGTCCGGGGGCCCGCGATGATGATTCTCACCCTGGACGACTACCTCCCGCCCGCGGTGCTCGAAAAGGTGAGGCTCATCCCGGACCTGAAGTCCGCGATTTCCATCAAGCTCTGAGCTCTGAGGCGTCAGGTTCATTTTGCCCCAGGTGATTCCAGGGGCGAGGGGTTGGGCGCATCACGAAGATCCGGATAGAGGTTCGAGACGCGACTGAGGACGACCTCCCGTCCGTGGTAAGGCTCTGGGAGATGCTGGCGAAGCACCACGAGAAGGTCTCCGAACACTTCCAGCTGGCCTGGGACAGCAAGAGGAACTGGGCGAAGTACCTGGAGAAGAAGTTCTCGGAGATCAGCACGAAGCTGATCGTCGCCGAGGAAAACGGGAAGATAGTCGGGTTCATGCTCTGCCTCTTGTCCCCGAACGCCCCGATCTTCAAGGAGAGGAAGATAGGGGTCATATCGGATGTGTTCGTCCTGGAGGAGCGGCGCAGGAAGGGCGTCACAAGGAAGATGTTGGACGTCGCCACCAGGTGGTTCAGGAAGAACAAGGTCAGGTCGGTGCAGCTCGGGATGGCGCACTACAACATGGAGGCCAGGGCCGTCTGGAGGAACCTCGGCTTCGAGCCGTACATGATATACAAGAGGCTCGAACTCGACAGGCTGGAAGAGGAGCCCAGCGGGAAGAGCGTCAAGAAGCTCGTGAAAAGGAAGAAGATAAGGGTATGAGACTTCTCAGCGCTGGCCTCAGGCCAGGACCTTCCTGATCCGGTCCATACCCTCCTGGATGTTCTGCTTGTTCGTGGCGTAGGAGATCCTGATGTGCCTCTCGCCCGCCTTTCCGAACGCCGCGCCGCCCGTGACGGCGACCTCCGCCTTGTCCATGAGGTACAGCGCGAACTTCTCGGAGTCCATGTCGCCCTCGTATCTTGGGAAGACGTAGAAGGCCCCCTTGGGCTTGTCGCAGTGGAAGCTCGGAATCTCCTTCATCAACTTCATGACGAGGTCCCTGCGCTCCTGGAACTCCCTGACCATGTTCTTGACGGGCTCAGTGGGTCCGGTCACCGCTGCGAGCGCGCCGTACTGAGCGAACGAGGTCGCGTGCGTGATCGAGTGCTGCTGGATCTTGTTGATGCCCTTGAAGATCGGCTTGGGGGCGATCAGCCACCCCAGCCTCCAGCCAGTCATCGCGAAGGTCTTGCTGAACCCGCTTATGGTGATGGTCCTGTCCATCATCCCTGGCTCTGCGGCGATGGAGTGGTGCTTCAGACCGTCGAATATGATCTTCTCGTAGACCTCATCTGCGAGGACGACCAGGTTGTGGTCCTTCGCCAGGTCCGCGATGCCCTTTATGTCGTCGTGGGTCTCGACAGCGCCGCACGGGTTTGACGGGGAGTTGTACAGTATCATCTTCGTCTTCGGGGTGATGAGCTCCGCGACGGCCTCAGGTGTCATCCTCCACTCGCCCTCCTCGGTCGTCGTACAAGGGACGGCCTTGCCCCCCGCAAGGACCACGCACGGATCGTATGTGACCCATGAGGGATCTGGCATGATCACCTCTTCGCCCTCGTTCACCGTTGCCATGATCGACTCGAATATCGCGTGCTTGGTCGGCGCTATGAGCACGTTGGAGGCCTCGCAGGGGATGCCGTTGTATTCCTTCGCCTCCTTCGCTATCGCTTCCCTGAGCTGAGGGAGGCCGGGCGCGTCGAGATACCTTGTCTTCCCCTCGTCGAGAGCCTTCTTGGCGGCCTCGACTATGTGCTTGGGAGTGTCGAAATCGGGCTCTCCGACCGTGAACGAGATGATCTTCTTGCCCTCCGCCTTTTTCTGACCGGCCAGCTCCTTCATCTTCATCGTGCCGGATTCCTGCACCTTCTTGACTCGTTCAGCGATCATCGGATTCGCCCCACCCGTGAAGTGCGCGGCCAATATAAAGCATTGGTGTCCAACTATTGGCATACAGACGGATGACAAGGCAATGCATGAAAACGATATTATGCGACGATTGCCTTCGATTGCCCGATGGCTCTAAGGACGGGCAAGCTGCCACCCGAGCTGCTCAAGAAGCTGCTGAGGCACCGAGGGGCGGAAGACGACACGGTTGTTCTCGGGCCGGCGATAGGGGAGGACGCAGCGATCGTGAGACTGGGCAAGGAACTACTTGTCTTGAAGACGGATCCCGTGACCTACGCTTCGGACATGATCGGCTGGTATGCCGTCAATGTCAACGCCAACGATGTCGCGACTCGCGGAGCGAAGCCCGCCTGGTTCCAGGCGGTCATACTGCTCCCGCCGGGCTCCGACGAAGCGCTCGCGGAGGGCATATTCAAGCAGATATCCGATGCGGCCAAGGGCCTTGGCATCGCGGTCACAGGAGGACACACCGAGGTCACGCCCGGGATAGACCGGCCGATAGTCGTCGGGGACATGCACGGCCTGCTCGGCAGGCACAAGGCGGTGACCACATCCGGGGCCCGCGTGGGCGACCTGCTCGTCATGACGAAGAGCGCCGGGATCGAGGGCACTGCCGCCATCGCGCGCGAGAGAAGAGAGGAACTCCTCAAGACCTTCGACCGCGAGGTGGTCGATAGGGCGTCAAGATACTTGTTCAAGCCCGGCCTGTCCGTCGTCCGGGAGGCCCACGCCGCACTCGAGTTCGGCGTGAGCGCCATGCACGATCCCACCGAGGGCGGGGTGTCCATGGGCGTCTTCGAGATGGCCGTCGCCTCCGGGAAGTCCTTCGAGTTCTACCCTGACAAGGTCGCCGTGGGCAGGGAGACCGCGATGGTCTGCAAGAAGTACGCCCTCGACCCGCTCGGCCTGCTCGGTTCAGGCGCACTCCTCGCGACCTTCAGCCCAAGCAAGGCGGAGGCCTATGTGAGGAGGCTGCAAGGCATGGGCATCGACGCAGCCGTGATCGGAAAAGTGATTTCCGGCAAGGGGAGATCCGTGGCGATGGTCGACGGGCGCATCACGCCGTTTTCTTCTTCGGAGCGCGACGAGATCTTGAAGGTTTTGGGGCCTTGACCTTCTCGGCGTTCTCGGCCGCCAGAGGGATGGCCGCAGGGGATGAGATAGCGCAGAGCGCCTTCGAAGTGACCGTCCACACCTTCATCATCCTGGAGCCGAGAGAGATCCTGGTGTGCTTGAACTTGCTCAGGTCGGACCTGAAGCTGCCCCTCGAGAAACCGCCTATGATCACGACCACACGCTCGCCCTTGACGGATGCGAACTTCTCCTGGAGTGGCACGGCGTCTCCCTCCTGGGACAGTACCACGACCTCGTCTGGCTTGAGCGCGTTCACGAGGGTGTCGAGTGGCACATCGTTCCTGAGCTCGAGCAGCGCGTTCTCCCTGGAGGGCACGACCCGCTGATCGTAGAGCTGCTCTATGAGGCCCACAAATCTCGGGTAGTTCGGAGGCAGCCTCGTCTCCGGCTTCACGGCGATCACATAGTTGTTCCTCGTGTGCACGAACACCCTCAGGTTCCCCTCGGCCGCCAGGTCGGAGTCCATCGACAACATCAGGTAGAAGTGGACCAGGTCGGGCCTGCCGCGCCTCTCGGACTCCGCCAGCTTCGCGAACGCGGGGTGGTGGTGAGAGGCGTCCAGCAGTATCTTCTCTGGAGGCTTGCCCCTCGCGCGCGCGTTGTTGATGATGCACCTCTCCTTCAGGAGTTCCGGCGGCACGAGCTCGATCTCCGAGTCCGCCAGTATGAAGAAGTACTGCGTCATGAGATGACCTCCTCCAGCTGATCGGTCTCTTTGGCGTACTTGATCTCCTGGGCCATACGCCTGCCGGTCGACACGCCGGGCTCGAGCAGGTCCGAGTAAGGAGAGCCGGACACGAACGGGTTGGTGCCCGCGACTATCCTCGAGGATATCTCGAAGACCTTGACCTGCAGGCTGTCGGTAACGATGCACTCGAGGCAGAACGGGCCTACCATCCCGCCGAAGAGCTCGAGGGATTTCTCCACGGCCCTCTCGCCCATGTCCAGCAGCTTGGGCAGCAGGGACTCCCGGACCACCACGGGCAGATTGCCCGTGACGACGAAGGTCGGGAAGAAGCCCAGCTTCTTCAGCTCCTCCTGGGCACCCAGCTTGTACATCTCGTCTATGTTCGACTCGTCCCGTCTGTCTATGCTCAGGAGCTCGAGCACGCCCTTGCTGAGCCTGTAGCCCTGGGTCCTTATGGGCGAGTAGAAGTAGTGTATGTAGTACCTCGTGCCGAGGATGTACTCCTGTATCGAGAACCTCTGGGAGTGGTCTATCCCGAGCTTGAAGTCCGGGTAGTCCTTGGCTATGAAGAACCCGCGTCCGCCCTTGGCGCCGTCGTACTTGATGAGCACGGGCTTGTCTATCAGCTTCGGGTCCTCTATCTTCCTGGGCATCTCGAGCCCCGCCCCCGTGAGCCAGATCCGCTCCTTCTCCCTGTCGCTCTCCCAGTCGAGGACCATCCTGTTGCCGAAGGTGGGCACTTCGAGCTCCTCGAAGTTCTTCGTGTTCATGTACTCGACGAAGGAACCGTGCGGGACGATTATGACGTTCTTCTTCACCAGCTCGGGCGCCCTGTCGAGGAGCTGCGTATAGGAATCGACGAAGAAGAACTCGTCTGGCTTCCCTCGCGGGAACGCGTCGTAGAACTTCGTCTTCTGTCCCACCGCGATCCCCAGAGTCCTGAAGCCCTCCTTGCGGGCGCCGTCGAATATCTGCAGCGAGGTGTGAGAACAAGCGGTCGCTATGACCAGGTTGTCCTTGTCATAGCCATCGATGATGCGGTTGATCCTGTCCCGGGAAACCATTATCGCACATATTCGGTTTTCTGATTTAAAACTTGCCTTGACGATTCTGGCATGTTTCGACGGGATTCCCAGTAGCCTGGGCGCTCCTAGGTCCTCGCATGCCGTCTGAGGACCTCGCTCCCAAGGAGGAGTATCTCGAACCCGTTCAGCTCGCCGAGGAGGACGCCGTCATCGTCGACGACCGGGAGGTCCTCCATGCTGTTGTCGATCATGTTCCTGAGAGCCATGATGAGCTTGTCGTCCTGGTAGACCGTGACGGGCTTGACCATGTACTCCTCGACGGAGAAGGGCAGCACGCCTCTCTTGCCCCTGACGATAGGCCGCTCCTTGTCGAAGAGCGACAGCGAGCTCTCTATGGCCGTCAGCATCTGCTCCAGGCCAATCATACCAAGCAGGCGCCTCTTCTCGTCCACGACGTATGCGCTCCTGGTCCGAGGATCCGCCAGCACCCTGTCCACCACCTCGTGGAGGTTCATCTGCTGGGTGACGATTATCGGGTCGGTCACGACCAGCCTGAAGGCATCCCGGACATACCTGAAGGAGAGCTCGTCGGCCATCCTCTCGAACATGCCCGCGCTCAGCTCACGCTCCACGATCTCGAGCGTCGCCCTCCCGATGGATGTCAGGGTGTGCTTCTTCCAGGTCCTCCTGCCGGGCTCGAGCTGTTCCAGCACGCCCCTCGACTCAAGCTCCTTGAGGCCCGTGCTGACGTTCTGAATTGACCGGCCCGAGTCCTGCGCTATCTCGGAGGCGCCCGCGAACTTGTGGTGCTTGAAGTACCTCATCGTCACCAGTCGCCTGTCAGACCTGATAATCCACTTCGCGAGATCTCTGGAATCGTTCTCCACCATGCTATCACTGAGTGTCGCGCCGGACGGAACTCTCCCCGGCGCGGTCCCGTCGATGATAATCGCGGGCAACCATTTAATAGTTATTCATCATTTATCATAATTAGTCATAGGGATGTCCCCGACTGCTCCCCGCCACCAATAGCACAACCCCGCTGGGGACATCCCGCCAAATTATCACGAGGGTGTGAGTTTGCGTACTTCCAAATCAAGAGGCGAAGCAAGGCCGACTTTCGCGGTCCTCGGAGCCGGACACGGGGGCCTGGCAATGGCCGGCCACCTGGCAATCATGGGATTTCCCACCCGTCTCTGGAACAGGTCCAGGGAGAGAGTAGACAACATCAACGACAGAGGCGGCGTCGATGTCGAAGGGGTCGTCGAGGGCTACGGCAAGGTGGAGCTGGCCTCGGACGACATAGAGGAAATCCTAGACGGGGCGGACGTAATCATGGTCGTCGTGCCTGCCTCGGGGCACAGGGACGTCGCAGAGCTCTGCGCATCGCACCTCACCAACAGGCAGACTGTGATACTCAACCCGGGCAGGACCTTCGGGGCGATAGAGTTCCTGAATGTCCTCCGCCAAAGGAAGATCAAGACCAGGCCTGTCATCGCCGAGGCGCAGACCTTCATCTATGTATCCAGGCACACCGAGCCAGCATGCGCGAGGATAATCCAGGTGAAGAACTCCGTGCCCGTTGCGGCCATCCCCGCCCACAAGACGCCGCAGGTCCTAGAGGTCGTCAGACGGGCTTTCCCGCAGTTCGTGGCCGCTAGCAACGTCCTGGAGACGAGCCTCGACAACATAGGTGCGATATTCCATCCCTCGCTCACGATCCTGAACGCAGCCAGGATCGAGTCCACGCACGGCGACTTCGAATACTACCTAGAGGGGATTTCGCCCTCCACCGCGAGAGTCCTCGAGTCGGCGGACGCCGAACGGGTCGCCGTGGGAGCCTCTCTGGGGATACATCTGCACACTGCAAGGGAATGGCTATATCTGGCATACGACTCCCCGGGAAGGAGCCTATACGAGGCAATACAGGCGACGCCCGGGTACAAGGGCGTCAGGGCGCCTGCCACACTCACGCACAGATACATCCTGGAGGACGTCCCGATGAGCCTCGTGCCAATCGCCTCGGTCGCGGGACTAGCCGGTGTCAAGACGCCCACGCTTCACATGCTCATACACATGGCGTCCACCATGCACGGACGTGATTTCTGGGCCGAGGGCAGGACCGTTGAAAAGGTCGGGCTGGCGGGGATGTCGGTGAAGAACATCAGGATGTTGGCAGTAAGGGGTGTGCGCTGACGAGAATTCTGGGGGCGGCGATAGGCAACTGCGTCCACGTCGGGGGCATCAACGCATTCCTGGAACTCGCGAAGGGCATGGGCTACGACGTCGAGTTCCTGGGCCCTGCGGTGCCGATAAGGCAACTCGTGTCGGCCATCAAGCTCAAGAACCCCGACATCGTCGCCATCAGCTACAGGCTGACACCTGAGTCGGCGGCTCCTCTGCTGGAGGAGCTCAAACTGGAGTTGGAGAAGGACCAGAGTCTGAAGGGCAGGAGGTATCTCTTCGGCGGAACGGCTCCCGTGGCGATCGTGGCCAGGAACAGCGGGATCTTCGAGGCTGCCTTCGACGGGGGCGAATCGATCGAGACCATAAAGGCGCGCCTTCAGGGCGCTCCCCCGCCCAAGGAGGAGACGGCCCGGAGCTCGGATCTCATCGGCCGCATGAAGAATTCTTACCCCGTCCCTCTGCTGAGACACCACTTCGGGCTTCCCAAGATGAATGATACCATCGAAGGCGCGAGGAGGATCGCCGAGGCTGGAGCACTGGACATACTCTCCCTTGCGCCCGACCAGAACGCGCAGGAGTCGTTCTTCAGGCCATCGGAGATGGATTCGAAGCTGGACGGCGCCGGGGGTGCACCCTTCAGGAGACCGGAGGACCTCAGGGCGATCTGGGATGCAACCAGGAGAGGCAACTACCCGCTTGTCAGGTGCTACAGCGGCACGAGGGACCTGATCAAGTGGGCGGAGATGCTCAAGTCGACGATCAACGTCGCTTGGGGAGCCGTTCCCATCACGTGGTACAGCGAGCTGGACGGCCGCTCGAAGCGCCCGCTGAGAGAGGCAATCGCAGAGAACCAGGAAGCCATCAGATGGTATGCACGCAACGACGTCCCGGTCGAGATCAACGAATCGCACCAGTGGGCTCTCAGGGGCTGCGGCGACACCATAGAGCTCGCGATGGCATACATCGCCGCGTACAACGCGCGCGCGCTCGGCGTGAGGGACTATGTCTGCCAGTTCATGTTCGACACCCCAAGGGGGATCGCCCCCGCGA
>CAZHTV010000037.1:0-13625 GCA_964535775.1 uncultured Thermoplasmata archaeon | reverse complement strand
CGGCCTATCTGTGCCAGAGCACTACATTCCTGCGCGACCGCGTCAGCCTATCTCATCAGGCAATCTACCATATTGTGGCAAACCGCTCGCAGTTCGACTTCGGCGCGGTCACCGTCATATGCCGCGACAGAAATGCCATCGTGGGACGGGGAGGACCGCCTAGATGATGAGGAGATCTACAGAGATGACCAGTAGACAGAGGGCGATCTCGAGTCCCCAGATGATTGCGACCAGCTCGCGCTCATTGATTCGGAACCGCATCATGAATATGTGGGTCAGCGACTCGATCCTACCCTTGTATTGAAGATAGCCGTTCTCCGACCTCGAGCAGTAGTTTTCCGCCTTGAAGCGACCCTTGAGCTTGAGGAAGAATTCGAGGATCATCGGGAGGAAGATGAAGGCCGTCTGCACGTGTAGATTGGAGAGGATCCCTGCGATTGCCAGGACAGCCCCGGTGAAGAGCATCATGGTGTCCCCAGGGAAGATCCTGGCGGGGTACTTGTTGAAGTAGAGGAACGCTATGAGTGCCCCCAGCAGGGGCACGGTGAGGTACGCTCCGTCCAGCCTGCCGTGGACTACGCAGAGTATCGTCATTGTCAGGGCCATGATGATCCCCAGCCCAGTACCGAGTCCGTTGAAGCCCTCCAGCATGTTCGCGGCGTTGGCCGCGCAGGTGACTGCGAATGCGGCGAATATCGGCATAAGAATGCCGAAGTCGATGTCCACTGAGCCAATGAGCGGGACGTGAGGCAGGACGAAGTGAGGGTCGACTGTGAATGCGAAGGGAAGGGCTATCACGAACGGAAGAAAGGCCTTGTGTCTCTGCCGCATCTCGAAAAGATCGTCCATCATCCCGACGAAGGCCGCGCCAAGGGCTGCAGAGAGAGAGACATAGAATCGGTCCGTAGATTCTATTCCGTCAATCGCAAACAGCACGCTGACCCCTGCGAAGAATCCTATGACGACCGCTATGCCCCCCATCTCGGCGATTTTGGGTTTGTTAGGTTTGTTCAGGTCTCTGCCCACGATGCCCCGGGCCTCAAGCCTCGGAATCAGCCAAGGCAGCAGGATGTAGGTCATCGCAATTGCCGCGACGAATCCACCTATGAACTCAGTGCCGGAGGTGACCTGAATTCCCCCATCTTGCATCGGGCTTTCTCATATTTACCTTTGCAGATTCGACGTATACTTGTGTACAGAGGCTTCGTTGTGGCATACGAGCACGGGTCAGGGTCCTTCCGAGGCCGTCCTCGGATGCCACTCAGCGCGACCGGAATCAAGCAGTATCATCGAGGTTGCGCGTCCAGTCAGGTCATGATCGTGCGTAGCCAATACCGTCGTCGTTCCGAATGCGGTCCTGGCCTGGTCGAACATGTCTATTATGTTCTGTGTGTTGTCCGAATCGAGATTGCCTGTCGGCTCATCCGCGAGGAGGATCTTCGGTTCGTTGACCATCGCTCGTGCAATCGCGGTCCTCTGCGCCTCACCCCCGCTTATCATGCTTGTGAGCTCATTGGAGATGTGAGAGATGTCGAATTTCTCCAACAACATATCCACCTTGGCCCAGTTCTGCTTCCCTGAGAACCGGAGGGGGAGGGCCACATTCTCCCTCACAGTCAAATCCGCAAGCAGGTTGAAGTCCTGGAACACGAAACCTATCTTGTGAAGCCGCAGCTGCGAGAGCTCGTCCTCGGACAGCTCTGAGATCTCCTGGCCATCGATCCTCACGGATCCGGAGGTAGGCCTGTCGAGCCCCCCGATAATGTTCAGTAGAGTCGTCTTCCCGCAGCCCGACTTTCCGTATACCGTCACGAACTCCTCCTCGCCCACGGAGAACGAAACGCCGTTCAGCACGACCGATCTCCCATCGTACCTCTTGACAAGGTCCTCGACCTCAATGACTGGTATGGTCATCTTGCTGGGATAATCCGGGACTGACCGTATTAATCGTTTGCCTTCAGTTCTGCTTCAGGAACTCGTTCGCCCTCATGCGTGATCAGCCCGTATGGAGGATTGGGCCCGCCCGGACTCGAGCCGATGGTCTGCCCAAAGGACTGCTTGGTAATCGACGTTCCGAAACTGGGCTTCTGCGATATCCTGCTCTTCGATGGGCGTGCTTCCGGAGCAGGTTGGCCTGTTCGAGGGGGCGGAGGATGTCGTCTGAGAGCCGAAAGGAAGAAGAACACTGTCGACTTTTCGGAGGCATCTTGGCCCACTTGGGAGATCACAGAGGGGACACTGACCAGTGCGGTCTATCATCACCGAGGTGACGGAGAGCTGACCGGGGGATCGGACTGCTACAAGAAGCCGCCCAGCAACTCGCTCGTAGTGGGCGGGCTCGAGGTGGGCATCTCTGGCATCGCGGATATCATGGAGCGCGCGCTCGAGCGCATCGACGACTCGGACGAAGAGGTCAAGCAGATACTGCTGACCGAGCTCAAGGCCAGTAACTATGTCCCTGGGGGCTCCGAGGAGGAGTATGTCAAGGCCCTCTGGGTGGAGTACAAGAAGCTGAGGGTGCAGCGCAGGGAGCAGCTCGAGATGAGCTTCCGGGGCATACCCCGCGAGGAGATACCTTGGTACCCGGTCATCAGCCCAGAGAAGTGCACGGGCTGCAGCTCGTGCGCGGACTTCTGCTCCCAGGGCGTGTTCAAGTTCGACGGCAAGATCTCGCACGTCGTCAGGCCGTATTCCTGCGTCGTCGGCAGATCAAGCTGCAGGAGCTTCTGCCCGGAGAAGGCCATCAGCTTCCCGACGGGCGCGGAATTGAGGGTGACGTTGAGGAAGCTCAAGGAGAAGCACGGGCTCGGCAAATGAATGTCCGGCCTGTTCCCTCGGCGGTTGTTTGCGGCCGGGAGAGCGCAATCTATATCGTCCCTGTCAATCATTGACATGCCGGGGAGAGCGCTTGAAGCAGTTCAGTGTTTTCGTGGAGGACAAGATCGGTGAGCTTGCACGGGTGGCTGAGGCCCTGGCGCAGAACGCGATCAACATCAGAGGTCTGGCCACGGACAAGCTGGGCCCGAAGCCGGCGATCAAGATAATCACGGACGATGAGAACTCCACCAGGAAAGCCCTTGAGAGGGCAGGGCTCGCCTTCGAGGAGTCCGAGGTCGTGGTCGTGGACCTGATAGACAGGCCGGGCGAGATAGCGAAGACCGCCCGGAGGGCCGCCAGGGCAGGTGTGAACATCAACTCGGTCTTCCTCATGGGAAAGAAGGGCACTCCCGCGGCGATCGCCTTGGGAACCAAGGATACGAAGAAAGCGAAGAAGGCCTTGGAAGAGGGCTGAAGCTCACTCCTTCTTGCTGCCCAGCTCGCTCGAGCGCTTCGAGGCCACCTCGACCGCGTCGATCAGGAGCGCCTTGAGGCCGTTCTTCTCGAGAGAGTGCAGGGCGCTTATGGCCGTGCCCCCGGGAGATGTCACCAGGTCCTTGAGCTTCGCAGGGTGCTCCTTGGTCTCCTTGATCAGCTTCGACGAGCCTATCAGCGTCTGGACGGCGAGGGCGTTCGCCATGTCTCTCGACAGGCCCACCTTGACGCCCGCATCGGAAAGGCCCTCGAGTATCTGGAACACGTACATCGGGCCGGTGCCGCTGAGGCCAGTCACGGAATCCATCAGGGGCTCTTCCGTCACCTCGACCACCATGCCCACGGACTCGAATATCTGCCTCGCGACAGACATGTGCTCTTCGGTCGCGTACTTCCCAGGACAGATGGCGGTTGCGGATTCCCGGACGACGGCGGCGATGTTGGGCATCGCCCTGATCACCGGCACCTTCCCCCCGAGCCTCTTCTCCATGTAGGCCGTGGTGACGCCTGCGACGACGGAGATCACCATCTTGCTGTCCTTCATGACCGGCTTGATCTCGTCGAGCACATGGGCTATGATCTGCGGCTTGATGGAGAGGAGGATGACGTCGGCCCAGCTGGCGGCGTCCACGTTCGAGTGAGAGGACTTGATGCCATGGGCTATCCCCTTGAGCTTGTCGAGCCTCTCCTTGAGCGGCTCCGCGATCATCATGCGCTCGGGCGTGGCCCACTTGGTCTGCAGTATGCCCCTTGCGAGGGCCTCTCCCATGTTCCCGCCGCCTATGATCGCTATCTTCTTGCTGTTCATCTCCGTCTGCCTCGGCCTCTCGTACGGCCACTAGGGCCTTGGTATATAGTTATTACGATTGCGCAAATCCGGTCATCCGTGCTGGCCACTAAGGCGTCACGAACAGCCAGAGGTGCACCTCGCGGTACGCGTCCTGGCTGACCGGCTGGCCATCAATGAGCAGGAGGAACTGCAGCTTCCAGTCACCCTGTGCAGTGACTTCGAAGTCAAAGGTCTGATTGTAATACTGCAGATGGTCGAGCGTGAAGTTCTGGGCGATGGCCTGGTATGGCGTGAGGGAGTTGACTGCCATCCAGTCTATCGACCAAGAGCCGACTGTCGTCGTATTGTCCGTGATGTTCGTCAGCACCATCGCGATCGTATAGTTCGCGGTTCTGTGCTCGAAGGACTTGACCGAGAGCAGCACGCGCGCGTCCTGCCCGACAGTGAGATCTCTCGGATAGTCGGTCGCCATGCCTCCCGGGCCCAGGATCGCCAGCTGTGTGAACCTCTCGCCCACCCTTGGAGTGGTGATGGCCCATGCGAGCACGACGACTGAGGCGACGAGCATGACCGCGATGCCGACCGTCAGCACCTTGTCGATCAGGGGCATTTTCCAGAAATCCAGCTCGAAGTCGATCACTATCGCGAATCTCTCGTCCTCCGGGAGCTTGATCCTCCTGTACCAGGCGACCAATGACACCCCGATTATGAACCCGGACACAGAAGCGAGAATCGGGTCGAGCCTGATGCCCCAGGGGGTGAAGTTGAGCCCTAGGCCGATCAGGGGCACGATTGCGATGCTCAGGCCGAAGCTCAGTGCGACGCGCTCTATCCCGTCTATCTGCTCGTTCTCGGGGAAGAGCGCAGCAGTGGCCGCATACCCCGGGAGGAACAGGACGAAGACGAGTCCGAGTATCTGCCTCGCAGTGCTGTCGGGTGCGAGGAACACCAGGGCGACCAGGATCAGGGCGAGCACGATGCACGCTATCAGGTCGTCTGGCCTGTTCCTTACCTCCAGATGTAACTTGAAGGGCCTCCTCTTCTCTTCTGCCATGCGCAAGCTGCCCCTTGGATTGCTAGGCTAGTTGCTCTCTGAAGCTGATAGCGATATATGAAAGCTGTTGCAGGGACGGTGCCGAGGGCCAGTAGGTTCCGTCAGGTGCACGAATCGGCCTGCGAACAGATATTATACCGCCGCGGTCGTACCAGTTGCTGCGGCCTGCGGGGGATTTGTATGCTGATCTCGCACAAGGTCTTCCTCAGCATGTTCATCTGGACCATCATAGCCGTGCTGATCGCGCTATCGGCGGGCATCGAGGTCCTGGTGACACTTCTGCTGATAGGGCTCCTGATAGTCCGGGAGCTCACGGATGGCTTCCTCTCGGGCGAGATACGCAGGAGGATGGACCTGTTCATATACGCGGGTCTGGTGCTCTTCGTCGTGGTCGTGCTCAGAAGGGTCTGGCTCGTGCTCTCCTAGGCCTCTTCGCCCTCGAGCGCTCCGGCATGCCTCTCCCTTTCCCTGAGCATGTACCTGAGCAACCCGAGCGTCATCTTCGGACGCTCCTTCGAGACCATCTCGACCATCTCCTCGACCGAGAGCTTCCTCTTCTCAGGGATTGGCTTGGCGCGCGAGAACGGCTCGGTCAGGATTCGTATCAACAGAGCGACAGCTGTCTTGGTCCTTCGGAACACCCAAATGACTGCGTTGTCCACCAGGTCCGTCGCTATCCAGAGCGTGAGCACGAACACCGTCGCTGCGATGAGCGCCTTTGCAGTTGCGGAGATGCCACCTGTGATCTCGATCGTGACGGATATCGGGTCGAAGAACGTGCGGTGGCTCTCGTCGAAGTAGACCTCGGTCCTGTCCCTGCAGACCTCGGCCACGAGGTTCTCCGCGAAGGCCTGGTTGTCCATGTGGCTCCGCATCCCGTTGATCAGCACCGAGGGGTCGGACAGGAGTATGATCGTGCCGAGGCCGAGGTTCTCTCTGGCGATGAGCGGGAACGGCCCCATAGGCTCGCCCGGGTCCTGCAGCTTGTTGCCATTTATGTCCCTCCAGCTGGCGATGCTGGAGTATGCTATGACCGAGGTGGTCAGGACGTCGATCGTGATCGATGACGGATAGTTGAACAGCAACGTGCTCACGTTCGTCGTAAGAGGGTCGGGTCTGATGTCGAACACGACGGAGAACTCCGGCTGCTTCTCGAACGACAGGTCCATGACGAGATGACCAGAGAACCGCGAGCCCGCGCCCATCTTCGTCAGGAGCGAGTTCCCTGTCCCGAAGTCGTCCGCCAGAACGAGCCTGCCCCCTTCCCTGACGAAGTCTCCCACCAGCGTTCCCTCGGCGTCCGTGAAGTCCTTCGCAGGGCCGATGATGATGAGCGCGCTCGTCCTCGGGTCGGGTGCTACGGTGGTAAGACCCCTCTGGGCGACAGTGATGTCAGTGCCGGTGGACTCAACCTGGAATGTCGGCACGAATTTGCCCGTCCTGTATGTCATGACTGCTAGCCCGCTCGTGCCGTTCCACCCGGAGTTGAATATTGAGAAATCCTCGGTCGTCGAGATCGCAGGCGCGGTCATCGATACCGCAAGGAGTGCGACTGCAACAGCTATCACAGCGATGGAGGCGTAGCCCTTGCCGATCCTAGACCGCATTGGCCACCCCCTTCGTTCCCGGTCTCACGAGGCTCGTCATGGCGGCGCTCATCTGCACGGCGTCCTCATCGGTCATGTTGGCTCCTGAGTACAGCGCCCGCTCGAAGAGCATCGTGGCATCTTCCACAGGCCCGCGCGGGTACCCCCATGCCTTGAGTATCCTCTCGACCTCCCTGTGCGTCATGCTCGCCCTCAGGCCGCCCCATCCCCTCTTCATCAGGAACGCCAGGAACCGCTGGTAGTACCATACGATCCGCTCGTTCGGGTTCGTCGGGGCCTCCGTGGGGGGCGGGAGTTCGAAAGACTCACCCTGGGGGGCCGCGATCGCCCCCGAAGCCCGGAGGGCCGAGTCGATTGGCTCGAGCTCCTCGGATCTCGCACGCGCGGCAAGAGCCACAGCCTGCTTTCGCATCTGCAGCACCCTGATCGTCACACCTGTGAACGCCAGGAGCAGGAGCCAGAAGAAGTAGGCGTTCATGCCTATGAACAGGTAAGGGATCAGGCCCCCCGCTCCACCTCCCCAGCCTGGGATGATCGGCCAGAAGGGGTACTCCCCCACCCTGTAGCCCTTGATGGTGAAGCTTTCCACGTCCTGGGAATACCTCCACACGAGATCTTTGTCGAGCAAGGCCGCTCGCAGGGTGTGTCCTCCCAGAGCCAAAGATCCACTGCTGACCGTGAACGCGAACTCGCCGTTGGCGCTCGTCGTCAGGTTTGCCACGACCACGCCGTCGAGGAACAAGGTTATCTTCTGGTTCGCGAGCCGCTCCGTATCGTTGGCGTATAGGGTGCCGTTCCCGACGATGTACTGTCCCCTTAGGACCTGGTTCGAGAAGAGCCGCAGGTCGAGTGAGGTCGGTATGTCGATCATTACCTGCCTCAGGCCCGAGAGGCTCGGGGCATAGGGCACCTCGCCTTCGTAGACCGCCCTGAACGAGTGCCTCCCGTACCCGAGCTGGCTCGCCTGCCAGGTCTGCGAGGCCGTGCCTTCGCTGTCCGTCTGGAAGGGGGTGTCGTCTCCGTCGACGGTGATGTAGCAGGCGTCCGACTCGATGGGGTTGCCTCTGAAATCTCTGAGAACGACAGAAGATGTGGCACTCTCGACGATCGACATCTCGCTCGTGCTCAAGACGAGGGTGATGACGGTGGGTATGAACGATATCGTGACCGAGAGGACATCCGAGTTCAGGACCCCGATGGGCGTCGTGCAGTTCGCGAACATGACGTGGTTTCCGACCCAGGAGGCGTTCAGCGGTATCTCATATGCGAACGAGAACCTGCCGCCGAGAGAGGTCACCGCCGAGGTCAGAAGCGAGCCGTCGAAGATGATCCTCACGGTACTGCCGACTGCGAAGGAGCCGTTGTAGAAGAGGTACCCTCCACCGATGATCGTGTCCCCAAGGTAATAGCTCGTGGACGATATCCAGAGTATCAGGAAGGGCTCGCTATCCCCCCACGGTATCTCCTCCTCGATGAGCTGCTCCACCTCATATTCCAGACGCTCGAGCAGCTCTCGGAGTTTCTCGATCAGAGGTATGAGCTGGTTCTCCGCGAACGGCGTCCTGTTACCTACTTGCAGGTCTGTGATATCCTGAGCGGAGACGAGCATGTCGTCGATGGTCGCGTTCATCTTGACTATCAGTTCGTTAAACCTCTTGATCGCGTCGAGGGCCGCCACTAGCTGGTCCCCCGTCAGGTTCAGGAGGGTGGACGTGCTCACCAGTTCGGATTTCTTCTGGAGCAGGACGACCTCGTCCCGCGCGAACTCGTCCGTGAGCGCGGACAGGTCCGCGAAGGGCGGTATCAGCGTCTTCAGGTCCTCGTAGCTGCCCGCGACGTCCTCGATATCGCTCAGGAGTCGCTCGGCGGGCACGAGGATGTTCCTGACCACGGAGAGGTTCTGCTCTGCGAGCACCATCGTCTGGTTGTACATGCACATCAGGGCGCGCTCGGAATACCTGATGGACGAGTTCAACATCGCAATGACTGCCTCGATGTCGTCGCCCATGAGGTCGTAGTTCTCGTGCGGGATCTCATCTGCCCTGGCGGCCCCTGATGACATGGGCATGAGCAGGGCTGCAAGGACGATGGCGAAAAGCGCACTCGATCCCAGGGATCGCTTTGTCCGGTCTGATTTCGTCAAGCTCCGAATGCATCGACGACTCGATAAAAAGCCTTATCCTTCACCAAGGGCCCTTGCTCCCATGCTCAGGCTACCATTCCCTGAGGTCGAGGGTGAACACCACCGTGTCAGTGCTGTTATCGACCTCCTCAACGGCCACGACCTTCCCGGTGGCCCTGGCGGCAGCTGCGAGAAGACAGGAGCAGCCGACGCACTGCATCTGCCTGCATGTGTCCGGACGCTCCTTGCGCACGGCCCTGCAGGCCTCAAGGAGGGACTTGTACTCCACCCTGAGCACTGTCCTGCCCTCCCTCTCCTTGAAGTGAAAGTCCCTGAGGATGCCCAGGCCGTGCTTGAGTATCTGCAGGGTCCCCTCCGCAGCCTCCAGGCCGGCACCTTCGACCTTGGTCCTCAGCTCTGACTCCACGGAATCCAACAGTCCTAGGCCCAAGGGCTCAACGATAACGCCAGGCGTGGAGCCGTCCTTGCCGGGTGAAACGACCATGTCCTCCGTGAGCGCAACGGCCGGGGTCGCCGGTCCCTTGGTCGTGGGCACGAACACCTTCTCCTTCTCCAGGCCGTGCCTGGCGGGCAGGTACTGCGAGTTGCCTTCCAGGGAGAGCGCTCCGAGGATCCCTCCGGCCATCTTGGCGGTGGCCACCATCTGGTCCCCGCTCACCATTGACGGCGTGCTCGGCTCGCCGAGCACGGCTATCGCGAACATGCCCAGAAACACCGTGCCGATAGCGGTGACCAGGAAGACGTCCCGCCTGTCCTCCAGCCTCTCAAGCCTCTCCTGGAGGATCGGGTCGTTCGTCTCCCCTATCTCGTCGATCCCCGACTGCGCGTCGAACGCCAGCAGCAGAAGGACCAAGCCAGCGAATATCAGGGCCAGCCCGAAGAGGCGCGACCGTGACATGCGGATAGGGGGCCTCGGAGGTTTCTCGGCCATGTCTTCGAACTCCTCCCCGATGAATGCCTATCAACGATTTGTATGTGCCGGACGAGGGCGCGGCAGAACTGACTGGGCTTGAGCCTCTCAGAGGGAGTTCGAGGTCCTGAGCCAGAGGACGAGCATGGGGTCGAGTATTTCCCCGTTGGCGATGATGCCCCTTGCCTCGAGCTGACTCTCCGTCCGCTGCACGTGCGACCTCGACCTGAGGCCGTATCTCTTCACGAAGGTCTCGCCATGAGGCACCGCAGGCTCGCGGGCGAGGGCGAACAGGTATCGTCTCTGCAGGGGGCTCCTGATCGACTCCCAGAGAAGGGAGTAGACCTGTGACTGTTGCCTCACGACTCTTTCTATGGCCGACTCCACATCTGACATATCGGGACTCTTTGAGATGTGGAACAGCTCGTGTCCGATCAGCTGGACGTACATGGGTATCCCTTCGCTCAGTCCGACGATTCTGCGCGCAGCCTCTTCTGGCAGCTTGCCGTCCTCTGACCTGAACCTGCTGACAAGCAGACGCTGAAGCTGAGGGTCCGGCATCCTTCCGAGGTCCATTCTCTTCGCGAACTTGTAGAACGCTCCGTGGCTGTCCTCAAACATACGATGCATGGGTTCCTTCGAGCTTCCCGCGAAGACGTACCTCACGTCCTCGTGCTCTTCGAACTTCAGCCGCATCGCATCCAGCAATCGACCCTCCCCGAGCTCCTTCGTCTCCTGGATCTCGTCGAGCATCATCACAACAGGCTTGTCCTTCAGCTCGGACAGCTTCTGCGGAAGGTCCAGCGCGGCCATCATGTCGTCCTTCGACCACGGTTCGGAGACCATGTTCTTCTCCATGTGCGGGTAGCGTCCGCACCTGGGACAGTAGTACTCAGAGTACCTGTGCACATAGGTCAATGAGAATGTGCAGCGAGGGCATGAATGAGGCAGCTCGGAAGACACCCATGTTCTCCCCCTCTTGCCGAGTGCCCCTTTCTGTCTCGGAGCGTATTTCTTGCAGCTGTAGCAGAAGTACCTCTTGTACGCCTCGACCCATTTCAGCGGCTTGCCACAGCGAGGGCACATCCTTATTCTCGGTTCGGTTCCCTCGCGAGGCTCTGATGACTTCGTTTCGGACTTGTCGCTAGCTGTGCGCTCTAGTATGTTCCCCCTCATCTCTCCCTCGATGGCCGTGCCTCCGTCGGTCGCCAGAGCAGACCTCATCCTCCTTGCGCTGAGAAGATTCCAGAGTGCCGGCTCGATCCTCCATGCCTTGCCCACCCCTGACTTGATGACTTCTCTCGTGAAGCAGTCGAGTAACTGGTTCTCGTCCGCTGCGGCGGATAAGTCCACTCTCACGAACAAGAGATCCCTTGTGCTCCTCCTCGCAGTCTCGGCCAGCAGAGATGATTTCCCGATGTTGCGTTCGCCCAAAATCACGAGATTCTTGTGGGTCTTGGCGCTCGCGACTATCTCAGATACCTCATTATCACGTCCGATAAAGTTGTCGCCCGTCACGGGCCCCGCAAATCTGAATGGATTGTCCATCATTGTTCCTTCCTGGACGGCGGAAAGGACTCCCGCGTCGACATCGTTCGACGCTGAATGGCCCCGCTGGTTTATACATCTTTGTATACCGAAGGATATACACCTTAGTATAGAAGGAGGTTCTGGGGTTTGCGAGAGGATCCGATTCTCTAATCGCGACAGTCCTTCGACGTCGTCGCCAGACATCGGACGACTACTACATGATGTCAGCTCAGTACTCACGCAGCCGAGGGATTCCGATTGTAAGATGAGATACGAAACCCACGTGGACAACTTTTAAGAACGTGGCACATGATGCTGTATCGCAAACTGACTTACTGACTAAGGCGAAATGTGGGTGTAAAACGGAGGCCACTAAGCAAGTCAGATGCACCCGTGAAGAGAGGGGGGAAACGAGTGGAACAGAGCAATGGCACTATAGCTAGCTATGGTGCGCGGAATGATTTCAGACTGAGCAAGATGTTGATCGCCGTTGCGATCGTTTTCGTGATGATCTCGAGCTCGTTCGTCGCGATTGCGAGCACGGAGAAGGAGCCAGCAATCTGGACCTCGAAGGACCAATACGTCCCCGGGGAGGTTGTTGTCATCTATGGTGAGGGTTGGGGTCCGTTCGTCGAAGTGACGTTGGAGCTCTCGCATCCTGATTTTGAAGCGAACAAGATCTACACCGTGACACCAGATTTGTATGGACGATTTGTATTCGACGGCTACATCTCCGAACCTGTCGGACAGGCTGATGAGCCCGTTGTTGTGACCGCCACACAGTACTATGGCGATGAGGTGCTTACAGCGACGACTCAGTTCTATGATCCCGCGGCTTATGTCCAGGGCTACACACTGAAGCCGAACACCAGGTGGACGAGCGGCAATGTAGCGGGCTACAACGAGGGCGACAGCATCCCGTTCGAGGTAGTGTTGAACAAGCATCAGATCGGGTCCGAACTGGTAACAATCGAGTTGGCATTCGATTTCATCGATTACAATCCCACGGTTCCGACCCATGGCATCGACTACCTGACGCAGTATTGGCTTGATCCCCCCGCTGCGCCTTTCAACACATACACGAACTCCTCGCAGCCTTTCTGGGTGAGCGGCGCCGAGGGTTCGATTATCACGCAGGGACGGCTGGCCAACGAGTGGACTGAGGAGGGCGGCAACCAGCTCGAGCAGGTGTGGGGCTTCACGTTTGAGTTCGCACCTGGGGCCACGAATGCATTCATCAAGTTCGGCGCCCACATGGCGCTCACGGCCGGCCCCTCCTATCTCGGAGCGTCTTACTACCCTGGCTCCTCTCTCCACGTGAGGATGCAGTACATCAACCCCCCGTCGGATGAAGGCAACAGGGATGTCCCGATAGCTCTCGGAGCACTGCTCGGCCCCCCTGAGATGGTGCTCGAGAAGGAGTGCGACCCGCAGGAGGTCGTCATGGGAGATGTCATAACATTCACGATCTCCTGGACGAACATCGGACAGATGGACGCGTCCTGCGTGTTCCTCGAGGATGAGATGCCCCCGCAGATAGACTTCGTGCCGGGCTCGTTCTTGTTCTGGACATCTGAGAACCCGACCAAGATGACCCCCTCGCCTGGCCCGACTGTCGTCGGGGACTACTTCAGCTGGCTCATCGGATCTTGGAGAGGCATGGGGCCTCCCGAGTCTCCATACCCTGAACCCCTCTGGGGCTACCTCTCTTTCCAGGGTGTGGTGAACACCAACGAGCCAGGCACTTACTGGAACCATGCGTACATGACATACTCCGATGACCACGGAGGTCTGTTCGACAGACTCCACGCGGAGTGCCCCTTCTGGATCATCTCTGAGCCAGAGTTGATGATCGAGAAGTCAGGGCCGATGTATGCGCATGTCGGTGACACTATAACCTACACATACTACGTAACGAACCTGGGACTCATCGACCTCGTAGTGGATGTGGTCGATGATGTCGCGGGCACCATCGCGACCGACCTGTACCTCCCGGCGGGCACCACGGTGACGCTGACGAAGGACTACACGATCACGACCCGCTACCCCGACCCGATTCACAACATCGTGAATGCGACGGGCGAGGACGAGTATGGAAGGACGGTCACTGCGACGGATGAATGGTACGTGGACATCCTCGAGCCGATGATAAATGTCACGAAGGCCGCCAACAAGGAGTGCGCGCAGATCGGCGAGGAGGTCTGGTACACCATAACGTACTGGAACCCGAGCAACGATACGACTCTCTATAACGTCACCATCACGGACCCGCTGCTCGG
>CAZHTV010000036.1:0-13796 GCA_964535775.1 uncultured Thermoplasmata archaeon | reverse complement strand
GGAGGAAAGCCGAGATTGATCCCGCTTGAGCTGATAAGAGAGTTCGAGAGACAGATGAAGTCCCTCAGGATCGGTGGTACACCTCTTGTCAGGGCTCAGAAGCTGGAGAGAGTCCTCGGCGTGCGGAGGCTGCAGCTGAAGCTCGAGGGCGAGAACCCCTCTGGCACGCACAAGGACAGGGCCGCCCTCCTGCACTGCCTGGATGCGCGCAACGCCGGCAGGAAGGCAGTGACGGCCGTGAGCTGTGGGAACTATGGCGCTGCGTTGACGTACGTCGCTGAGAAGCTGGACATGCGCTCGCACATCTACATCCCGAGGGACTTCGCAGCCCCGAGGAGAGCGGAGATCGAATCGATGGGCGGGGCTGTGGTCGACGTCGAGGGCGATTACGAAGCTGCACTCAGGAAGTCCATTTCCGATGCGGTTGCGAACGGCTGGTACAATGCGAACCCGGGAGGCGACAACAAGGAGCTCGGAGTGTACGCATACACCTTCATCGCCAAGGAGATAGCCCAGGAGATGGGAAGACAGCCTGACTGGGTCGCGGTCCCAGTCGGCAATGGCACCCTCATCGGCGGAGTGTGGCGGGGCTTCCGCTCCATCGGGATGAAGCCGAGGATGCTCGGCGCGTCGAACAACAACTCAGCTATCCACGGCCTTGTAACGGGGAACAGAGAGCCAGTCGATGTGCCGAACCTCCAGATCACAGAGATAAACGAGCCGCTCGCGGGCAACTTCCTCGCGGACCCTGAAGAGGCGATATCGGCGATCCTCGACTCGAGCGGGGCCGCCATGGAGATACCCGATCCCGAACTCATCGCTGCATCGCAGCTGATTGGAGATGAGGAAGGGTTGGAGACGCTTCCGGCATCCGCGGGGGCCGTCGCTGCAATCGGCAAGTTGGACTCGAAGAACCATGTGTTCGTGGCGATCATGAGCGGCAGCAGGCATACAGCTTGACGCACCTCCATTGTACGCTTGTGTGCATCGGCTGGCTGAATACCCCTCAGGCGGCCAAGTTATTAATATCGGCGGGGAGATTGCGCAACGATGCGAGAGCCCGCTGGACAAGGTGGACCGATGCCCATTCTAGTCGTTCTAGGGGTCCTTGTCGACCTGCGGATCTTGCGCCCGTAATGGACACGAGACAATAGGTGGGTGTCCTTGCGGGCAGGATTGAGGAGTGTGTGAGAGATGAAAGGCGCTCGGGCCGCTGTGGAACTGCTTGAAGAGCAGAAAGTAGAAGTGATGTTCGGCATCCCAGGCGGCGTCCTGCTCCCATTCTACGACGAGCTTGTGCAGTCGGACATAAGGCACATACTCGCCAGGCACGAGCAGTGTGCGGGACACATGGCGGATGGCTACGCAAGGGTCTCGAAGAAGCCGGGAGTGTGCATCGCGACTTCCGGTCCAGGCGCGACGAACCTGATCACGGGTGTGGCGACCGCTTTCATGGACTCGTCTCCCATGGTCGCCATAACCGGCCAGGTGGCCACGCACTTCCTCGGCAACGACGCGTTCCAGGAAGCAGACTCGTTCAGCCTCATGATGCCCGTGACCAAGCACAACTTCAGGGTCACCGACCCCAAGGTCTTCGCAGAGACGATGAAGAAGGCCTTCATGATAGCGACGACGGGTCGCTATGGGCCGGTACACGTCGATATACCGATCGACATATTCCAGTCCGAGATCACCGACGAGCAAATGAAAAAAGAGGTCAAGGTCCCCAAACCCAGGAGGAACCTTTCGGACCTGCTCGACGCCATCAAGCTGCTCGAGAAGGCGGAGAGGCCCACGATCATGGTGGGAGGCGGGGTGATCTGGTCACGGGCCGGTCCGGACATCATGCGTCTCTCTGAGATGCTCATGGCCCCCGTGGTGACCACTCTCATGGCCAAGGGGTCGGTTCCTGAGAACCACCCCATGGTGCTCGGGGTGTGCGGGATGCACGGCAGGCAAGTGGCGAACTACGCCCTGAACAACTGCGATGTGCTCTTGGCGATAGGCACCAGATTCAGCGACCGCGTGACGGGCAAACTGAGCGAGTTCGGGACCAAGACGAAGGTCGTACACGTGGACATCGACTCGTCCGAGATAGGCAAGAACGTGAAAGGCCGTGTCGGGCTCGTGGGAGACGCGTGGACGGTCGTGAACGCACTGATAGCAGGTCTCACCAAGAGGAGCAAGGCGGCGACCTGGCGAGAAAGGATCGTTGAGCTGAACCGGGAGTGTACATGCGACTACGACATCAAGTCGAGCCCCATCAAGCCACAGAAGGTCATCTACGAGCTCTCGAGGAATCTACCTGATGACGCGATAGTGACGACCGAGGTGGGCCAGAACCAGATGTGGGCTGCTCACTTCTTCAAGTGCTACGGCAAGAGGATGTTCATCACATCCGGCGGCCTCGGGACCATGGGCTTCGGGTTTCCGGCTGCGCTGGGAGCAAAGGTCGCCAAGCCCGAGAGCGTGGTGGTCGACATCGCAGGGGACGGCAGTCTCCAGATGGTCTCGCAGGAGTTCGCGACCGCGGTGGAGAACGACATCCCTGTCATAGTGAGCCTGCTCAACAACGGCTGGCTCGGAATGGTCAAGCAGTGGCAGAAGCTCTTCTACGGTTCCAGGTACAAGGCCACGCAGTTCACGGCGGGCAGCCCGGACTTCGTGAAGTTGGCAGAGGCCTACGGGGCGGAAGCCATAAGAGTCGAGAAGCCTTCCGAGGTCGCCGAGGCCATCAATCGGGCGACCGGGTCGGACGTGCCGTTCCTGCTGGACTTCGTGATCGACCCGGAGGAGGACGTCCTGCCCATGACACCTCCGGGGAAGACGAGCGCGGACTGCATCAAGGGCAGGTGTCAGTGGAAAGGCGGGGTGTGCTAGATGGAGGTAATGATGCTGCTGGTCTACGACCAGCCAGGTGTGATGCAGCGTGTGATGGGAGAGTTCAACAGGAAGAGGATAAACGTCGAGACGATAGTAGTCGGGAAGTGCGAGATGCCCGAGCGGGCCCGCATAGTGCTCTCCATCGAGGACCGGGAGAAGGCTTCCTCGGTCATCGAGCACCTGAGGGCGCTCCAGGAGGTCATCGAGTGCGATCTCGTCGACCAATCCAGGCACGAGGCCTATGCGCTGCTGTTCGGCACGAACGGTGTGTGCAGGGTCACTGGCACGGTCGAACAGGTCGACAACATAGTGCAGAAGAGTCAGGCGGAGCGGTTCATCCAAGCGATGAATGCTATCTGAAGAGGGAGATGGATCGATGGCGAAGATATACCACAACAAGGACGCGGACCTCAAGGCTCTGAGGGGCAAGAGGGTCGCAGTGATAGGCTACGGGATACAGGGAAGGGCGCAGTCCCTCAACCTGAGAGACAGCGGAGTCGAGGTCGTCCTCGGGCTCAACATCAAGGACGAGACCTGGAAGAGGGCCAAGGCGGACAGGATGAAGATCATCAGCATCCCGGAAGCCGTCAAGAGCTCGGACATAGTGATGATGCTCATCCCTGACGAGGTCCAGAAGGCGGTCTACGACAAGGATGTGGCTCCTTACATGAGGGAGGGGATGGTGCTCGACTTCGCCCACGGGTTCAACATACATTTCAAGAGAATAGTCCCGCCGAAAGACATCGACGTCATAATGGTGGCCCCCAAGGGCCCCGGGGCGCTGGTCAGGGAGACATACCTCTCGGGGATCGGCGTACCCGCGCTCGTAGCCGTGTACCAGGACCACTCGGGCAAGGCGAAGAAGTACGCCCTCGCGATAGCCAAGGGCCTGAAGGCCACGACCAGGGGGGTCATCGAGACGACCTTCAAAGAGGAGACCGAGACGGACCTTTTTGGGGAACAGGCCGACTTGTGCGGGGGCGCCAGCGAGCTGATCAAGAAGTCATTCGAGGTGCTCGTCGAGGCGGGCTATCAGCCGGAGATCGCGTACTTCGAGGTCCTGCACGAGCTGAAGCTCATCATCGACCTCGTCCAGAAGGGCGGCATCGAGGGCATGTGGGACGGGGTCTCCAACACTGCGGAGTACGGAGGAAGGACCAGGGGTCCGGTCGTCATAGACGACCGCGTGAAGCAGACCATGCAGGGCCTGCTGAAGGACATCCAGTCGGGCAGGTTCGCAGCCGAGTGGGTGGCTGAGAAGGATGCAGGCATGCCAACACTGACGAAGCTGAGAAGAGAGGGAGAGAAGTCCCAGATCGAGGTCGTCGGTCGCAGGATACGCAGGATGTTCGCCTGAACGGCCCGTCCGCGTACCTGAGCAAGCAATACATAACCATTCCGTGTTCCGAGCACGGGAGCAACTGGTAGCATGACATCCTCCATGCAGCCCGACAACAGGCTTGGCAAGTTCGAACTTGGCAAGCGGACTTTCGTAGGGAGAGTCAGCGGGGATTCCGTCATCGAGACGGACGCTTCGTGCATGATGGATGCCATCAGATATGGCGCGGAAGAAAGGAAGAAGACTCACAGGATCAGCGACCTTCGCGTGCTCGCGCCGGTGGACAGGCCGTCGAAGATCATATGCATAGGTCTGAACTTCAGGAGCCACATCGTGGAGATGAGGGCCGAGATGCCTAAGGTGCCGATCATATTCACGAAGCCCTCGTCATCCATCATTGGCCCCGGGGACATGATAGTCCTGCCAAGGATGTCCTCAAGGGTCGACTTCGAAGGGGAGTGCGCTCTGGTCATCGGGCGGAGGTCCACCCAGACGAAGGAAGGGCTCAGATCCGTATTCGGCTACACCTGTCTGAATGATGTGACTGCACGCGACCTCCAGAAGACGGACATGGACTGGACCAGGGCCAAGGGGTTCGACACTTTCGCGCCCATCGGTCCATTCGTTTCCCTGAAGCCGCCGAACAGGGTTGTCTCGAGACTGAACGGGCGGGTGGTCCAGGACGCGCCCCTGACGGACCGGGTGTTCGGGGACGCCGCCCTCGTGGAGTACATCTCTTCGATCATGACGCTCGAGCCAGGCGACATAATAGCGACGGGCACGCCGTCAGGGATCGCACCGATGAAGGACGGGGACATCGTCGAGGTTGAGCTTGATGGAGTAGGAACCCTCAGAAACCAAGTAGTCAAACCGCAATGACAGGACCGGAGGAGAGCAGATGCAGATCCAGCCGAGCGAACTGATATGGAAGAACGGGAAGCTCATACCTTGGAAGGACGCCACAGTGCATGTCATGACTCATGCCCTCCACTACGGGACCGGCGCCTTCGAAGGCATAAGGAGCTATGCCACAACATCCGGGCCCGCGATATTCAGGCTCAGGGAGCACATGGAGAGGCTGCACAACTCTGCAAAGGCGATCAACATGAAGCTGGAGTTCAGCGTCGAGGAGCTGTGCAGAGCCGCCAAGGACACCGTCAGGGCGAACAAGCTGGACTCCTGCTACATAAGACCGATTGCCTTCTACGGGGTGTCAGGGGTAGGAGTGAACCCGATCGGATATCCGGTGGAGGTCTTCATCGTGGCATTCCCCCTCGGGGCATATCTCGGAGAAGAGGGGCTGAAGAACGGGATCAGGGTTCACACGTCTTCCTGGCACAGAGTAACCAGCGCCACGACGGTGGCGACGGCGAAGATATGCGGGAACTACCTGAACGGTGCTCTGGCGGTCATGGAAGCCAAGCTGAACGGCTTCGAGGAGACGATCATGCTCAACGAGCTGCACATGGTCGCTGAGGGTTCGGGCGAGAACATATTCCTGGTCAGGGAAGGCAGGATAATCACCCCGCCTCTCAACGCTGGCATACTCCCCGGCATCACGAGGGAGTCGATCATGATGCTCGCGAAGGACATGGGCTACAGCGTGTCAGAGCAAAACTTCACCCGGGGAGAGATGTACCTCGCGGATGAGCTCTTCTTCACGGGGACGGCTGCCGAGGTCACGCCGATCCGAGAGGTGGACAGAAGACCCGTGGGGGACGGGCGACCAGGTCCTGTCACCAAAGCCATCCAGGCCAGGTTCCTGGAAATCGTCAAGGGCAAGGACCCGAAGTACTCCGGTTGGCTCGACCCGATCGGCTAGCTCCGGCTCCGGGCAAGTATTATATATGCTCCAGAACAATTCTCCGTCTGACGATTGTCATACGACGGGATGGGGTCGGCATGGCACACTACAGACTCACGGAACTCGCGAGCCAGGCGGAAAGGGAAGGGATCACGCTGGGGGAACTCCTAGCACGTGACTTGACCTCTGAGGAGATGGACGAGGTTCAAGCGGAACTGGTGAGAGACATCTCTGAGGGTTATAGAGAAATCAGCGACTTCATGGAGGACGTCGAAGTACCCAGCATTGATGAGCTGCTCGAGTTCGGACCTGAGGATGGCCTCGAATTCCTGATGGATGACGACTCCGAGCCGTCTGACAGCATGTGAGCGGCTCCCTGAGAGCCAATCCAGCCTATTTCTTCTTCAGGATCCTGTTCTCGAGGTCGACCACGTCGAAGCTGCTCCTCGGAGCGCCAAGGAGTGTCTCGGTCTTGCCGAGCATCATGTATCCTCCCTGTCGAAGGGCTCCCAAGAGGTTCCTGGCTACGACATCGTGCATCTTCCTTGAGAAGTAGATCATGACGTTCCTGCAGACCACGACATCGAAATACTTCATGGTGGGAATGTCCAGCAAGTTCTCCCTGACATACCTCACCCTCTTCTTGAGAGGGTCCTTCGCCTCGTACCCATGTGGGACGGGCACGAAGTACTTCGCCAGTATTCTATCGGAGAGCCCTTTCACCTGATCCCTTTCGTAGACGCCCGCCTTGGCCTTGACAAGAGCCCCGTGGGATATGTCCGTGCCGAGAACGGTCACCATGGGCCTCTGCTCCTCCGGGATGTCCTCCAGCTCCTCCGCTACGCATATTGCCATCGTGTACGCCTCCTGGCCGGTGGCACATCCTGCGCTCCACATCCTGAGTATCCCACCGTCGGACATCTTGTACTTGATCATCGGCCTCAAGACGACCGTGACGAACGCATCCCAGGCGGACTTGTCCCTGAAGAATTCGGTGACGTTGATTGACAGAGCGTTCAGGAGTTCGTTGGTTTCTTCCTCACTCCTCGTGAGATGCTTCAAATAGCCAGGATAGGTCACGTGCCCCGACCGGCTAATCCGCCTCCTTATGCATCTGAGAACAAATGACTGCGAGTACCCGGAGAGGTCCACCCCTCGGGACCGGAAGAGGTGCTTCATCACCTGGGTGGTGAACTCGTCCTCGGTCAGTTCCATGCTAACATGTTCGCCATCGACTTGTCCAATAGATATTCCTTGCCTGCCAAAGGGCGCAGCACTGGCGGGTGTCTGGCACGCTCGCTATCAGATTTGAGATTGAATACGACATATATTAATATGCTGGAGGCGGATTTTGCACACCAACAACACTCCCCCCGCTGGATGAGTGATGTTCCAGCTGGAAGGCTGTTGTCATGAAGCGGTCCGGTGATAGAATGAGATTTGGGCTAACGGCGAAGTTCGTCGCCGTCATGTTGAGCTTGTCCCTGGTGCCGATAGCGGCTATGAGCTTCATCTCGCTGCAGGGGCTCTACGACATCCAGGATATGACCAGCATACTCCACGACGAGTCGTTCGAGACTGTCGCAGCGATCTCGAGCGCGGGGAACAGCCTCTCGTCCGCGCACGAGTCGTACACGATCTTCGTGCTCGCCTACGGTGACCCGTTAGCGTCCACGAACTACAACGAAATGGTGAACCAACAGAACTTATTCTCTCAGTTCCTTGCCTACTACGACGATCGCTACGCCCTGAGCACGGCGCCGCATATGTCAGACATCCTTACACAGAAGGGCGAGGGCAGTCTCATCTACGATGAGACCGCTGCATACAACGCAATCGTCAGCGAATGGTCGCTCTACAAGCAAGACACAGCGGCAACCGTGCCGTTGCTACATGGGGGGCAGACCGAAGCTGCGTTTGATGCCGCCGCGAACGCCTCTGTCCGCCTGGAGACGATAAACGAGAACATGGCCCGCCTGATAGTGGCAAACGCCGACGCGGCCGGCGTGATAACGGAGCTGGCGAACGACACGATAAAGACAGCATTCCTGTGGACGATAGTCGGCGCAGGTGCAGTGGCCATCGCAGTTGTTCCCGTTGCATTCCTGATATCCTCGAGAACCACCAGTCCCATAGTGACCGTCTCCAAGACCGCCAAGAGGATAGCCAGCGGCGACTTCCGGACAAGGCTCAACCTCAAGGTCACGAAGGACGAGATAGGCGACCTCGTGGGTTCTATGAACCTCCTGATAGACAACACCTCAAGACCGTTGATCGAGCTCACTGAGAGCGTGCAAGCCATAGCCACAGGCGATCTGTCCAAGTCGATAGATGTCGAGGCGAAGGGCGACCTCGCGAAGCTGGTCTCCGCATTCAGGCTCATGCAGGAAGGGCTATCCAAGCTGACCAAGGAGATCAGGGACGCCTCGGAGTCCCTGAGAGAGTCCTCGGGCTCCCTCGCGGAGACTGTGAGCCACATGACCGAGAGCACGCAGCAGGTGTCGTCATCTGTCGCCGTGGCATCCAAGAGTTCGCAGGCCGAATCCACGAGGATCGACGAGATGGTCAGGATGCTCTCTGAGCAGACGAAGGCCATATATGATGTGGTCCAGAGCGCCCAGAACGCCGCTGGCGCCTCGGCAAACGCAAGCGAGGTGGCCCAGAACGGCAGCAAGTCGGCCCAGAACTCACTCGAGCGCATGAACTCTCTCCTGAAGAACGTGGAGAGCACAGCGGACTCCATCAAGCTGCTCTCGAGGAAGTCCAAGGAGATATCCCAGATAGTGTCGATAATCACCAACATAGCCCAACAGACGAACCTGCTGTCCCTGAACGCCGCAATCGAGGCTGCTAGGGCGGGAGAGCAAGGCAGGGGCTTCGCCGTCGTCGCGGACGAAGTCAGGAAGTTGGCGGATGGATCAAGAAAGGCTGCCGATCAGATACAGCACCTCATCGAGCAGGTTGAAACAGACATCGAGTCGACGAGCGAGCAGATGGAACTGACCATGAAAGACGCCGCTGAGAGCTCCAGGACCATAAGCGATTCACTGAAGTCGCTGGAGGACATCGCGGCCACTGTCGAGGAGACGGCAGCGATGGTCGAAGAGATAAGCGCCTCGACCGAGGAACAGAAGGCACTGATAGAGAGCCTGGCAAAAATGCTGGATGAGGTCGCTGCGATCGCGAGGGACAACTCCACTGCGAGCGAGAGCACATCGATATCGACCGAGAACCTGGCCTCGGGCATGGAGGAGCTGACCGCGTCTGCGCACGAGTTGGCCGGGCTGGCCACCAAGCTGGCCGAGACGACGAAGCAGACGGAATCGGCCCCTTCAAGGCGAGCGCAGGAGCCATCGCGCGATACTACGCCGGAGGTACAGGGAACTTGAACTCCGCCGGGGATATCAAGCAGTACGTGATCTTCAAGCTCGGCGACGAGCAATACGGCTTCGACGTAGAGACTGTGAGGGAGATACACAACTTCGAGGAGGTGGCCAAGGTCCACAGAGCCGCTAACCATATCGAGGGCGTGATGAACCTCAGAGGAAAGCTGCTGACCGTGGTCAACCTCAGGAAGAGGTTCCAGATGGAGCCCGCCCCATCGGAGTTGGCCCAGAAGATCGTGGTGATCGAGGCCCCTGACGCGCCCGTGGGCTTCCTGGTCGACGAAGTGATGGAAGTCGCCAGAATCCCCGACACCTCTCTCGAGAAGCCGCCCGCATACGTGACCAGCGGCATAGAGGCGGAGTATGTCACCAATATCGCGAAGCACGATGACAAGCTTATCACGATCGTCAACCCCGTCAAGATACTGGAACTCTCGACTGGCGAAGAGAGCGGCCCTGGAGGCAGGTGAGTATGGCGCGAATCCTGGTCGTGGATGACTCTGAGTTCATGAGAAAGGTGTTGAGAAACATACTGGAGGCCGGAGGCCACAAGGTCTTGGAGGCCAAGAACGCAGACGAGGCCGTCGACAAGTTCCTCAAGGATGGTGCGGACGTGATCACGATGGACATAATCATGCCCAACACGGACGGGATCGAATGTGTCCGGAGGCTCAGGGAGGCGAACGGGAAAGTCAAGATAATAATGATATCTGCGCTCGGCCACCAGAAGACAGTCATGAGGTCTCTGGAAGCCGGTGCCGTGGACTTCATCATAAAGCCGTTCACGGCGGACGACGTCCTGGAATCGGTCAACGCAGTCCTTCAGATGGAGATATGAGGCGAGGCCGATGCCCTCCAAGGTCAGGACACTCATAGTTGACGACAGCGCCTACATGCGCGTCGTGCTGAAGGACATGCTGGAGTCCGACGGAGGGATCGAGGTAGTCGGCGTCGCAAAGGACGGCTTGGAGGCGGTCGACAGAACCAGGGAGCTCTTGCCCGACGTCGTCCTCCTGGACATACAGATGCCGAGGATGGACGGCCTCGCCACCCTGCAGAGGATAATGAAGGAGACCCCAACGAGGGTGGTGATGCTCAGCGCCATGGACAAGAAGGACGACCTCCTTCCCCTGCGCGCCCTCGAGATGGGTGCGGTGGATTTCATCTCCAAGCCGAGCGGGCCGGTCTCGGTGGACATCGTCAGTTTCTCGGACAGGATATGCGAGATCGTCAGGAACTCCGCTATCGCCAAAGTGGAGGTGCTCAGGAGGGCAAGAGCGCCTCTCCCTCCGAAGCTCGCAGCCGCCCGAAAGGAGCTGGCGAAGAGCCAGAAGGTCATCGCGTTGGGTGCTTCATTGGGCGGGCCGAGGGCGCTCGAGTTCGTATTCGCAGCCTTGCCAAAGGAGCTGCCCGCATCGTTCTTCGTAGTCCAACACATACCCGCGGAGTTCTCAGGGTCTTTCGCAAAGAGCCTCGACGCCGTCCAGGGCCCACGGGTGTTGCTGGCCAGGGACGAAGCGAAAGCGGAGAGGGGGTCTGCTTATCTGGCACCCGGAGGCAGACACCTGGTGATCGGCTGGAAGGGCGCAACCACGTTGCAGATGAGACTTACTGATAGCGATCCGGTGAACCACGTCAGGCCCTCGGCCGACGTTCTGTTCGAGAGCGTTGCGAAGGCGATGGCGGAGAACGCGATGGCAATCGTTCTGACAGGTATGGGCGTGGATGGCGCCAAGGGGGCAATGGCGATAAGGAAGGCAGGAGGAAGGGTCATAGCGCAGGACGAGCGGACATCCTTGGCCTATGGTATGCCGAAGGCCGTTGCCGAGGCTGGCACAGCGCACAGGGTGCTGCCGCTGGAGGACATATCGAAGGAGATCATCAGGTTCCTGGAGGCGTGAGCTGGCGTGGCGAAAGAGTTGGACATGAACAAGTATCGTAAGCTGTTCGTCTCGGAGAGCAGGGAGTTCCTGCACCAGATGAACGACTCGATGGTCCAGCTCGAGGAAAGGCCGCAAGATCGCGAGCTCGTCGACCAGATGTTCCGTGCCTGTCACTCAATCAAGGGAATGGCCGGCATGATGAACATGAAGACAGTCCAGGAGACCGCACATGCACTCGAGGACATCTTGGGGATGGTGAGAGACGGGAAACGCGAACCTGCCGGAGACATCGCTGACGCGATATACAAAGGCGTAGACGCGCTCGAGGCGATGGTTCTTGCGCTGGAATCCGGTCAGGACGTGCCTGACGCTGCCCCGCTGATTAGCGAGTTGAGGGCTGCCGCCTCAGAACCTAGCCCAAAGCCAGATAAGAAGATGAAGGCACCCGAAGGCAAGGATAGACCGGCGAAGACTCAGAAGCAGGTCAGCGAGGACACTCTCTCGCTCGTTGTGAGACTCGTGCGCAGATGCTCCCTGCCAGCTGCTAGGGCTGTGGTGATACTCAAGGAGCTGGCGAAGGCATCGGACATCATATCCAACAACCCGACGAACAATGACATCGAGAAGGAGATCACATTCGAGGAGCTAGCGGTCACGCTTACGCCCGGTGACAAGATCGAGGAGGCCATCAAGCGGGTGGCGGCCATGACCGATGTCGAGGAAGTCAGGTTCGGAAGGACAGCCGAATCCCGGGACAGATGGCAGAGGCTGGCCCGCAAGGAGATGGCAACAGCTGCGCCAACCGACCTAGCCCCAGCGCAGACGGTCAGGGTCGGCATGGACAAGCTCGACGATCTGCTGGACAACGTCGGCGAGCTGGTGATCGGCAGGAGCAGACTGCTCCAGAAGGCCACGCTCAACGACGACTACGAGCTGCTAGAGATCTCGTCCCTCATCGACAAGCTCACATCAGACATACAGTCCAGAGTGCTGGAGATCCGGATGATACCCCTTGACCTGGTCATGAGCCGGTTCCCGAGGATGGTCAGGGACATATCCAAGGGCCAGGGCAAGGAGGTGGAGCTCGTGGTCGAGGGGGGCAGCATAGAACTCGACAGGACCGTCGTCGACCTGATTGCCGAGCCCATGATGCATCTGTTGAGGAATTGCATAGACCATGGCATAGAAACCGTTGAGGAGCGCACGAGGGTTGGCAAGCGGCCAAGAGGGCTGATAAGGATAGTGGCCTCGAAGCAGCAGGACCATGTGCTGATCGAAGTCTCCGATGATGGCAAGGGGGTCGACCTCGATAAGATCAAGGCAATTGCGGTCTCGAAGGGCGTGATGACCAATGAGCAGGCGGATGCGGCGCTCGGCAGGGAGCTGATGGACCTGCTTTTCAAGCCGGGCTTCTCGACGAAGCACGAGGTGACTGATATCTCCGGGAGGGGAGTGGGGCTGGACGTGGTCAGACGGAACGTTGAGAACCTCGGGGGCACCATCATCGTGAACACTTCGAAGGGTGCAGGGACGACTTTCTCGATGTGGTTGCCCTTCACACTCGCAATCATAGAGGCGATGCTGATCTCGATCGCCGATCAGACCTATGCGGTTCCGATGAGCACGATAGTGGAGTCTCACAGATACCTGCCATCAGAAGTGAAGACCATCCGAAGTCGTGAGGTGGTCCAGCTGAGGGGCGAGATCCTACCTCTCATCAGCATGCGCGGATTCTTCGGTGTGGAGAGCAAGCCCAGGTCTGACCAGATCAACACCATAGTCGTTCAGAGCAGGGACAGGAGGGCCGCGCTGGAAGTGGACGATCTGTTAGGGCATCAGCAGATAGTCGTCAAGTCCCTGGACCAGCGGCTGAGGAGGGTCAAGGGCGTCTCGGGCGGGACCATACTCGGCAGCGGAAGCATAGCGCTCATTCTCGACGTCGACTCGATTCTCGGAGGCTGAGACTTTGGCGGCGAAGGATTCGCAGAAGGTACTGGAGATAGTGAGGGAGTTCGCGAACATCGGCGCCGGAAGCGCGGCGACGGCATTGTCATCGATGCTCGACACCGAGCTGATGAACGACGTCACGACCGTAAGCTTCCTGCCCCTGAGTGAGGTCGCATCGTGGCTCGGGGGAGCGGACAAGCTCGTTGCTGGCACCTACACATACCTGTGCGGTGACCTCAAGAGCGGCATCCTCGTGGTCCTCCCGGAGGACTCCGCCAAGGCGCTGTTGGAGCACCTGACGAAGGAGAAAGTGGATCTCTCATGCCTCACGGACATACAGAAGTCCGCGCTGCGCGAGGTCGGCAACATATGTCTGTGCTGGTACTTGATCGCAGTGTGCAGGATGATCAACATCGACATGATACCTGCGCCTCCAGATGCGACGGTCGACCTTCTGGGGGCCGTTCTGGACATACCGCTAGCATGCCTGGGGATCAGAGTCGACACCGTGATAGCGGTCCACACATCCTTCAAGGGCATCGATAGGCATATCG
>CAZHTV010000035.1:0-14540 GCA_964535775.1 uncultured Thermoplasmata archaeon | reverse complement strand
GCCAGTCGAGCCAGAAGCGGAACCGGCCTCGGTGTCGAAGGATATACCGGCCGAGCCCGTCAAGGCCTCGACGGAAGTGCCTCTCGGGGACGGAGATGTGCGCTTATGTTCCAGCTGCGGGCAGGCGTTGAAGTGGATCGAGAAGTACCAGCGGCACTACTGCTACGGCTGCAAGAGGTATGCTCCGAAGGATGGCGGTGAGAAGGCAGCCCCTCAAGACCCGTCGATACAGCCGCCCAAGGCATGTCCCGGGTGCGGCAGCGAGCTCAAGTTCATCGAGAAGTACAGCGAATACTACTGCTTCGCGTGCAGGAAATACCCCCTGAGGGAGGCCGGGAAGGCAGAGCCCAGGAAGGAAGCCGAGCCCTCGGCTGAAGCCCCGAAGAAGTCACTGGCGCTCCTGTGCCCCAAGTGCAAGAGAGAGCTTAAATGGATAGAGAAGTACTCGAGGCACTACTGCAACGAGTGCAAGGAGTACGCCCCCAAGGGCTTCGGGGAGGTCGAGTGCGGGTCGGGCGAGAAGAAGCAGTGTCCTTCGTGCAAGGAGACGATGAAGTTCGTCGCCGAGTACAACGAGTGGTACTGCTACAAGTGCAGGAAGTACTCCCTGAGGCCCAGTAAGCCGATCCTCCTCTGAGCACCATCAGACATCCGCGGCAGGTTCTCAGCTGGGCCACCATGACGCTGCGTCTCTTTCGGACCGGGTCTCATGTGCGCGCCCAGGTCAGGTCTGGCCAGGGGGGTTCTGTTGCTGCCCTTGGAAGAAGGTCACGCCAGTCTGAGGCGGGGGAGGCGTAGCCGCCACTTCCCGCGCCTTCATCCTCGAGCCGAGGAATGCCATCGCGATGCCCACGACTATCAGCACAACCCCAATCACGACGCCGATGATCGAGACGCCGTTTATGGTCGTATGGAACATCACATCCTGGCTGAGGATGCCGCTGAGGGACCCGTGCTCCAGCACGATGTAGTACGTGCCCGAGTCGGGCATGACGAAAGTGAAGCTCCCAGAATCGCCCGACGTGGTGAACAGGTTGTCGGCGCTACCAGTCATCTCGTACTCCGCATACTGGTCCGAGTCGAAGACGAAGACCCTTATGGTGCCGTCAGCGACCGTGTAGTCCGCCTCTATCGACCCGCCGATGAGCCCGCCGTACGAGAAGACATAGTACCAGTCCCCCGATGGGATGGTCACGCTGGCCGTATCTTCCGCAGGAATCACTGCGAACGCTGCGAAGTAGAGGCCCAGAATCAGGACCACCACTCCAATCGCCGCCACTATCTTGCCTTTCCTCATATCCTCAACTCCGCATACTGTGCTGCGCTGGGCGGCATGGCCAGTTCGATCGCCTGCCGTGCCATCCTGGCGTACTCCTCGAGGGCCGCGGCGGCCTTGACGCCTTCCGCCCTCTTCATGGCTTCGAGCTCCTCCGGCATGGCCAGGATCCCAACGACCTTTCTCTTCTTGCCTGAGACGTCGGCGTAGTCGAACCTGATGTGGTAACCGGAGAACTTCTTCTTGAGTTCCAGACCCTTCACGGACGAGTGCGGTATGCACAGGTTCTTCTCATCCGTTGCCAGGGACGAGGGGTCCGCGACGCTGTAGTCCACGCGCTTCCTCTCTGAGACAGCATCGGCCACGGCAGCCCCGATGGCACCGCCCAGGATGGCGCCGACTCCCGTTTTGTAGGCGTTCTCCAGGACGAATATCGATCTCGAGGTCGTCAGGAGCAGAGCGTAGTCCTTCGGCCCCATGGCACCTTGCACGACCACCCTAGGTATGAGCGCGACCTTCCGTTCCTCCAAAGGCCCACCAGGCTCTGACAGCCTAGATTGCCGGGCGCATATATGAACTGTGACTGCCCGTCCATGTCGGCGCCCGACATTGGTGGAGCCACCGGGGAGATTTGAACTCCCGACCTGCTGATTACAAGTCAGCTGCTCTACCAGCTGAGCTACGGTGGCAGGATGCGCTACCGCTGAGTAAAGATGGAGCGCACATATAGCTTTTGATGGTCCAGGGGGCGTCTCAGAGCCCCGTGCTGGCGTGTCCTGAGGATCTGGCACCGTCAGCCCTATGCTGCGCAACCTTTAAATGATGATTCTGTATGCTCACAAAACGCAAGTCAGCGGTGATTCCGGATGACAGAGAAGGAGGATGCGAAGAAGCACCATGAGAAGAAGGATAAGGCCGAGGCCGATGAGTCGATCGCCCCGGGGGACATAGTGCTGGCCGAGTTCGAGGGTTGGATACATGACACCAACGAGCTGTTCGACACGACCAGCGAGTCCCTCGCGAGGGAGCACGACATGTTCAACGAGAAGATGGTCTACGGCCCCCAGCCCCTGATAGTGGGCAAGGGAAGGCTCTTCTCCGGCCTGGACGAGTCCATCCTGAAGACCAAGGTGGGCGAGGAGCACGAGGTTGTCCTCCCTCCGGACAAGGCCGCGGGCCCGCGCGACCCCAAGCTGGTCGAGCTCCACCCGATCCGCGAGTTCGTGAAGCAGGACATCGAGCCCAGGGTGGGCCTCGAGGTCACCGTCAAGAACCGGCCCGCGATCATCTCCGCAGTCACGGCTGGGAGGGTCAGGGTTGACTTCAACAACAGGCTCGCTGGGAAGACTCTCAGATACAAGTACAAGGTGGTCGAGAAGCCCTCCAAGCCCGCTGAGATAGCCAAGCTCCTGCTCAAGATGGCCTACGGCACAGCAGAAGGGTTCGATGTGGAGCACCATGGTAAGAACTACAAGATCAAGCTGGCTGACGCGTGCAAGTACGACCAGAGATGGCTTCTTGCGAAGTACAGGTTGGTTTCTGATCTGCGGGAGGTCGCAGGCGCGGAGACCATATCGCTTATAGAGGAATACGCCAAACCTGAGAAAAAGGCGGAAGAGAAGGCCGAGGAGAAGGAAGAGAAGCCCCCGGAGGACAAGAAAGCCGACGAGGAGCCCGTCGTCGGGAGAGCGCCTGAGGAGCTCACCGACGATGACAGGAAGAGCGCCTGACCTTCCGCCCGGCTTTAAATATCCAATCAGACCTAGTGATGGCGAGAGCCTTTGGGGCGTGTGGCCTAGCCAGGATATGGCACTTGCCTCCTAAGCAAGTGGTCAAGGGTTCGAATCCCTTCACGCCCGCTCAGATTCAGATGGGAGGTCCCCGGAGGGCCTTTCGCAGAGAGGGATCAGAGAATGGCCGAGAAGGCGCAGTGGTCGAGACTGAGGAGGACCAGCATAGGCTTCTCCTTGTCCGCTCTCGGCGTGACCACCATGCTCTCATCCCCATACATCGCCCTGCGCATGTCCGTGCTGACGGGGATACTAACATACCATGTCGTATTCCTGGCAGGTTTCGTGACCCTCCTGTACGGGGCAGGGTATGTTCTATTGGCCAACAATCTCTGGGGGTCGTGAGCACGCTGGGGAACCCACGACTTTCCAGTAGGAGCTCAGGTTTCCAGAGCGCGAAAGCATCATGTAGCTTTGAGTAGGTTGGTATATCCGGAGTGCATAGGAGGCGATGGCCGACGAAGTGTCCTGAGTGCGGGACGGAGATCGGCGACCATGTAGCGTTCTGCCCCACCTGCGGAAGACAGGTGAGGGCCGCACCGCACAGATCGGAGTACGTCGCGCCCGTTCATCTGGCCGCGGCTCGGAAGACGGGCGAGAAGCGGGACCTGGCGCTACTGATCAGCCTTGTGGTTGTCCTCGTGGTAGTGATGCCTCTGGTCCTCGCGATGATACTGTACATAGGCATAATCGGGTTCGGCGGCACCGAGGTAGAGCCCGTGACCACGGACCTGACTAGGACGGCCGAGGCTGGTGGCTACAGGTTCACCTTCGGGCTCTTCACCTCCCGGACCGAGTGGGAAGACATAGACATAGTGCTGTCAGGCGGGTCTTCCAGCGTATTCTGGAGCCCTGCGACATCAGCCTTGGAGGGCTCGTCCCCGACGACCTTCGAGTTCGCGCCGATCAGCCTGGACAGCATGACGGTCTACTGCAACGTGACCGACCTGCACGGGAACGGATGGGTGGGCGAGGGGGACTACTTCACAATCGAGACCGGAGGCGAACACACGTTCGTGTCCGGCGTGGACTACACTGTGCTCATAATCCACGAGCCGACGGGCGTGATCTCCGCGAGCGACAGCTTCTCGGCGTAGATCCACGTGTCGCCCCTCGCCTGCATCTATCTTCGGACAAGCTCCTCCGCTCTGCTCTCGAACTCGTCCTCCCACCAGCAAGCGTAGTTCCTCAGGCCCTCCCCCCTACGCCTCAAGGCCTCCAAGGCCAGCTCGTGAGAGAGCCTCGCCATTTCGGGCCCCCAGAGCTTCCTCAGCCGCTTCGAGATGACCAGGTAGCTCGGGGATTCGTCTATTAGCTCAGGGGGCAACCTCGAGAGGGCATGGACGTCGCACGCCCTCTCCCCGCTCGGTATGCCTTCCGCGTTGAACTGGGCCAGGTGCATGAACTCGTGGCCTATCGTCCAGTTGGTGGGGTACTGCCACCCCTTCTTCCTGGACCTGCGCACCCCCAGCAACAGTCTGACCTTCCCGCTGTCGGACTGGTACGCGAGGCCGTCATAGAGCCTGGTCAGGCCGACGCGCATCCTCGGGGTCATCTCAGGGAAGTACCTGTGCAACATCTCGAGCCTCCGGACTATCTCCCGCCGGACCTCCTCTGGGAGGCGCATCGCCTTCTTCGTCCAGGTTATCTCGAGAGGCATGGCTATTCTGAATCGGTTGCTCCCAGAAATATGTTGCTCAGGGCCGGTCTCGTCGGCTTCAGGTTTCTCTCAGGACCTGGCCCTGTATGCCGACGACCGTGACCTTCACTGGGATCTTCTTCCCCGACCGCCTGACCGCCTCGTCCACGAGCTTCCTGAGCCCGTGGCAGCACGGGACCTCCATGTGCACTATACGCACGAGCTCAGGCGTGGCGTTCGCGAAGATGTCCGTGAGCTTGTCCAGGTATCCCCCCTGGTCGTCCAGCTTTGGGCAGCCTATGATGACCGGCTTGCCCTTCAAGAACCTGCCGTGGAAGTCCCTGAAGGCGAACGGGACGCAGTCGGCAGCGAGGAGCAGCTCCTTGCCCTTGAAGAACGGCATCGCGGAGTTCACGAGCCTCCACTGGACTGGCCAGTTGGTCAGCTCGGGCGGGAGGTCGGCATGGTTTCCCTTGGGCCTGGCCGTGCCCGCACCCTTCGCCTGCGAGGCGGTCAGTATCATCGGGTTGTGCGACGGGCACCCGCATGGCTCCGGCTCGGCGACCGTCCTGCCGTGCTCGGACCCGGTGCTCCTCAGGTGCTCCTCCACGGCCCCCTCGTCGAACTCCGGGGCCTCCCTCTCGATTATCCTGAGGGCCCCCTCGGGGCACTCGCCTATGCACGCGCCCAGGCCATCGCAGAAGACCTCGTTGACCACCTTCGCCTTGCCATCTACGATCTGCAGCGCGCCCTCGGCGCATGAGGTCACGCAGGCCCCGCAGCCGGTGCACTTCTCCTCGTCTATCTCTATGATCTTCCTCACGGGCATCCTAACACCTGTCCTGTCCTCGCGTCCAACATGGCCCAGGAGATACCAATAGATAGCGCCTAAGATCGTAGGCTGGCCGGTCGGAGGGGACCCAGGGCGCTACTTCTTCTCCTCTGTCCAGGACAGCCTTGTCTGCTCCCGGCTTATGGAGTCGCGCACCAGCTGCCCGAAGACCACTCCGATGAAGCCCCCGAGCACGAAAAGGAACATCAGGATGACGGTGTACCTGAAGAACAGCGTGTAGTAGAACGACGGCAGGACAAGCTCGATATCGTACAGAGAGTAGGGGGTTGAGTACATGACCAGGCCGACACAGTATCCGAAGGCCACGTACAGGATGACTGTGAGCATGGCCAAGCTCGTCTGCCTCATGAAGTAGCCCGGCGCGACCCCCGCCAATATCGATATCAGGAACAGCACCATCAGGTTCTTCTCAAGCGACGGCGTCGACATGTTGGGGAACATGAAGTCGAAGCTCATGAACGCGATGGGGAAGCCGCTCATCACCATCACGAGCAGCGACTTCAGGAGATCCTCCCCGGCCAGTTTCACGGCCCCCACCCCGAGTCGTGCTCGAGCGCGACCTTGACGAGGTCATTCAGGTAGAACTCCCTCAGGTAGTCGTGCCCGAAGTCGCCGAGCCATCCGTTCGCGGTGAACCAGTGCCTGTACGGGATGCTCTCGAGCGTCATACTTCCTCCCTGGCTGTTGCTGTAGTTGACGTACCCTCTCAGTCTCGAGAGCGTCGCAGGATCCGCGACGAAGGACTCATACACGAGAGTAATCTCCTCCCTGGCCGGCAATATGGGGGAGGTGCTGGCGCTCCAGTACTCGCCCGTGACTGGTATCAGCCATCCCGGGCCCGAAGTCCCGTTCACCACCGTCACCTCCCAGTTGACGGTGGAGAATGCTATGTCGTACCTCGAGGGGTTGACGACGTCTGCGGAGAAGCTGATCAGGAGTGTGCCGTTGGGCAGCAGGGACGCATCGTATGAGATGTTGCTGAGCCCTATTCTCTCCTGTGCATCGATCACGGATACATACGTGGACGCCGAGATCACCGAGGCAACCACGAAGAACACACAGAAGAGGACGTATAGCACCGCCGCGAACCAGTGCCTTCTTATGGATTTCAAGAGCGACATCCTTTTCACCCATTCTCCTTAGCCTTCGCGGTCCTGCCGCTTGGCGGATGCTATCCCGCTGGCTTGGGGACATAGAGATAGCACGCAACCAAGTGCCCTCCCACGTCCACTAGGGGAGGTTCCTCCACGGACATGAACCTTACCGCCACAATGACCTTGTCGCCACTGGCCTGCTTCAGCGTGACGCTCGAGACGCCCTTGGCGACCGGGCGCTTCTCGACCTTCTTGTCGAAGTGCTTCTTGAGGAAGTCCGTCAGGTCCTGCCAGCGCTGCTCCGGACCCTTTATCCTGACGGCGATTGTCGAACCCTTCACCCTCAGCGGCAGGAAGGCCTCCTGCATCGTGGACCCTGGGCCCTGCATGAAATCGTGCTCTATCATCTCGGCAACCTCTCGGGCGACCCTCTTGGCGGACATGCTGGCCGGGCCGCACTCGATTGTTACCGTCCTGGTGTTATCGTCTCCGATGATGGACTTCACGCCTGAGAACTCGGTGTGCCCTGTCTTCCGGCGGTGGTATTTTACGAAGTCCTTCATGTAGCCGGCCGCCGACTCTATCCTCGTCTTGTCAGTCGCGGCCTGTGCGGATCTGTCCTCCTTCCCGACCTTCATCACAACTCGGGAATCCTGCTGCACCGCTTCCAGGATCGTACCGTACATCGGGTGCGACCTCGCCCTGTAGTCCACGGATTCGTTGAGCAGCTGCAGGACCTCCCTCGCGACCACGTCGCCCCCCACCTTGACCGAGGAGCACTTCACCAGGATCTCGCGGTCTCCCAGGGCGGTGTCGAGCGACAGCACGGCCTTGAACATCGGTCTCGAGTCCTTCAGTTCGTTCCTCTTCGCTTCGAGCCAATCCTTGACAGCCTTCGCATCGCCGCCTTCCTTGATAGGTATGGTGAGAACGAACCCCTCCGGCCTCAGGGTGCCCATGTGCTTGGACATGGGGTGTTTCTCGTCTGCGATGTGTTCCTCCTCCAGGAGCCATTCCGCCAGGTCCAGCCCCTGCCAGCCACACATCTCGAACGCCTTCGGGCACCTCGGCCTGAACCTGCATCCCAGGGGCAGGTCGATCGCGCTCGGTATCTCGCCCGCTATCGTCGCGCGCCCGTGCTTCTGCTCGGGATCCGGGATGGGCACCGCGGAAATGAGCGCTTGCGTGTAAGGGTGCTTCGGCTCGAAGACGACCATATCCGTCTCCGCCAGCTCGACTATCTTGCCAAGGTACATCACCGCCAGCCGGTCGCTCACGTACCTGGCGACGGCGATATCGTGCGTGATGAAGACGTACGGTATCTGGTACTTGTCCCGCAGGTCGAGCATGAGGTTCAGGACGCCGGCCCTTATCGAGACGTCGAGCATGGAGACGGGTTCATCGGCTATGATTATCCTCGGGTTGATCACGAGCGCCCTGGCGATGGATACCCTCTGCCTCTGCCCGCCGCTGAGCTCGTGCGGGAACCTGTCCAGGTACTCCCTCGCGGGGGCGAGCCCAGCGTCCTCCAGCGCCTTGACTACCATCTCGACCCGCTCCTCGAAGCTGTCGCCTATGTTGTGGTTGAGGAGCGGCTCCATGATGGTCTGCAGGACGGTCGTCCGCGGGCTCAGGGACTCATAGGGGTCCTGGAAGACCATCTGGATGTTCCTGCGGAATATCTTGAGGTCCTCGCCCTCGAGCAGCGATATGTCCCTGCCCATGAAGAAGATGGAGCCACTGGTGGGGTCGTCCAGGCGAGTCATGAGCCGTCCGGTCGTGGTCTTGCCGCACCCGCTCTCGCCGACGAGTCCCAGGATCTCGCCCTGCTTGAGCTCGAAATCGATGTTGTCCACGGCCTTCACATATGTCGGCTCGGAGAAGATGCTGATGAAGCCCTTCCTGAGCTCGAAATACTTCTTGAGCCCGTGGACCTTGATGACGACCTCCTCGGGCATCACACATCCCTCCTTAGGCGCTCCCACAGCTCCCGCGCGAAGTGGCAATAGGCTATGTGGCCAGGCTGTATCTCGACCCCCTCGGGCCCCTTGGCGCTGCACACGTCCTTCGCATACTGGCACCTCGGATGGAACGGGCAGCCACTGGGCGGGTTCACGAGGTCGGGCGGGAAGCCAGGGATAGAGTCGAGCCTGCGCCTCTTGCCCTTGATAGAGGGGAACGATCCGAGCAGCCCCGCGGTGTACGGGTGAGCCGGCCTCTTGAAGACCAAGTTCGTGGGACCTATTTCCATTATCTTCCCCGCATACATGACCGCGATGCTGTCAGAGACCTCCGCCACGACCGACACGTCGTGGGTTATGATCATCATGGCCATGCTCAGCCTCTCCTGGAGCTTCTTCATCTCGTACAGGATCCTATCCTGGGTGATGACGTCGAGGGCCGTCGTGGGCTCGTCGGCGATTATGAACGATGGCGAGAGCGCGAGGGCGAGAGCTATCATAGCCCTCTGCTTCATGCCGCCGCTGAACTCGTGGGGGTAGCTGTCGATCCTGTCGCGTGGTATGCCCACGAAGTCGAACAGCTCCAACACGCGGGTCCGCGCAGCGTCGTCCTCTATATCCTCGTGGAGCTGTATCGCGGCGATGATCTGGCTCCCTATCTTGAATACGGGGTTGAATGCGTTCATGGCCCCCTGGAATATCATCGAGATGTCCTGCCATCTCACCTTGCGGATCTCGTCGTTCCAGTCTTCAAGGGATCCGTCCTTCCGCACGGATATAGAGAGCAGGTCGTTCCCCTTGAAGAAGATCTGGCCGCCCTTGATGTACCCGTTGTTGGGCAGGAGCTGGGTTATGGCATAGGCCGCGGTCGTCTTGCCGCAACCGCTCTCGCCCACCAATCCCATCGTCTCCCCCTTGTCGATGGTGAAGCTGATTCCGTCGACGGCCTTGACCCAGCCGTTCTGGATCTTGAAGTGCACCTTCAGGTCCTTGACTTCGAGCAGAGCCATCCAATCACCTCTTCCTCAGGCGCGGGTTCACGACCTCGTCGAAGGCCCTGCCTATAAGGTAGAACGAAAGGCAGAGCAGCGTTATCGCTATGCCCGGCGGCAGCAGCCACCAGTAGGCGTCCAGCGAGTGCCCGCTGATCTGCAGGAACTGGAGCATCATGCCCCAGGTGACGTAGTTGACATCCCCGAAGCCTAGGAACGCAAGGATGGCCTCGGTGACTATGGCGCCGGATATGCTGAAGGTCATGTACAGGAACGTGTAGGGAAGCACGTTCGGTGCGATGTGCCTGAATATGAGCCTGCTATCCGAGGCCCCAGCGATGATGGCGGCGTCGACGAACGCCCTCTCCTTGAGTGATATCGTCACGGACCTGATGACCCTCGCGATGCCCGCCCAGGACAGTATTGCGATGATGATTATGATGTTGATCAGGGAGGGCCCGAAAACCGCGGCGAACAGGAGGATTATCACCAGCCCGGGAAGGGCCAGGACGACATCGGTTGTCCTCATGAGTATGTCGTCTATGAGGCCGGAGTAGAACCCAGCGACGAGACCCACAATGGTGCCTATGACGACGGCGAAGAACGCGGCCGTGACCCCCACCATCATCTCGGCTCGCGTGCCGTAGATGAGCCACGTGAGGATGTCGTGCCCCTCGTAGTCCGTTCCAAGGATGTACCTGTTCCCGGACTCCGTCGGTCCGTCGTACTTCCCTGGCGGCAGAGGGGCGCGGTTGATGCCCTGGAGGCTCTCGACGAAGAGTTGGTTATCCCTGGTGATCACTGCGAAGTAGTTCCCGCCGATGGCGCTGGAGACATATATGTTGCCCACGAAGGACACGGGGGTGGCAGAGCCCCCTCCTGGGGCAGTGAAGGTCGCATTGATCCTCATGAGTTCGTTGGCGATGTATATGCTCCCGGTGTCCGTGCTGAACAGGAAGGTCCTCGACCCGGGGACGAAGTACGGCTGGCTGTCCACGTGGTCTGCGAAGCTGGTATACTGGACCCCCCTCTGGTTTATCGTGCCGTTCAGGGGGTCAAGGCCCGCGATGAACCCACGGTCGCCCACCGTGCCGACCACGAGGATGCCCACCGTCGACGGGTATATCTTCTGTATGTCGTAATCCCTTATCGACGGCATGACGAGGGGTTTCGCGTAGAGCACGGTCCCGTTGTTCCTCTGGTACGCGACCAGCTTCCCATCGGTCGTGGGTACGACTATCACATCCGTCTTCTTGTAATCGTCCGTCACGCTCGTGGGGTCCGGGAACGATATCATTCTGTCGGAGATCACCGGTTCGAAGGGCACCGTCTGGTTGCTTTGGTCGGTGTAGTTGTACGGGCTCACCCACAGCCTGGGCCCTATCGTCACGTTCTGCACTATGTTCCCCAGGCCGCCGACCGTCAGGTTGAGGCTGTACGTGATGAGGCCTATGTCCGTCGGGAGGACGATGATGCTGCCGTTCTCGATGATCGTGGTGTCCATGACGAGCGGGTTGCCGATTATGGTGGCGTCGTGGAGTGTTATGTTCCGTATGAATGTGGTCAACGGCGTGGCGGTGGGGACGTTGGGCGGTCTCTTGGTCATCAGCCAGACATCGTGGTCACCGGCGATCACGAACGCCAGCCTCTGGTTTGGCAGTATCTCGGAGTAGCCGTTCCAGATGTTGGAGTAGTATTTCGGCTCGAACGGCAGCGCATACTCCACGTCGGTGTCGATGAGGTTCCAGGTGTATTCGTGGACAGTGCTCCCTTCGACTATAAGGAAGAACGAGTTCGAGAAGTGAGCGTAGTTGACATAGCTGACATTGGACGGGATGGTGTAGTTCGATGGAGCGCCCAGCACTATCCCCTGGTTCTCGTCGACCGGGTATGTCCTGGCCACGCCGTCGTCAGAGTACACCAGTATCCGCTCTAGGCTCGCCTCACGGGTGGCTGCGAGAAGTCCCATGGGGGTGGACCAGTTCTTGAGGTCCCCGAGGTTCGCGCTCTCGCTGTCAGCTATGAATATGTCGGTGGAGGGTGCCTTGAAATCGACGTCGTAAGGGGCTATCCAAGGTGCGAACACAGCCATCGCGAAGAACCCTATCACGATCGCCAGCCCGGCCATGCCGGTCTTGGAGCCCCGGTAGAGCTTCCAGGTGCTCCGGAAGCTCTTGAGCATCTTCCGGAGGACCTTCTGGCTCTGGGCGGCCAGCTCCTGCAGCTCGGGTTGCCTGGCCTCAGGCTGCCCGCTCTTCTGGTCCGGCGCGTCGCCCCCTCCCTTCTTCTCCTCTCCTCTGGTTCTCACTGGCGCACCCTCGGGTCGAGATATCCGTAAATCAGGTCAGCCATGAAGTTGCCCAGAAGCACGAGCAGCGTTATGATGAAGAGAGTGGCCTGTGCCACGGGGAAATCCAGCTGGAGCAGAGAGCGGATGTAGAGTGCGCCCATGCCAGGGAACGAGAAGACGTTCTCCAGGACGACCGCACCGCTTACCGCGAACACTATGGAGATGATGAACGAGGTCACCACGGGCAACATCGCGTTCCTGGCGCCGTACTTGAAGAGCACCCTCCGCTCGGAGAAACCTACCGCCTTCGCGGTGATCATGTAGTTCTCGCCTATTATGTCCAGCATCGCCGTCCTCATGAGGAGGATGGTCCCAGCGAGCTGTAGCAGCAGCAGGACGACCAGGGGCAGGAACATGTGCCACATGATGTTGATGGTGTCATAGAGCAGGTCCCCCTGGCTGCCCCCGGGGAGGTCCGCCGTCGGGTCATACCAACCCGTCAGTGGGAACCAGCCCAGCCGGGACGAGAACACGACCAGGAATATGAGTCCTATCCAGAAGGACGGCATGTTGTAGAACGCGAGGCTGACGAGGACGGAGCTGCCGTCCGCGATGCCCCCTCTCCTCCACGCTATCCACGCGCCCAGATAGATGCCGATTATGTAGGCGAATATCGTGGAGAGCCCGAAGAGCAGGAGGGTCCTGGGTATCCTCTCCTCGAGCTGCTCCCAAACCGGCTGAGCGCTCGTGAACGAATCGCCGAAGTTGAAGGTGATCATGTTCTTCATGTACACGAAGTACCTTTCCTGTATCGGCCTGTCGAAGCCGTACAGCCGCTCCAGGACCAACTTCTGGGTGGGGTTTATGTTCGGGTTGAGTGCGAGCAGCTCCTGGGGCTTGAGCGGCAGGGATTCGAACATTATGAAGATCAGGGTGAGGATGATGATCAGCGTTATGACCATCTGAATAGTCCTGAACAGAACGTACCTACTCATGCCGGCCATTCTCTAACCTCTGCCCCCCGGAGATTCTTGCTCGGCGTTGAAAAGGGAGCATAAAGCCAGGTAATAAAACTTTGGCCGATGACAAAAGCCGACTGCGAGCTGTGCGGCCCCCCTCTGGGTGCAATCATTTCAGCGCCTGCTATGGCGAACGAGTAAACGAAAACGCGGGGAAAAGGTTTGACGGGAAGAGGTTTCTATCGGCCATTTCCGAGATCAGGTCTCACTGGGTCTCCGGAGGCTTAGGCTCCTCTGGCGGGGCCATCTCCGACTCCGCCTTCGGTTTCCTCATCTTCATGAGGAGCAGCACGATGACGATTGCCGCGACTATCCAGCCGGCTATGCCTATCCCGAGCACGAGAGCGCTCGTGCCCTCCTTCTCCGGTTCCACCACCGTAAAGGTGAAGGTCTGCTCGGAGGACACGCCCAGCGCGTCCGTCGCGTTGACTACCACCGTGTGCGAGCCGAGATCGAGGTTGCTCAGGACCACCGAGTAGTGCTTCATAGTGTCAGCGGGGTTGTTCGCATCCCTGCTCGCGACCTCGCCGGACACTATGTCCAGATTCGTGGTCACTCCGTCCACGACCACCCTTGCGGCCTTGAGATTGTTGAGGTCGAAGACCATGACATCTAGGGTCACGTTCTCGCCGTCATCCACCTCTCCGCCGGACAGTACCGCGGTGTTCGTGTCGCCCACTGCCATCATCGCCACTATGGTCGGTGCGAGGTTCCTCAGCGGGATCTTCATCTTGGCCAGGGACAGATCGTAGCCGGGTCCGCCGGCCTTGAGCTGCACGGTCATGAAGGCCGCCTTGGTGTTCTCGAGCGGGGCTGTGTCGACGAAGAACCAGCCGACGCCATCATCGTTGGTCATCGGGGTGCCGTCGAAAATCGATCCCGGGTCTGCGGTCATGTCGATCGCGAGGTCGGGTATCTCGTCTCCTGCGAAGTCGACGACCTTGGCGCTCACGTTGAGGTTCCACATGCCGATTTCCTGCGCGTCGGGTATCGCCCCGATGCTGCAGAACGTCCGCTGGACGAAGATGAATACCTGCGTCTGAGCGAACATCGAGACTGCGCCAGTCATGGACGCCTTCACATAGACCTCGGCCTTTATGCTCGCGGGCGTGACGACCCCGCCAAGTCCGACGGCCCTTATGGTCGCCGAGGCCTCTCCGTCTGCGTCCGTCGGCACCGGCTCCGACCATCTCTCGGCTGCGTCGTAGCTGGGCGAGACGCCGTACAAGGCGTTGCCGCTCATGCCGTTCTCGTACACCGTGAACTCCGCGCCCTCGACGACGTCGTTGTTCTCGTCCCTGACCACGCCGTTGACGGCGGTCGTCTCGTAGTCGCTGAGCTTGGCGATCAGCACCGGGTCGACGATCTCGAAGGTCGCCGTGACCACCTGGTATGACCTGCCGATGACGTACTCGCTCACGATGGAGGTCTGGCCGTCTATCTGGTAGGAGTAGCTCGTCTCGTTGAAGTAGCCGATCCCATCAGGCACCAGCCATATTCCGCCGATCTGGTCAACGTGGGCCACGTCGATGCCGTAGATTGTGGTGGTGTACTGGCCGCCTGTGATCGGCACTCCGGTCATGTCACCCCACTCCCAGAAGAGCCAGCCGTAGTTGTCGTAGTACC
>CAZHTV010000034.1:0-14652 GCA_964535775.1 uncultured Thermoplasmata archaeon | reverse complement strand
CGGAGCTGGCGCATATCGTCCGGCACTGCAGTAATACTACGCTCGTAATGGAATCGGTCTCGCGCACCCTCGGTGCATGTTGCCCTCGTTATCGCTCCCGAACCCTGCCATGGAAATCGTGATATATCCGGAACGACACATAGGCCGCCCGTGACCTATCACAACACCTGCACTGATTCGAAGAGGCAGAGGCTGCTATGCCCGGTCTGTCTTCACTGGGACCCCAGGCCGGAGGACGCTGCGGGGCCCGGACTGGGGTACTGTGTCCGTCGGGACATCGTCACGAGGATCAGGTGCGAGTGCGAGCTCTTCGAGGAGGCCACGCGTACGAAGGTGGAGGCCAAGAACCGGTCCATATATGGCACCATAGGCGAGGAGGAAGAGGAGGAGTGAGGCTCCTCTGCACAACTCTTAAATGGCCGCACTCATGTTAGCGACTGGGCCGGTGGGTCTCTGATGAAGGCAGTGATTCTGGCCGCGGGAGAGGGGATGCGTCTTCGGCCATTGACAGTGTCCGAGCCGAAGGTCATGATCCCCGTGGCGAACCGTCCGATACTCGAGTATGTCGTCGACTCGCTCGTGAAGAACGATGTGACGGACATAGTCGTCGTCGTGGGCTACCGCAAGGAGCGGATCATGTCTCACTTCGAGGACGGCAGGAAGTTCGGCGCCCGGATCGAGTACGTGGTCCAGGAGAAGCAGCTTGGGAACGGGCACGCGCTGTTGGCCGCGAAGGACAGGTTGTCCGGGGAGTTCGTGGTGCTGCCTGGGGACAACGTGATCGACAGGCGGGCCGTGGGCGACCTCCTGAGGGCGGGCGCTCGTCCGAGCGCGCTGGTGGTCGAGAGCGACAATCCGTCGAAGTACGGCGTGGTGACGCTGGAGCGAGGGGCTATCACGAGCGTCCACGAGAAGCCTGCAGAGATGATCTCGAACATCATACTCACTGGCATGTACCGTCTGAACGAGCGGATATTCCAGGCCATCGACAGGTGCATCGCGGAGGGTGAGTACGGCCTGAGCAACGCGGTGCAGGCCAGCCTCGGAGAGCAGCCCGTCGCGCCCGTGTTCTCGGACGGCCTCTGGATAGACGCTGTGTACCCATGGGACCTATTGGAGCTGAACGCTGCGGCACTCGAGAACATCTCCGTGCGGACCGCGGGCAAGATCGAGAGCCAGGTCGTGATCTCGGGGCCGGTCGGGATCGGCGAGGAGACCGTGATCCGCGCCGGGACGACGATCTACGGGCCCGTGCTGATAGGCGACGGGTGCGAGATCGGTCCCAACGTCACCATCTTCCCGTCCACGAGCCTGGGCAACAGCGTGACCGTCGAGCCGTATACTGTGATCAAGAACAGCGTGCTCATGAGCAACTGCAGCATCGGTGCGCACTCATACCTTTCGCACTCCGTGCTCGGGTACGGCGTCAAGTCCCAGTCGCACCTGATGGCTGCGGGCGCGGAGGCGTATGTGAACATCGCGGACGAGTTCTTCAAGGTGCCTCACATAGGCTCCATACTCGGTGAGGACACCAGCTTCGGGACTGGCGTGTCGGTGGAACCGGGGACGATAGTCGGCGCTGGGTGCAAGGTCTCCAGCGGTGCGAGGATAACGAGGAACCTGCCGAACAAGGCGCTCGTGACTTAGGGTGTTGCTCGGATGTGCGGCATTGTGGGTTATGCGGGCGGGAGGAACGCGCAGCCCATCCTGCTCGACTGTCTGAAGAGGCTGGAGTACAGGGGGTACGATTCCGCGGGCGTCGCCGTGGTCGGGGAGCCTATCCAGAAGGGGCTTCAGCTGTTCAAGAGCAAGGGCGAGATCGCCGTGCTGGAGTCGAGCATGCCCGAGATGACGGGCACGGTCGGGATCGCGCACACGAGGTGGGCGACCCAGGGCAAGCCAACGACGGAGAACGCGCACCCGCTCTCCGACTGCACGAACAGGCTCGCGGTGGTCCACAACGGCATCATATCCAACTTCATGGCGGTCAGGGAGCACCTTCTCATGACGGGCCACAAGTTCGTCTCCGAGACGGATACGGAGGTGTTCGCGCACCTGGTGGAGGCGGAGATGAAGGGCGACCTCGTGGCCGCGGTGCGGAAGGCGCTCGAGAAGGTCGAGGGGACATACGCGTTCGTGGTCGTGAGCGCAGGGCATGACGAGATAGTGGCGGCCAGGCGCGAGAGCCCGCTCGTGGTCGGCCTGGGAGAGGGTGAGAATTTCCTGGCCAGTGACGTGACAGCGCTCCTGAAGTACACCAACAGGGTCCTGCACGTCCAGGATGGAGAGGTCGTAAGCGTCACGAAGGATGAAGTGAAGATATTCGACGCAGAGGGCATGGCGGTCGAGCGCGAGCCGGAGAAGGTCACTTGGAGCCTGGAGGACGCGGAGAAGGGCGGGTACCCGCACTTCATGCTCAAGGAGATCTACGAGCAGCCCGAGGCGATCCACGACTCGCTCCTGGGAAGGATAGAGAGCGTCGAGCCCGAGCCGTTCTTCCAGGAGAACAGCTTCTCCAGCGTCAAGATCGTGGCCTGCGGCACATCGTACCATGCGGGCCTCGTCGGCAAGTACATCATCGAGGAGCTCGCGAGGGTGCCCACGACAGTCCAGATATCGAGTGAGTACCGCTACTCGCCGGTGTCGAGAGAGAGCCCGTTGGTCGTGCTCATAACGCAGAGCGGCGAGACGGCGGACACCCTCGGGGCGGCGAGGGAGGCTAGGAAGCGCGGCAACAAGACCGTGGGCATAGCCAATGTGGTCGGCTCGGCCATCACGCGGGAGGTCGACCATGTGATATACACGAGGGCCGGCCCTGAGATAGGCGTCGCCGCGACGAAGACATTCGTGACGCAGATGGTCGCCCTGTACCTGCTGGCAATGGAGCTCGGAGTTCAGAACAGGTCACTGACCGCCCAGGCTCGCAGGTCGATGACGAGCTCCCTGAGGAGCCTTCCGAGGTACGTCCAGGACGTGCTGAACAAGGCGAGCGAGATCGAGACCCTGGCTGAGAAGTACGCCCGCGCCGATGACATGTTCTTCATCGGCCGGGGCATCAACTATCCGATAGCCCTCGAGGGCGCTTTGAAGACAAAGGAGATCAGCTACATACACGGCGAGGGCTTTCCCGCGGGCGAGCTGAAGCACGGGCCATTGGCGCTTCTGTCCAAGGACTCCCCCGTTGTGGCCATCGCTGTGAGGGACCATACCTACGAGAAGATGCTGGGGAGCATCAGCGAGGTCTCCGCGAGGGGCAGCCCTGTCATCGCGATAGGGTTCGAGGGGGACACGGACCTCCCGAAGTTCGCAGACGACATCGTGTCCATCAGACAGCTCCCGCCGATATTCTCCCCTGTGCCTGTGATAGTCGCGCTGCAGCTGTGGGCCTATCACCTTGCGAGGATCAGGGGCTGTCCTATCGACAAGCCCAGGAACATCGCGAAGACCGTCACCGTCGAGTGAGCGCTCACGCGAGCCGCTCGGGGCAGACGTCGCGCCTGGAGCAGTGCACGCACTTCCCAGGCCTGTTGTGGTTCCTGTGCGCGTTCCCGGTCCGCATCAACTCGCGCATCTCCGCGGCCTTCTGGAGAAGCATGTTCCTCAGGTCCTGGTTGTACTCGATCTCGTGCTCGTGCTCCGGGTACTTCAGGAGGCCGTACGGCGGCGCTCTGCCCGTGGCCTCCTCGATGAGCAGGCAGTAGGTGGCGATCTGCAGTATGTGGGAGAACAGAGGCCCCATCGGGGTCCTGCCCGTCTTCTCCTCGACCGGGATGATGTTCTCGCCGACCTTTATCACGTAGTCGGGAGCTCCGGACAGGCCGTGCTTCTCCGATCTGAACGCCTTCGTGTTGTCGACGTCGATATATTCTATCTTCCCCTTCACCCTGAACTCCTTCCTCAGGGAGTCCGCGATCTCCGTCGACCTGAGCGATCTGTACAGGAAATATGAGGCGCCCACCAGCCACAGGATGGCGAGGGTCTCGAGGACCTGCGCGAGCCTCACGTCCTCGACGAGGAACGCGACGGCGTTCGCGGCCACTATGACCGCCACGATCGCGAACACGAGTATGATCTTCTCGTAGCTGACGACCTTGCTTTCCATGGTCGAGCGCGCCGCCTTGTACAGGAAGAACAGCGCCGCGAGTATCCATATCAGCGCGACGACGGTGAGGATGGTGCTGAGCATGTCTGCGTTCTCCAGCGGCAGGAGCTCGAGGCCGACGATCGCGAGCACGGTCGCGACCATCGCCCACCAGAAGACTATCCTCTCGGACTCTCTGGCGCCCTTCTCGCCGGAATCTATCGTCCAGAGTGACCTGCCAAGTCTCTCGTGCCTCTTGACGCCCTGGGCGAGCGGTTCGGAGTTATCCTCGTGCTCTAGGCTGAGCCACCAGCTGAGCGGGCAGTAGCTGAACTTCTCGATGTCGCCTGCAGAAATGAATCTTCCTGACTGCCTGCCCACGGACGGCATTATGCTCGACTTGGATTAAGAGCCTTTGCGCGGGATGCGGTCCCGGACGCAGTTGTCGAAGTAGGTCCCTGGGAGTATCATGATGCCATCAGGGGGCGCGATGTCCTCGACGAAGCCGAACCAGTACACGACCGCTCCCGTGCCGAACATGTCCGTGTACGGTTTGAGCTGCCTCCGGACGTTCTTCCTCAGCTCTATGTCGTCCCCGAAGGACGCCTTGGACTCTATCCAGTGTATCTTCATGCCGTCTATGGTTATCGGGGCGTCCAGGAGGCAGTCCGGGGTCTTCTTGTGCGTGGCCCTCAGGTCCTCCTCCGTCCTGTACTTGAGCCCCCTTTTGTCGAGCCACTCGTGGAGCTTCTCCTCGCCCCATGCGCCTCTCTCGGTCTGTATCTGGGCCCCTCTGGGCGAGTAGATTATGTCCTCGTGGGCTATCTGCTGCATCTCCTTCTTCAGCCTCTTGTCCCTGCAGGTCTCGGGCTGGCGGATGTACTTCCAGTACTGCTTCCTGTTGATGTTTATCTCCGATGAGAGCATCAGTCCGAGGAGCACGGGCGGGAAGTTGATCTGGCGTGCGAGCCTGGTTATCGTAACGCCTCGCTTCCACTCCCTGGCTATCTTCTTGATGTCCTTCTTGACGATGTAGAAACGCCTTGTCGCGTCCCTCACCGTCCTCTGCGTGTACAACACAAACAGGAACTCCTGGTCCATGCCGAGCCTCTGCGCGAGCCGGTCTACGTCAGCCGGGTTCTTCAGTTGAGAGTAAATTTCCTTGTAGTCTTCGTATTTCATTGATTCACAGTCCAGCGTCTAGCTGAACGATACATCGTATCAGTCTGTCCGTTGCGTCTTGTTATCCCGTCGCTCTACTTATGCCTTTTCGGACAACGCCATATAGCTCCGGCCTCTCCGCGACACCTCCTACCAGGCCCTGCACAAGCTTGAAATGCGCGTAAGGTATGGGCCGAAGGCCGGCCCTGAGCCGGCCGTGAAGGGGTGAGGAGCTTGGCAGAGAGCGGTGTGAGGAAGATGATACTGCCTTCCAAGTACGTCCAAGGAGCGGGCGTGCTGAGCCAGCTCGGAGCCCACGCGAAGCAGCACGGCGAGAGGCCCTTCGTCGTCAGCGGCAGGACGGCCTTCTCTAAGGTGAAGGCCAGGGTCCAGGCAAGTCTCCTGGCGGCGGGCGTTCCCTTGGCCGGCTACGACGACTCGGTCACCGAGTGCACCATGGCGAAGATCAACTCGATAGTCTCCCGGGCAGAGGACCTCGATGTGGACCTCGTGGTAGGGTGCGGGGGCGGCAAGGCGATCGACACGGCAAAGGCTGTGTCGGAGAGGCTCCATCTGCCCTGCATCAGCGTCCCGACGCAGTGTGCCACCAACGCGGATGGCATGGCCGACGCGGTCATTTTCACAGAGGACCACGGATTCGTCGAGGACATGTACTTGACCAGGGCACCGGTGCTGGTCCTCGTGGACACTGACGTCGTGGGCAGGGCTCCTCCACAATACATGGTCCAGGGCATGGGCGACGCCCTCGCAGCGGCCTTCGAGAAACCGGCTTATGCGGCTGCGCAGAGGCAGAAGAGGGCGGCCGACCGGGCGACGGAGGCCGCGCTCGAGGTGAATATGAGATGCTTCGATGTGCTCATGGCCCACGGCCTGCAGGCGAAGAGGGATATCGAGGCGGGCAAGGTGACGGATTCTGTCGAGGCCGTCATCGAGGCGATCAAGCTCATGAGCGGGTTCGGGTTCGGAGGAGGCGGATGCGCGGCGGCCCACGCTGTCCACAACGGCCTCACGATAGTCCCTGGAATCGCTCGCAAGCACGGTGAGATCGTCGCCTTCGGGACGCTGGTCCAGATGGTCCTCGAGAAGCGCCCCATGGGGGAGTTGGAGAGAGTCATGCGCTGGTGCAGGTCGATGGGGCTGCCCTATCGGCTCAAGGACCTGGGGAGGCTCGACAGGGCGGCATTGATATCCGCCGCCGAGAAGGCCTGCGACCCGAAGGACTCGATGTCCAGCATGCCGTTCGTGGTCACCCCGAAGATGGTCCTGGACGCCATCGAAGAGGTGGAAAGGCTCGCGATGGCACTCACATGAGTCACGGGCATCCGTGGCCGTTCTCCGCCAGCACATAGGACCAACCAGATAAGCCTATATATGGCCATCACGATTCTTGACAGGAGGCCGCCAACGGGCGGTCAAAGAAGGGATGAGGTAGAGGAGGCATTCGACATGATGAACACTCCGATGGGTACTATTATCGCTCACGGGGCCACACCGCCGTGGCTCCCTAGAGATGTCGCCGAGGGCCGGAGATTCGCCTGGTGGGGACAAGTCATGTTCTTCCTGATGGCGTTCATCTGGTTCATTCTCGCGATCGTGGGTCTGGCACTATTTGCCGCATTCGGCGGCCGTGGCATGCTACTTATGGGCGTATTCGGGTTCTTCGCGATGCTCATATGCTTCCTCGCGGGGGTCTTCATGAAGAAGACGGTCATCGACGCCATCGACCAGGGGAGATTTCACGACGCGAGGAACGACAGCCTGATCTGGATACTGTTCGGACTGGTCGGGTTCGTGATCCCCGCGCTCTTCATGATCCTGACATATGCCAAGTTGAGCGACGCTGTCGTGAGCCAGGCGCCTGTCGGCTATCAGCCGTATCAGCCGGGTCAGGTCGCCGTGCAGCAGCCACAACCGTACATGCCACCTGCCGCCGGAGCGCCGCCGCCCGCGCCGATACAGACCCAGGCGCAGCCTGCCCCGCACCAGGCTGGAGCGGCACATCACGGCACGCCCATGATCAGATGCAAGAACTGCAGCGTCCAGTTCCCGCAGTTCATGCACTCCTGCCCGAACTGCGGTGCGCCGAAAGAGTAAAACCACTTCCCGCGTTTCACTTCTTGGTCTTTCAAGGGGTCAGTGTGAGCCATGACCGATATGCTGTACATGAAGGACATCGACTCCAACTACATCAGGGAGTTCGATGCCAAGGTGCTGGAGAAGGGATTCGACTTCGTCGTCCTCGACAGGACAGCCTTCTACCCGCTCGGGGGAGGCCAGCCGTCGGATGTCGGCTGGCTGACCTGGATAGGCGGCAAGGCGGAGGTCAGGGAGGTCACCAAGAAGGAGGGTGTGAGACACCACCTCGTCCAGAACCCGGACGTCGTCCCTGAGGATGTGCACGGAGTGCTGGACTGGGACAGGAGGTATGCGCACATGAGGATGCACACCGCCCAGCACATCGTTTCGGGCATCGTGTACGACCTCTACAAGGCAAGGACCGTGGGGAACCAGCTGTACCACGACCGCTCCAGGATAGACTTCGCGCCGGTCAGGTTCACGGACGAGATGGTCGCAGAGGTGGAGCGCAGGTCCAACGAAGTCCTGGACACGGGCGCGAAGGTCGAGATATGCACCGAGAGCAGGGAGGCCATCGAGAAGGACGTGGACGCCCAGAGGGCAAACCTGGACCTCCTTCCGAAGTCGGTGCGCGAGCTCAGGGTCGTCAAGGTCGAACAGTATGATGTCTGTCCTTGCGCGGGCACCCACGTGCGCTCTCTGTCGGAGGTCGGCCGGATCAAGGTCGTCAAGAAGGAGAACAAGGGCAAGGACAGGGAACGCATAACCTATGAGCTCGTCCGGCCTCAGTAAGCTACAGGGATGCAGTCCCTCTCAAGCAGCGATGGCCGCATTCATGGGGAGTCCAGCTAAACGCTTAAGTACGGTCTCGCGAGATAGATGCCTGGGGCAGAAATGGTAGAAGTGGAGACCGCCACGCAGGTATGCAGGCTCTCGATACAGCTCAGCGCAGCTTTCGCCGTGATAGGCGTCGGGCTGCTGTACTTGGCGATCGCCATATCGAGCGCCTCGCTCGAGATGAAGATACTGTGGGCCAGCGCTCTGTCGATGGGCGTGGCCTTCGCGTTCGGGCTCGTGTGGACGATGGCCAGGGACTCGATCAGGGCGAGGGAGCTGGAGCTCAGAAGGAAGAGGGCCGCCTAGCCGCTCGAGGACCTCCTGTTGTTCCCCGCGCTCTTTTCGATGTCCTCAGCGGCGTCGAGCAGAAGCTCCATCAGGTCCATGACCTTGATCCCTGGGACGGTCCTGAGCTGCGTCTCGCAGAACGGGCACGAGGTCACGAGCGTGGTCGCCCCGGTCGCCTTCGCCTCTGCTATCCTCTTCGCCGCGAGGTCCCGTGAGAGCTTCGGGAATGCGGACTGAAGACCTGCGCCCGCGCCGCAGCATCTGGATTCGTACCTGCTGTTGGGCATCTCCACGAGCTCTGCCACGGCCTTGACTATCTCCCTGGGTTCCTCGAAGATACCTCCCAGGCGGCCCAGATGGCACGGGTCGTGATACGTCATCTTCTCGGAGGACCTGTTCAGTTTCAGCCTGCCGTCCCGGACGAGTGCTGCGATCTCCTGGGCGATGTGTACGACCTCGATCTTCGAACCGTTCATCTCGACTGATTTCCTGAGCGTCGTGTAGCACCCTGGGCAGGCCGTAACTATCTTCTTGATGCCCAGCGACTCGAACTTCCGGACATTCTCCCCAGCGAGCTTCTCGAACTCCTCTGTCTGGCCCACCCTCATCAGCGTTGAGCCGCAACAGGGCTCTTCTGCTCCCATGGTCGCGAACTTCACGCCCGCCCTTTGCAGCAGGCGGGCGCTAGCAGCCAGCCCCTTGTTCAATGCCTTGGTCACCGCTGATGTGCAACCTGCGAAGAATAGCACCTCCTGCTGTTCCGGAGCAGCCTTCGGCAGGTTCAGCCCACGGCTCCACTTCGTCCTTGCGCTCCTCGGCTGGAACCACGGGTTGCCGTAGTTCCTGATGCTCAAGAGGAGCGAGGAGTGCTCCTTCATCGGCTCGATGCCCTGCTTGAGGAGGTACTCCCTGAAGGCCCGCGTGTGCTCCGTGTTCTTGAGCGAGCACCATCTGTCGCAGTTGCCGCAGAGAGTGCATTCGAAGGCCGCCTGGATCATCGCGGGCGTGATGTCCAGCTTCCCCTGGAGCACGCCCAGCATGGTCCTGTTTCTTCCCTTCATGGACAGGGTCTTGATCTTCAGCGTCTGGTAGACGGGACACCCCCTCTCGCAGAAACCACAGGAGGTCCCGAAGCAGGTCTCGAGCTCGTCCTTGAACTCCTCCAGGTTCGTGCTCACTCCTTCAGCACCTCCCTGGGGAACTTCTTGCCAGGGTTCATGATCCCTTTCGGGTCGAAGAGCCTCTTGACCTCCCTCATGTATTTCAGAGAAGTTCCATGCTCCACCGCCATGTAGGGCGCCTTCTGGTATGTGTCGCTCATGAACGTGCTCATCGTGCCCTCGAACGCGACCGCGAGTTTGCTCAGCTCGTCGTGGAACTGTCTGAACCTTCGCACCTCGTCCGGGCTCCTGTAGTCCACGAACACAGCGCACGAAAGCGAGAACCCGATGCTGCTGGGATGCTCGAGGTACGCGTTCATGCCGATGATCTCCAGCCGGTGCTTCTCGGCGACCTCCACGAACTTGTGATAGAACTCCTCCAGACGGCCGACGGGCACGCCCGGGTCTGCCGCGCCGAACTTCTTCTGCTTCTGGGAGTCCGGCCACTTCTGCTTGAAGGGCTCGAAATCGAGCGTGTACTTCGACGCCCACCACGCGTCCACGATATCCCTCTCCTCCACCAGCTGCGCCTCGAACTCCTTCGCTATCCTCAGCGCATGCTCCCTCTGCTGGTCGACGACCTGCGGATCCCCGGCGAACGCGATAGCAAGGAGCGCCTCCGCCCAAGCGGGTATCTCCGGGTCCTTGCCGAACTTCTCCTTGTAGCTGTGGGTGTAGAAATTCAGCCTCCGTCTGCAGTTGATGTGCGCGGCCTCGAGGCAGAGGCCAGCCTTGAGCAGCCGGCTCAGGTAGTCCACGGCCGCGCCCATGCGAGGGAAGACGAGCATGTCGACTCGCCTGGATGCGGGTATCGGCTCCAGCTTCAGAGTGGCCTCTGTGACGATCCCGAGGGTGCCCTCGCTGCCAGCCAGGAGGTCCTTCAGCTTGTACCCGGAAGAAGTGAAGTGCGCCTTTCTGTGTCCTAGCTCGACCGCTTCGCCCGTGCCCGTGACCAGCTCCGCACTCAGGAGGCAGTTCAGTATCTTGCCGTATCTAACGCCGAAGGTGGAATCGTTGTCGCAGGCAATAGCGGCCCCGACAGTGCTGACCCATTTCGACTCCGGTTGGTGCGGCAGCCAGAGGTCGTAGGCAGACACGGCGTCGTTGACCTCCTGGAGAGTCGCGCCGGCCTGTACTCGGATCGTCTGGTTCCTGCGGTCGACCTCCACGATCGAATTCATGGTGGTGGTGTCGACATAGATCCCGCCATGTATCGGGACCGCGCCTCCGAGCATCCCGGTGAGCCCCCCACCCGCAGTAACGGGTATCTCGTGGGCGTAGGCGACCCTCACGATTCTCTGGACATCGCGCGTTGTCCTCGGAAGGACCACGACATCGGGGGGCACGAACTCGTCTGGTGTTCTCGGACTCCAGTCAGCGCCGTACACGAACCTTTCCGACGGGTCGAGGAGGACCTTCTCCTTGCCGAGTGCGGAGACGAGCTCGTCGATGTATGACATGGCCGCGTGGGTGTCAGAGGTCTGCGCGTACTAAAAACTGATTGATGTACAGTTGTGAACCACCGTTTCCGCATCGTTCTCCATGGAGAGGTTCAATATCATCGTAGTCCATCGCAGGCTGAAGCCAAGGACGGTTGACGCCATGACTGAGCAGTCTCCACAGAACGGTTTGTTGTACGGCCTTGAGATGCCCTCCTCATACACGCAGCTGGAAGAGGAGTCGGTCAAGACGATCGCGGAGAGCCTCGAGGGCTACCCTAGGGCGCTCAGGCTGTTCGAGATGCTGCGTGCCGACGAGGAGACCAATGTCTACCTCGGCCTCGCGAACTACATCGCCGTGCGCAAGCTGGGATACAACGACCACGGCCCCATCCATGCGAGGATCGTGACCGCCAACGGCCTCACGATACTCAAGTTGGTGTTGGATACCGACGAGCTCGTGCTGGACTCCATCAATGGGCTCGGGTTGTCGGAGGACGACGCGCACCTGATCATCGCCGCCGGGTGTTTCCTCCACGATATCGGGAACGCAATCCACAGAGAGCAGCACGAGATATTCAGCGTCATGCTGGCCAAGGATATCCTTGCGCGGCTCTTGCCCTCGATCTACCCTGATGCTCAGACACGCATCGTGGTGACAGAGCAGATACTGCACGCGCTATACGCTCACGATGTCGGTGAGAACGCGCTCACGATCGAGAGTGCGATAGTGGTGATCGCTGATGGCTGCGACATCACCAAGGGCAGGGGGAGGCTGGCGTTCGACCTGGGGAAGCACGACATACACTCGGTGTCCGCGCTGTCGATCGAGTCGGTCGAGATCATCAAGGGCAAGACGATGCCGATAGAGATACACGTCAAGATGTCCAACTCGGCGGGCATCTACCAGCTCCAGGAGACCCTCGGGAACAAGGTCGCGAAGAGCCCCTTGAGGGACCACATCGAGATCGTCGCAGAGCTGATACCCTCGAAGGCGCCGCCCGAGCTGAGGATATTCGATAGGATAGTGTTCTCCGGCGGGAAGTACAAGAGCGGCTAGAACGAGAAGAGCGGGACGGAGGCTATCAGCATCGCCAACGCCACTGTCTGCCTGAGGTTCAGCCGTTCCTTAAGCCTGAACTTGGCCACCGCTATTGTGAGGACTGGGTACAGGTTGGTGACCGGCGATACGATCGAGACGTTGCCGTTCTCGATTGCGAGGTAGAGTGTGATCCCGCCTCCTGCGATGAACAGCATCGAGAGCTCGAGAAGCCACATGTTGGATTTCGGCATCTCGAACTTGCCCCGCTGTGTTGCGAGCCAGTAGATGATCCAGATCGTTGGGCAGACCAGGGCGTACACCCCGATGAAGTCGGTGTTGCCGATGTCCGTGATCACCCCTTTTGCCATGGCTGCCGAGCTGCCCCAGAAGAACAGGGACATCGAAGCGAAGACTATCCCCAGGAGCTCGGTCTTCTTGTTGCCGTTCCCGTTGTTGGGCATGTACGCGAACAGGAGCATGGCGGACACTACCAACGCCACGCCGAGCCCCTCTCCCATGCTCATGGACTCCCCCAGGAACACGAGCGCGAGCACGACCGTCCACGGGGCGTATGCGCCCGCGATGGTCCCGACTATGCTTATCTTGCCGTGCTTGAGCGACTCGTAGTAGGTCACGAAGGCGGCTCCGGATAGCCCCGCGGCCACGGCCGCCTCCAACAGGAGCGCGCTTCCGTGGCCCCAGCCGTCACCGAATACGAGCCAATACGCGGAATACAGGACCAGCACGTTCGCCCCGAAGAGCACGAGCATGTTCGCGGACGAGATCCGAGTCCTCGTTTCCTTGGCGAACACCTGCCCGAGACCGTACATGATGATGGTCGCCAGGGAGAAGGGCAACCAGAGGAGCTCCATGGGAACGCCGGATGCTCAGGGCGTAGATAAGGGTTCGCCATCACCTCGGTCCATTCGCCCTGGCATCCTTCTCGAAAAGGGTCTCTCCACGGTAGTCTATCCTAAGTATCCTGTGGTACGGGATGGCGGCCTCGTCCGTTTCGAAGTAGAACCGGTCCAGGGACCGTATGCAGGCGCCGTCGATCTTCCTCGAGTCTCCAGGGGCTCCCCTGTGGATGTACCAGACGGTGGCGTCGTCGAGCGATTCGCCCTCGGTCCACTTGAGCCTGTTCAGCACCTCTCTCGGGTAGACCATCGGTGACGTGAGTCGTCCTGGGAGGATATCATCATTTCGAGTAGGAATAAGAAAGGGAATGGTTTCGGGAGAGGGTTTCCAGGTCGCCCGGCTCACTTGAGCTTCTCTGCGATCTTGTCCGCGAGCTGCGCTATCCTGTCGAACTCGGCCTGCTTGGGCGGGCCCTTGACATCTATCGCGTCCAGGACCTCGACCTTCATGCCTTCGATGAGCGACGAGACGAACTTCACGGCGCCTCCGGACCATCCGTGCGATGTCAGCAGGGCTACGTACTTGGTCGGCGCCCTGAGCTGCTTCACGAGGAGGGTCGCGTACGCCGCGGACGGGTGGATCAGGTTGAGCACGGTCGGCCCCCCGACGACGATCACGGGCGTGTCGATGAGCTCCTTCGCGACATGGCCTATGTCCGTGGCCGGTAGGTCGAAGACGTTGACCGGGACGCCCCTCTTGACCAGCTCCTCGGTCAGGGCCTTCACCATCTTCTCCGTGCTGCCCCACATCGAGACATAGGCGATCATTACCTTCTTCTCCATCTGTTCGGTTGTCCACTTGGTGTAGGGGTCCAGGATGACCTTCGGGTCCTTCCAGATGACGCCGTGCGAGGGTGCGATCATGCTGGGGTTGATACTCTTGACCTTCTCCACCGCGGCCGCCCCCTGTCTCCTGAAGGGCATCATGATCTCCGCGAAGTACAGCTTGGCCATGTCGAGGCTCTTGTCGTTCCCGAGCTCGTGGGCGTAGAACTCGCCGAGTGCGACATGCGACCCGAAGAAGTCGCACGGGAACAGTATCCTGTCCTCCTCAAGGTACGTGAATATGGTCTCCGGCCAGTGCAACCAAGGCGCGTCGACGAAGCTCAGGGTCTTTCCACCGAGGTCTATCTTCGTGCTCTCGTCTACGACCATGATCCTCTCCGCGGGTATGTCGAAGTACATCATGGCAGCCTCCTTCCCCTTGGCGCTCGCGACGAGCTTCGCGTCCTTCGCGAGACCGAGCATGTGCTTGCCCGCGTGCGCATGGTCCGGTTCCGCGTGGTTCATGATCACATAGTCGACCTTTGACGGGTCGATGTGCTGGGATATCTTCTCCACGAGCTCCTGCTCGAAGCCGGGGTTCACGGTGTCTATGAGCGCCGTCTTCTCCTTTCCCATTACCAGGTAGGCGTTGTAGCTCGTGCCGTAAGGCAGCGGTATCAGGCCGTCGAACAGCCTCCTGTTGTGATGCTTGACACCCACCCAGTGCACTCCCGGGGCGATCTCGATTGTTCCCTGTGGTGTGTTCATGGAATACAACCTCGATTTCGCGAATGTGCCCGGGGTTCTTAGACTTGTTGCCGTTCACATTCAGTGCGGCTGGAAGACCCCAATCAGAACGGTTATG
>CAZHTV010000033.1:0-14902 GCA_964535775.1 uncultured Thermoplasmata archaeon | reverse complement strand
CCGCAATGAGCAGCTTCGTGCCGACCCCATCGGTGCACAGGGTGAGCGCGTAGTCGCCGAAGTCAATCAGGCCCGTGAAGTGACCGGGGAGGTCTATCGGCCTGCCGAGCCCTTTCCTCTTGTACTTCAGGTGCTCTACCAGCGCGGATATGCTCCCCGATTTCCTGTCGATGTCGACCCCGGCCTTGGCATAGGTCATGCGCTTCGGCATCCTCGTCCCCCTCGTGGCGTCTGGGCGATTGCGTCCTCCGCCTAAACCTTTTGCGCCCTCTTGGGGAAACAATATCTGCGCGTACACGGATAATGCCAGACGTGACCAAGCGCTGGAGGGTCGAGAGACGCAGGGACGAGTACTACAGGAAGGCCAAGCGGGAGCATTACAGGAGCAGGGCGGTCTACAAGCTGAAGCAAATAGACTACAAGTACGACCTCATCCAGCCTGGCGACACAGTGATGGACCTCGGCGCGTCCCCTGGCGGATGGTCTCAGGTGGCCGCGGAGCTGGTAGGCGCCGAGGGCAAGGTCGTGGCGGCGGACATGGACAGGATGACGCCCATCGAGGGAGTCGAGTTCGTCAGAGGGGACATCCGCGAGAAGGCCGTCGTGGACCGCATACTGGAGATGCTCCCAGAGGGAGTGGATGTTGTGATCTCGGACATGTCCCCTGACATCAGCGGCAACTACCCATACGACCACGCCCGGTCGATCGAGCTCTGCGAGCACGCGCTCAGGTTCGCTGAGGAAGTGCTCAAGGACGAAGGCAACTTCCTCTGCAAGATGTTCTCAGGAGACATGAGCAAAGGCTTCGTCGGAAGGGTCAGGAGGTCGTTCGATGAGACCCACGTCGAGCACCCGAGGGCGTCGAGGGCAGCGAGCTCAGAGGTGTATGTCGTAGGTCTCGGCTTCCGCCGGTGAGAGGCTCAGTCCCAGAACCTCTTGGTCCGGGCGTAGGTGATCTCCGCAGCGAGGATGTCCCTCATGAACTCGTCCTCCTCTGTCTGATACCTGGCGAGTATCCTTGCGGCGGTGTCGGGCCCGACCCCTCTCCCCACGAGCGCCAGCACAGCCTTTTTCCCGTGCGCCATGACTAGGTTCGCATTCTTGTAGATCCTCCTCAGCTCCTTTCTCTGCTCCTCGGTCGCGGGTCCCTTCCTCAGTATGTCGAGCTGAGCCTTGGCATAGGGTTGGATGGCGGCGAGCAGGACGCCATCGCACTTCGAGCATCTTATCTTGTTCGGGAGATGATCGACCGTCGAACTTCTCTTCGTCCGGCAGTTCATGCACACCAGGACCACATCCTCCTTCTCCAGCCTCTTCCGGAGCGCATTCAGGACAGCCTTGTCGGCCCTCTGAGGCTGCATCAGCTCCGTCCTTGTGCCGATGACCTCCTTGCCCAGGCGTGACAGAGGCCCGGCCACGACCTCTATGCTGCCATCCTGTATCTTCCTCAGCACGAACTCGGTCGTGTCGATGTCCATGCTCTCCCAGACGGTCTTCGCCACGGCCTCCTCGAAGATGGGTGTTTGCTCGAATACGTCGACGAGCTTCGACAGGTTCAACATCTTGTAGTCGGCGCCCTTCCTGACGGCGCCGAACTTCTTGGCCACATGCAGGAACTGCCACCTCAGATGAGAGGAGTTCCTGACGAGCAGCCTGACAAGCTGGCCAAGGGAAGACGAATCCGTCTCCTTCAGGACCTTGACGACATCCGCCGCCTTCACATTCCTCGGGGTCTCCAGTACTATGGAATATGGCTCGGTCTGCACGCCGAAGCTCTCCCCGAATCTGGCCATCAGGAGACCTGCGACGAGCTTCGCGAGGGTCTCGTTCACTCTGCTCCCGAAGCAACAGTGTATGACAATGACCCCGTCGCCCTGCTCGACCGTTACGCGCTTGTCGGTCGGGAGCGCGTGCTCTCCCTGCCCGTCGATCCAGCTTAGGAGCTCCCTCTTGGCCCCCTCGTCCGCAGGATACAGCTCCATCGCCTTGAGCCTGCGGACGGCTCCGACCTCCTGGGCGACCTCGAACGGAACAGGTATCTCCTCCCCCACCCACGAGGGTGTCGCTGCGATCTCCCTGATCTGCTCCACGATCACCTCGTCCTCGTCCACCTCAACGACCCTCCAGGTCCTTCCCCTGGTCACGAAGGTGGCGTAGGGTTCAGCATAAGTGGCCACGAAGCTCTCGTCCAGCGTGCCTATGACAGCCCGCGAGGACACATCCCGGATCCTGTAGGTCTTCTCGTCCGGGATCATCGAGATGTTATCGAAGAAGTGCTTCATGCCCGTCGTCTTCCTCCTGAAGACCTTCTCGTCGTTCCAGACTATGTGCAGCTCCGCGAGCAGGCGGAGTACATCCTCCATGTCGTTCCTCGGCAGATCCCTGAAGGGGTAGGCCCTCCTGATGGTCTCGTAGGCCCGGTCCTTGTCCACCCTTCCCTCGGTGAGCGTCATCGCGACGAGCTGGTTGGCCAGGACGCTGAGTGGGTTCTCCCTGATGCGGAACTTCTCGAGCTCCTCGACCATCGCCCTGCGGGCGATGACCATGCTCTCCGCGGTCTCGGCCGGCTTCGTGGTGACTATCGCGCCGAATGAGACCTGACCGACCCTGTGTCCTGACCTGCCTATCCTCTGTATCAGCCTCGTCACCTGTCTGGGCGAGTCGAACTGGATTGCGAAGTCCGCTGAGCCCACGTCTATGCCGAGCTCCAGCGACGAGGTGCATATGAGCGCCTTGAGGGCCTCCGACTTGAAGTCCTCCTCCATCTGGACCCTGATCTCCCTCGAGAGCGAGCCGTGGTGTACGCCTATCTCGAAAGACTCGTCCCACAGGTGGTATCTGACGCCGAGTGCCTCGGCGTAGTCCCTGGTGTTCACGAAGAACAGCGTCGACTGGTGCTCCTCGACAAGCTCCCTGCACCTTCTCATGCAGGCTATGTGTTTCAGGTCTGTCTGGAGCCTGTCCGCCAGCTCCTCGTATCCCGGGTCCGCCTCAGGGCTCTCCACCGAGATCCTCATGTCTTTGACCGCCGAGACCTTGAGCGTCCTGACTTCTCTCCCCGCGCCCGCGAGGAAGTCGGTAATCTGCTGGACCGAGCCAACGGTGGCCGACAGGCCGATCCTCTGGAACTCCCCGGCCAGATCGACAAGTCTCTCAAGGGCGACCGAGAGCTGTGCCCCGCGCTCGTCCTCGGCCAGCTCGTGTATCTCGTCTATGATCACGTGCCTGACATGCGCAAGATGCCCTCTCAGCAACCGCCCGGTGAACATCACCTGGAGCGTCTCGGGCGTCGTGATCAACACGTCGGGCGGCCTCTTGGCCTGAGCGGTCCGCTCATATTGTGAGGTGTCCCCGTGCCTGACAGCGACCGCGAGCCCCACGGCCTCGCCGAATTCCTTCAGCCGCCTCAGTAGGTCTCTGTTGAGGGCCCTGAGGGGGGTGACGTACACGCACCTTATGCCCCCCTTCTTGGATTCGCTCAGCCGGTGCAGGACCGGGAGCATCGCCGCCTCAGTCTTCCCTATACCGGTAGGCGCGACGAGCAGGACGTGCTCTCCAGACAGGATGGGCGGTATGGCCTTTGCCTGGGGCTCCGTGGGCTCTTTGATGTCCCTGCGCTCCAGCAGGTCCTGCAGCCTCTTGTCCAAGAGGGTGAACGCACTCATGTCCTCAATCGGACGGACGGAGGACGTATAAAACCTTGCACTGCCCGCGCGGTCTTTGGCTTGCCAGGCCGGCCATGCCTCATGCCGTCTCGGTCTCCTGCCTCATCACAGCGATTCTTTTATGTTGAGCGGCGATTCTCTCGTGTCGATACCATGGCGAGGATCAAGTCCGTCAAGGCCAGAGAGATCTTGGACTCCAGGGGCAACCCGACGGTCGAGGTCGACGTCACTCTGGACACCGGAGTCCTCGGCCGCGCTTCGGTGCCTTCCGGCGCGTCCACCGGCTCCAGGGAGGCAGTCGAGCTCAGGGACGGGGACAAGGCCAGGCTTCATGGAAGAGGCGTGAGGAAGGCTGTGGCGAACGTGAACAGAGCCATCGGGCCCGTGGTCGTGGGCATGGACCCTTCGGACCAGAAGGCGGTGGACAGGCTGATGGTGGAGGTCGACGGGACTGAGAACAAGTCCCGCCTCGGCGCCAACGCGATACTCGGGGTGTCGCTCGCCATCGCCCATGCTGCCGCCAACGATGCCGGTAGGCCTCTGTACAGATATCTCGGAGGCGCGAGGGCCAAGGTGCTGCCAGTGCCGATGATGAACATCCTGAACGGCGGCGTGCACGCGGACAACAACCTCGATTTCCAGGAGTTCATGGTGGTCCCTGTAGGGAGGTCCTTCAGGGAGTCTCTCGATTTCGGGACGGAGGTGTTCCACTCCCTCAAGTCCCTCCTCAAGAAGAACGGGCTGAGCACGGCGGTGGGAGATGAGGGAGGATTCGCTCCGAAACTCGGCTCAAACGAACAGGCTCTGGACCTGATGCTCTCGTCCGTGGAGGACACAGGGCTGAGACCCGGCAAGGATGTCCTCCTCGCCATGGACTGCGCGGCGAGCGAGTTCTTCGACGGCAGCAACTATGTGTTCAAGAAGAGCACGTTGGAGAGCCTGTCGCCTGATGCGATGGTCGACAGGTATGTCGACGTCTGCAAGCGCTATCCTGTGATATCCATCGAAGACCCGATGTCCGAGGAGGACTGGACCGGCTGGAGGGGAGTCACCTCCAGGCTCGGCAAGAAGGTCCAGCTCGTCGGCGATGACATCTTCGTGACGAACAAGAAGATACTTGCCGAGGGAGTGAAGCAGTCCATCGCTAACGCGATTCTGATCAAGGTCAACCAGATAGGCACCCTGACCGAGACCATGGAGACCATGAGCTTCGCCCACAGGTCACGCTACAAGTGCGTCGTGTCCCACAGATCGGGTGAGACCGAAGACACATCAATAAGCGACATCAGCGTGGGTACGAATGCGGGCCAGATCAAGACCGGGGCCCCTTCCCGCGGGGAGAGGACCGCCAAGTACAACAGGCTGCTCAGGATAGAGGAGGAGCTTGGCAGGAGGGCGGTGTTCCTGGGCAGGAAGGCATTCTCCCGCTGATCAGGGTACGCACATCCCTCGGAAGCCCTCTCGTCGTTGCGCCTGTTCGCACCGCCTGCCCGCACTCCTCCGTCGGATATTTCCGAGGTCGTTTGACCGGTTTATCCGGATATTCGAAGTCAATTGACCATCTAGGAAGTCATGAATCGGACACATGGTTGTCTCATGGTCTAATAATAGACACAATGATAATTATACACCCTCACCATTTGAGTTCTCACGGGAGGTAAGGGCATGATCGTCTCAGTGGCTGCGCGCTTGACCATCGAGGCAGATGTTCACCTCAGGCCATGCCCCCTCTGTGGATATCCGTGCCGCTGTCGGGAGCGAGGCGGGCACAGGAGCCGGTGGTAACAGCCCGGACATGCAAGATGTCGCGGGGCTGGATAGGTCGACTTGGTGGGTGACGAAGATGAGCACTGATAATGTACGTGGAAGGAGGCCGACGGGATGCGCGTTGGAGGGCGCCTCAGCGCCAGCCTACGCGACGCACCTCGATGTCCACAACCCGGAGCTTGGAGAGATATACATCTGCGACACGACTTGCAGAGACGGCGAGCAGATGCCAGGCATATCCTTCACGCTCGAGGAGAAACTGGAGATCGCTAGAAAGCTCGAGGCAATGGGTGTGGAGCAGCTGGAGACGTTCGCGACCTACAACGAGAGCGACAAGAAGTGCGCGAGTCTCCTCAAGCAGGTCACGAGCGGGATGTCCATCATGGGCTGGAACAGGATGGTTGTGACAGACATCGAGGACTCCATATCGAACGGCGTTGATGCGGTGTCGATATCGACTGACACCTCGGACATGGCCCTCGAGCAGAAGCTCAAGATGACGAGGGAGAGGCAGCTCGAGAAGCTGGCCGAGTGCGTCAGCTTCGCCAAGGACAAAGGTGTTTATGTGTGCTTCAACGCCGGCGACGCCACCAGGACATCGATCGACTATCTGATAGAGTTCGCCAAAGTGGGCAAGGCCGCGGGCGGTGACAGGTTCAGGATCTGCGACACCATAGGCGTCCTCACGCCGGCCACGTCGAAGAGGATCGTCAGCGCCGTGATGTCCGCCGTGGACATCGACCTGGAGTTCCACGCTCACAACGACTTCGGCCTCGCTGTTGCCAACGCACTCGCAGCCTGCGAGGCGGCGGCCGCGTCAAGCGACAGGAAGCTCTGGGTATCGACCACCGTGAACGGCCTAGGCGAGAGGGCCGGGAACGTGTCCCTGGAGGTGTTCGTCATGAACCTCCACAGTCACTACGCCATCGACAAGTATGGGACCGAACACATACTGCCGCTCTGCAAGCATGTTGAGAAGGCATCCGGCCTTGACATACCCCTGAACCACCCGATTGTGGGCGAGAACATGTTCACACACAAGTCGGGCATACACGTGGACGGGATACTCAAGAACCCGAGGCTGTACGAGGCCTTCGACCCGAAGAAGCTGGGCATGACTCGGAAGTTCGCCCTTGGCAAGCACTCGGGAAGGGCCTCCATAAAACACAAGCTCGACCAGCTGGGCCTGAAGGCCACCCCTGATGCGATCGAGGCCATGCGCCTCGAGGTGAACAGGGTCGGCGAGAAGAAGAAGGGCAACCTGACCGATGATGAGTTCCACGCGATCTACTGCGCGGTCTCAAATGTAAGGTCTGCAGCAACTGGGAAGGACAGGGGGTTCGGAGCGAAAAGACCTTCCTCCTTCGGCGGGAGCTGACCGATGCCTGGAACAATCGCCGAAACAATCCTCTCAGCTCGCTCTGGCAGGGACTGTCGCATTGGAGACATCGTGATAGCATCGGTCGATTTCTGCATGTCCCAGGATGGTACCTCGACCATGATGATCAGAGAGCTGGAGAATCTTGGCTTCGACGCTCCTAAGACTGCGAACGGGATGGTGGTCGTCATAGACCACAACTCGCCGTGTCCCTCCGTGGATGTTGCGAAGATCCACAGCAGGATAAGGAAGTTCACGGCCGACCACTCCATCCCCCTCTTCGATGTCGGCGAAGGAGTGTGCCATCAGCTTGTTCCGGAGAGCGGGAAGGTGCTTCCGGGCGAACTCGTAGTCGGCGCGGACTCACACACATGCACCTATGGCGCCCTGAACGCGTGCTCCACCGGTCTCGGATCGGCCGATGTCGCCGCGGCTGCGTTCACGGGGAAGCTGTGGTTCAGAGTACCTGGAACATACTCGATGATCGTCGACGGCAGAATCCCTGAGAGAGTGAGCGCAAAGGACCTCATCCTCCGTGTCATAGGGAATGTGACTGCGGACGGCGCGACCTACAAGTCCGTGGAGTTCTCTGGCCCTGCGATAGACGCCCTCGGCATGGACGGGAGGTTCACCATCGCGAACATGGCTGTGGAAATGGGCGCGAAGTTCTGCCCGTTCGGCTTCGATGCGAAGACTGCGGAGTGGCTCTCGACACGCGGCCTCGGGACCGGAGCGCCGGTCGCGAGCGGTGAGGATGCGTTCTTCGAGAAGAAGATGGAGTTCGACGCTTCGGACCTGGTGCCACAGGTCGCGAGGCCGCATTCCGTAGACAACGTCGTAGACGTCGCGTCCCTGAAGGGAACGGAGATCAATCAGGCCTTCCTGGGGACGTGCACCAATGGCAGGCTGAGCGACCTCGAGTCGGCGGCGAGTGTGCTCAAGGGCAGGCGAGTCAAGAAGGAGGTCAGGATGATAGTGGCTCCTGCGTCCAGAGATGTGCTCATGCGAGCCATGGAGAACGGCGTCGTGAGCACCCTCCTCAAGTCGGGAGCGGTCTTCGTGGCTCCTGGTTGCGGTCCCTGCGTCGGCACTCATGCTGGCGTGCCGTCCGATGGCGAGAATGTGATTTCGACGGCCAACAGGAACTTCAAGGGGCGGATGGGAAACAACAAGGATGTGGGGATATACCTGGCTTCCCCGGAGACCGTGGCTGCCTCAGCGCTCATGGGCGAGATCACCGATCCGCGGGAGGTGTGACAAGATGAAGTTCTCGGGCAGGGCTCACAGGTTCACCCCCAACGATGACATAAACACCGACTACATCATCTCGGGAAGATACAAGTTCAAGATCGATGACATGAATGAACTCGCAAAGCACGTCATGGAAGACATCGCCCCGGCATTCGCCAAGGAAGTCAGGCTAGGCGACTTCATAGTGGCCGGAAGGAACTTCGGGTGTGGTTCCAGCAGGGAACAGGCCCCCAGGGCTCTGAAGGCTGCAGGCGTGTCAGCAATCATCGCGAAGTCCTTCGCGAGGATATTCTACAGGAGCTCGTTCAATGTTGGTCTGCCGCTCATCGAATGCGACACCGATTGGATAGCAGATGGCGAATCACTAGTAGTTGACTTGGACTCGGGTGAGATCGCTGCCTCTTCGTCTGGAAAGAGAGCGAAGTTCTCACCTATCCCTTCAACGATGCAGACGTTGCTCGATGATGGCGGCCTGATACCGCACATCAACAAGCACGGAGGATTCGCGCTGGACCAGCCTGTGGACAGACGAGGTCGACCACGATGAAAGAGATAGTAGTGCCTGCGATCGCGGGAGACGGCATCGGCCCTGAGATAATGGCCGTCACGAAGAGGGCAGTCGAGGCTGCCGTGCAGGCAGCGTATGGCGGCTCGCATCAGATCAGGTGGTCAGACCTGCAAGCTGGCGAGGTCGCGTTCAAGACGGTCGGTGAATGGCTCCCAAAGAGCACACTGGACGGGATCAGCTCCAGCGGCGTCGCACTCAAAGGCCCGCTCACCACCCCAGTCGGAGGAGGCATCCGCAGCCTGAACGTGGCGATACGCCAGGCACTCGACCTCTATTCCTCCGTACGCCCTGTGAGGTACTTCGAGGGGGTCCCGAGTCCTGTCAAGGAGCCACAGAAGTTGGATGTCGTGATCTTCAGGGAGAACACTGAGGACGTCTACAAAGGGGTCGAATGGAGACGAGGCTCCGAGGAGGCCAGAGAACTCATCGAATTCCTGAAGTCGAGGTTCTCCATCGACATTCGGCCAGACAGCGGGCTGGGAGTCAAACCCATTTCCGAGTTCGCCTCAAAGCGTCTGATCCGCGCGGCGGTGAACTACGCACTCAAGAAGAAGCGAAAGTCGGTCACCCTCGTGCACAAGGGCAACATCATGAAGTACACAGAGGGCGCGTTCAGGGATTGGGGATACGAACTCGCCAAGGGCGAGTTCCAGAACGTCGTCATGACAGAGGCCGAGTCCTCAGCTTCTGGAGTTGGTCTGCCGGCAGGGAAGATACTCATGAACGATCGGATAGCGGACAACATGTTCCAGCAGATCCTGACCAGACCCGAAGAGTACTCCGTGCTCGCAGCCCCCAACCTCAACGGGGACTATCTGGCGGATGCGTGCGCGGCCCAGGTGGGCGGCCTCGGCCTAGCCCCGGGTGCGAACATAGGGGAAGGAGTTGCGGTGTTCGAGGCAGTGCACGGTACCGCTCCCAAGTATGCAGGGAAGGACGTGGCCAACCCGTGCTCTCTCATGCTTTCGGCGGCAATGATGTTGGACTACCTGGGACTGGAGAGTGCAGCAAAGATCCTTACTGGAGGCATCGAGCGTGCGCTCGCGGAGGGCATCAAGACGCAGGACCTTGCGCGTCTGGCCAACGATCCGAGATCCGTTGGGACACGGCGATTCGGTGAGGAGGTAATTCTGCGGCTAGGATGATCGGTCTCCTTCCTCATCCTCGAACCGTATTCGCGCCTTGCGTCGCTTCTTCTTGTCGATATACTTTTCATCCGCGAAGCTGAAGAACGTGGCGAGGATAGTGGTTCCCAGTATCACAATCAACGTTGTGTTAAGGAAGAATGACGGTAGGCCAGGATCGGCGTCCCAGATCGCAACACCGGCGAGTGCGATGGCGGGCAGGGTCGCGAGTACTGCTGCCGCCAAACCACGCGGCATCAGCCCGAAGAGAGCGATTGCGTCCTCCATCTCCAGGTCTCCTATCTCCCATGTCAGGACAGTCGTTAGCCAACGCACGAGCACAATGACACTGATTAGGAGCAGTCCCGCGACCAAGTGTATGCCCGTGAATGTGTCGAACCTGAATATGAGGCCGAGGTATACGAAGAAGAAAGTCCGGACGAAGAACGATATCTCCATATGGAACTGCTGGATGTGCCCGTCTGTGCCGATTCTGAGCGTGACACTGGTGAGCCAGCGCCTCACGAACTCGCGGTTGCCTAGCGACAGGCCAAAGGCCAGAGCGGCCACTGCGCCCGAGCTGCCCATTACCTCCACGGACCCTGCGACGAGGAACAGCGCAGCGACGGTGATCATGTAGGACAGGGGCTGGCGGTGCAACCTCTGAAGCACGTAGAGCCATGCTATTCCAACGACGAACCCCACAATCCCGCCAATGAGGAACTTCGAGGCCAGGTTCTCGGCCACGGTCGTCAGGCGGAAGTCGCCGAGCTGCACCACGGATATGAACGTGAGCGCAGCGACCACGACGAAGACGTCGGTCACCGCGGATTCCATTATCATGATGGCCTTTGTCTGTGGCCGGACCCGGAGTTTGCTCGCGATGGGTATCACTATCGCACCGCTCGTGCCCCCCACGATGGAGCCCAGGATGAGCGAGAGGATCAAATCCATCTCCATTATGAAGTGAAGGACCGTCGCAACGGAGACCACGGTGAGGATGAACGTCAGTAAGGACATGAATGCGGAGAGCCTCATCGACTCGATCACGGAGCGGATGTCGAGGGTTAGGCCGCCATCGAACAGGATGATCACGAGAGCTGCCGAGAGCAGCAGGTCCCTGAATTCGTCTATGTCGGCGAGGGTTTCGTAGGACACGAGTCCGAGCCTCTCGCCAAGGATATCAGGGCCGATGGCCATCCCGAGGAAGACGAGTATCAGGACGTCGGGGATCCTGTATCTGGTGAATATGGCGTTGCCGAAGAACCCGATGAAGATGACCGCCCCGATCGCGATGAACGCGGTTATCGTCCCTGTCTCCATGCTGGCTCACAACGCCCTGATGCCACCCGCAGACAACGCGTCCCATCCCGCGGATGTGGCAGTCCTCTCCGTCATGGATGGCAGAGCATCGTATTTTATTCTATTGGGGCTATTTTCAGGAGCGGCAGGCCACATGGCCTGGCCTGATAACCAGGCCAATCTATTATAGATTCAGAGCCGATTCACCGTTCGGATGACAATCGAGGGCATTGCATCGTCCTCCGCGGAGAGCGTCTTGGGGGACTACGATGTCATTATCATCGGTGCAGGTCCTGCCGGGCTGGCCGCGGGCATATACGCAAAGCGGGCTGGCCTCGAGTGCGTCGTGCTTGAAAAGGGCGTGCCAGGAGGACAGGTGCTCACGAGCCCTAACATCGAGAACTATCCTGGGTTCCCTGAGATCTCGGGGATGAAGCTCATGGAGCTTATGGCGGAGCACGCGAAGAGTTATGTGGAGATCAAGGAGGGCGAGGAAGCACTCAGGGTCAAAGGGGGAGAGAAGTTCGAGATCTCCACTGCCTCGGGCAAGTTCACCTGCAGGGCGATAATACTCACGACCGGCTCTACGCACAGGAAGTTGGGTGTGCGCGGCGAGGAGGGGATGATCGGGAGAGGCGTCAGCTACTGTGCGACCTGTGATGGCTTCTTCTACAAGGGCGAGGAGGTTGTCGTGATCGGGGGCGGCAACACGGCTCTGACAGATGCCCTCTACCTGCATTCCATAGGCTGCAGGGTGTCCATCATCCACAGGAGGGAGGCCCTGAGGGCCGACAGGCATCTACAGGACAGCATCGTTGAGAGAGGAATACCGATACTGTGGGACACCGTAGTCGAGGAGATAGTCGAAGGGGATCAGGTGACCGCGGTCAAGTTGCGCAATCTCAGGACCGGCGTGGCTTCCCAGAAGCCTGTCGACGGAGTCTTCGTGGCGGTCGGCGAGATACCATCGAGCCAGCTGGCTGCGGAACTGGACCTCGAGCTTGACCCTGGCGGGTTCGTCATCGTCGACAAGTCTTTCCGAACGAACGTGCCGTTCGTGTACGCGGCGGGAGATGTTGCTGGGGGCATCAGGCAGATAGTTGCCGCAGTCCACGGAGGAGCGGCCGCGGCGCTGTCATGTTTCGAGGATCTGATGAACCCTTACTACAGGAGATAGTTCATCGCGGGATGTGCCTGTCCAAGAAGTCTGCAGACCTCGTATAGAGGTCGATCAGGTTCTTCCTCTTCCTGGGCCAGTGGCCCTCATCAGGGTACTCGTGGTATTCGTGCTCCTTCCCCATGACCTTTAGCTTCGCCACGACCGCCCTTGATTCCGTCGGAGGGCACCTCACGTCCTTGGCAGACGCCGTCATCAGGAGCGGTGCTCTCAGCCTGTCGAGGAAGTTGATCGGTGACCGGTCCTTGAACAGTTCCGGATTCTTCTTTGGGTCCCCCATCTTGCTCTCGTCGTACTTCTTCAGGTATCCTCGCTCCGTTTCGTGCTCGGTCTCCCAGTCGAAGAACCCGACGATCGACACGCCAGCGGCCCACATGTCAGGGTGCTTCGTCAGGGCAAGCATGCAGGTGAAGCCGCTGTAGCTCGCGCCCCAGTACCCGAGCCGGTCCTTGTCCACCAGGCCAGAGTCCACCAGGTATTTCCCCGCATACACGGTGTCGAGGTAGTCCCCGCCCCCGAGGTCCTTGTCATGGAGGTGCAGGAACCTGCGGCCGTAGCCAGTGGACCCCCTGTAGTTCGGCTTGAGGACATGGAACCCCTTGTCGAGGAACATCATAGTGAGCTGGTCCCAGATGTTCGTGTCGACCATCTCGGGACCTCCGTGAGGAAGGACTACGCCAGCCCTTCTGGAACGATCCCTCGGCGAGAAGAGCATCGCCGGTATCTTGAGGCCGTCGAACGAGCGGTAGCGTACCATCCTTGGAGAGATCAGGACGTTCTTGGGCAGAGGCTTGGTCTGGAATCTGGAGAGCCGCTTCGACCTAGCACCAGTCGCCACGAACACCTCCTCAGGTCTCCTTGAGGAGCCCTTGACGAACACCACGCCTTTCCCGTCTGGCAGCCACCTCGCCGCGCGGGATGTCCCCTTCGCAGGAGACGCCGCGTCGGTCTTCTTCCCGGTCTTGACCTTGAGGACTACATCTGGTTCTTCGACTTCGAGGTATGCCAGTCTTCTCCCGTCTGGGGACCATTGGGGCGCATACTTGTCGTTCTTGGATCTGACCAGCCACTTCTTCTTGCCCGAAGCCATGTCGAGCATCCCGATGTCGACTCTGTCGTTCTCGTTCGACACGAAGAGCAGCCTTCCGCCATCGGAGGACCAAGGGTGTGGGGGCCCGAAATCCCCCACGAGGCTGTGTTCGACGTTCCTCTTGGAAAGTATCTTCTTCGAGTTCATCTTCCGAGTCGACGCCAGCGAGACGAAATCGTTGTCCCCGACGCCGGTCTCATATGCGATCGCATCCCCGAGGGGAGACCATGCAAAGCGCCTCACTGGCAGCTCTTCGTCGGTGAGCTTCCTGATCCTGCCCCCTCGGGAGCTTATCAGGAACAGGTTGTCTATGTCGTCATCCCTGTTCGACAGGAACGCAATCCACTCGCCGTCCGGAGAGAACTTCGGGTCGTAGTTGTCCTCGACCCCGTCCGACAGCTTCTTCGCCCCTCTGCCGTCCGCACCGACTACGACGATATCGTGGTTCTCATCGCCTTCGAAGTCCACGTGGTAGGCGACCCTCTCGCCCCCTGGAGAATAGACCGGGCTCATGAGGGACTGCTCCCCGGACAGGAACTTGCTCAACCTGCCTTCTCGCAGGTCGAGTGTGGCCAGCTCCCAGTTCTTCCCACGGTTGACGCAGCAGATGGCCTTCTTCCCGCTGGGGTGTATGTCGAATTCATGGATCTCTATCGCGCTGAAAATGTCTGCGATGTCGTTCTTCCTCAGCATTGCAGAGGCCTCTTGACCGGAATTGCGTCCTTCGATTTGCCTTTTTGGATGCTTGGCCGCCTAGAGCCTCTTCTGGAGATAGTGGATTTCGGCCTTATGCAGCTCCTCGGTTACAAGCGTCGCCCTGTCCACAAACCCCTTCTTCTCGAACCATGACATAGGGCCGTTCGGGAAGACGACGTTCCTGGAGGCAGCGACCGACAGAGTGTCGTATCCCCAGGTCTTGAGATCCTGTGACAGTCGCTCCAAAGGGTGTGTCTTGTAGTCTTTCCGCTCATCCGAGAGGTAGGAACAGGTGAGGAAGGCATTGCGCTGCCTCTTATCTGGTATCGGATAAGGGACCAGCGTTGACGGCAGGAACTCCGCACCCCCCACGCAGGTGCCGTTGTGCGCGTGCGTGTATCCCAGGTGCTTCAACCCAGTCGTCTCGAGGACGTCCCGTATCCACTCTGACTTGCCCATGCACAAACCGGTGTCATCGGCCCCTGCGCAAGTCGGCCCTGTTGCCAGCACCGACTCCGGTGTGATGGGTGCGAGCTCGCCCCTGACGACGACGTCGCTTTGTCTCACGAAATACGCCACGGGCTCGACGCCCTCGTCCGAGAGCATCGCGAGGACTCTCTCGGTGGTGAAAGGTCCGTGGAGACGGTACCTGTCGTTCACGATGAGCATTGTCGGGGAGAATATCCTGTACTTCTTGCAAGTGGCAGGATCGTTCCAGATGTCAAAAAGGTGCAGGGGTACGCGCTCCTGCCAGGCGAGGGTCTTGATCCGGGCCAGCAGGTAGCAGTTGTGGGGGCACTGGTTGGATAGATAGAAGAACTTGAAATTAAGCGGCATGACGGACACCCTGGGACCTAGGGCCGATTATGTTACCCCTTTTTCTG
>CAZHTV010000032.1:0-15169 GCA_964535775.1 uncultured Thermoplasmata archaeon | reverse complement strand
CCTCGCTATGTGGTAGCACCAGAGGCCGTGCTTCCGGAGGGCTTCGTTCGTGCTGTTCAACGTGATCCTCTCCGGCTCCGTCCTGTGGGTGAGCACGTCCTCGATCGGATACCCGAGGAAGTCCGACAGCTTGAGCAGCTTCTCGAACGGGAAAGGCTGCTCTCCCACTAAGATCTGCCTGACGCTCCATCCGGGATGGATCCTCGACCGGTAGCCGAGCTCCCGCGCCAGCCGGTTGATGCTGCCAGCCTTCTCTATGCCGTACTTGATGAACTCCACCCGGAAAGTCGAATCCAACCAGACCCTCTTGCCCGCGTTGTGGCCCCTGAAAGGCCTTCCATAGTACCAATGGTCAGAGCCCATATCTGAAAGGCATCATTGCAGAACGTGGATATATATCTCTTCCTACGCCACCCGAAGTCAGCGATGGTACATACCATCGCTAGAGGAGGTTTCTCTAGTACGGCGTTCGAAGCATCATTAGAAAGCGGAAAACTGTTATCGATTTTGAAAACATTACACGCCGTGGAGGTCGTAGATGTCAACCGCACGCGGTATCATATCGCTGAGAACGGCTGCGAAGGACGAGATCATAGATGTGACGGCGAAGGTACAGGAGTTGGTCAGCAGGTCCAAGGTCAAGGAGGGCCTCGCGTGCGTGTTCGTCGTGGGCTCGACCGCGGCCGTGACGACCGTGGAGCACGAGCCCGGCCTCGTCGCGGACATGCAGGAGGCCATGGACAGGCTCTACCCCAAGGGGTTGGACTACGAGCATCACAGGCGTTGGGGGGACGGGAACGGGCACTCGCACATCAGGGCGTCCTTTGTGGGGCCCTCCCTGACCGTGCCTGTGGTGGACGGGAGGCTTCTGCTGGGCACCTGGCAGCAGATCGTGTTCATGGAGTTCGACAACAAGCCGAGGACCAGGGAACTGGTGGTACAGGTGGTCGGACAGGGCTGATGGACGAGGGCGCAAGGATATTATAGTCTCAGCCATTGGCCTGTCAGGATGGCGATCGAAGGAGAGTTCCTCGGCGGAGGGCACGAGGTCGGCAGGCTCGGCATACTTCTCAAGTGCCACGACCAGCGGATGCTCTTCGACTACGGCATGACGGCCACTGACCCGCCCCAGTACCCGGCGCCCGCGCCGCCGATCGACTTCATGTTCCTGACCCATTCGCATCTTGACCACTGCGGGATGATACCCTGGCTGACGGCCAGGTATGACATAGACGTCATGAGCACGGGCGTCTCCAAGGAGGTCGGTGTACTGCTGATGGAGGACAGCGTCAAGATAGGCGCCGCCGAGGGATACCCCGAGCCCTACACTTCTGAGGACATCAAGATCACTAAGAGGAGGTTCTCCGACATCATGTTCGGGGACACCGTCGATGCTGGGGACACGCAGGTGGTGGCCCGCTCGGGAGGGCACATACCAGGCGCCACGATGTACGAGCTCGTGGACAGGAAGACCACGCTCGTGACGGGGGACATCCACACTCTGGAGACCCGTCTCGTCCAAGGGGCGAGGCCGGTCAGGTGCGACAACCTGATCATGGAGTCCACCTACTCCGGCAGGAACCACCCCTCCAGGTTGAAGACCGAGTACTCCCTCCTCAAGAAGATCGAGGAGGTCACGAACAGGGGGGGCACCTGCATCATTCCGTCCTTCGCCGTCGGCAGGACCCAGGAGCTGATGCTCCTGCTCAAGGACAGCAAGTACGAGTTCTGGCTCGACGGGATGGGGAGGAAGGTAAACAAGATATACCTCAGGTACCCGGAGTACGTCAAGTCCGCCAAGCGGCTCAGGCAGGCCTTCAGGAAGACACGGGAGGTCAAGAGTGTGCACGCGCGCTCGCGCGCGCTCAAAGGGGACTTGATACTCACGACCAGCGGGATGCTCGACGGAGGTCCTGTCGTGAGCTACATAGAAGCCATCAGGGACGACCCGAAGAGCGCGATCCTTCTCACCGGGTACCAGGTCGAGGGCTGCAACGGCAGGAAGCTGCTCGAGACGGGGACCATGGACTTCAGGGGCGTCACGAAGCGGGTGCAGTGCGAGGTGCTGAAGTACGACTTCTCTGCCCACGCGGGGCACGATGAGCTGCTCTCATTCGCGAAGGGGTGCGACCCCGAGAAGATAGTCCTCATGCACGGGGACCAGAGGGAGATCCTGGCGGGAGACCTCAGAGCGGATGGGTTCGAGGTGCTCCTTCCCAGGAACGGCGAGAAGTTCGCCCTGTGAGGGCACTTCAGGTTTTTCCAAAACTTTGTTATGCCGGGAAGCACTCCCAGTGGGTGCATGAGGGCGAGGATACAGGAATACCTCAAAGAGGACCTGGGCTCTGGGGACATCACCTCAGACCTGGTCATCCCTCCGGATGAGTTGGCCCGCGGCAAGGTCATGTGCAAGGAGGACTGCGTGGTCGCCGGACTCGAGGAGGCCTCGGTCGTGTTCAAGGAGCTGGGCGCCAAGACCGTCAGGATAGCGGAGGACGGCTCCGAGGCAAGGAAGGGTGATGTTGTCCTCGAGGTCGTGGGCACTGCGAGGGCGATACTTGCAGGTGAGAGGCTCGCCCTCAACTTCATCATGCGCATGAGCGGCATCGCGACGCTCGTGAACGGCCTCGCGAAGAGGGCGAGGAAGGTCAACCCGGAGGTTAGGATCGCAGCTACCAGGAAGACCACACCGGGCTTCCGGGAGTTCGAGAAGAAGGCCGTGATGCTGGGGGGAGGGGACCCTCACAGGTCTGGGCTGTACGATGCGGTGCTCATCAAGGACAACCACATACGGATAGCTGGAGGGGTCGCGGAGGCGCTGAGGCGCGCGAGGAGAGGTAGCTTCACGAAGAAGGTCGAGATCGAGGTCGAGACACCGGAAGATGCCCGAGTGGCGGCCCAGGAGGGGGCGGACATAATCATGCTCGACAACTTCGGGCCCGAGAAGGTCAAGACTGCGGCTGCCGAGCTGAAGGGCATCAACCCGGAGGTGCTGATAGAGGCCTCGGGAGGGATCAGACCAGAAGAGATCGAAAGATACGCCGAGGGCGCGGACATCATATCGCTCGGCTGGCTCACGCACTCGGTGAAGTCGATTGACTTCTCCATGGAGATAGAGCGTACTGCCCATGGAGGAGGCGAATGATGCGCCGGCGTCCCGGATCTGGAGTCTCAGCTGGTGCGTGAGATGAGCCCGAAGCAAGCTTGGGTGATTTTCTCGTTCCTGGTGGTCCTGATGGACTTCGTGGCGATGATAGCTCTTGTGGCCTTCGGCTATCCGGAAGTCGTCGTGATCGCCTCAGGCATGATCATCCTGCTGTTCTACTTCTACGTACTGTACAAGAGATACAATGTGGAGGTCATCTCCGAATCGGACTTAGCCCTGTTCACGGACCTGGACGACCTTCGGATACTCTGCACCATATACGGCCTCGACAAGGCAGGCAAGGAAAGCGACTTGAATGAGCGCCTGCTGGCTTTCTCGAGAGCACACAGCTCGCGGGCTTTCACATGGGTGGCTCCGAGATTGGTCAGATCCGTGGGGGAGGCCCTCGAGGTGCCCGAGATTCCACGAAGCACAAACGCGGTCGAGACGCACCCGCTCACGGGCGGGCAGAAACGCTCGGACTCAAGGCTGATGGCCATCGGCCTGTGCCCGGTGTGCGACGCCAAGCTTCCAAAAGAGGGTACTGTGTGCATGGAATGCGGTGCAGATCTCGAGTTTTACTCCGTGCTTCAGGAGTCAAAGGTGGGCAAGAGGCTCGTGTCAGAGAAGTCAAAGGTCGTGAGGCGAAAGCTTCGTAAAGATGTATCTGCGTCGGGTGGAAAGAGATGAAGACGGACGAGAAGTGCGAGATCTGTGGCGAGCCCGCGACGAGGTTCTTGTTCTGCGCCTACGTGTGCGACGACGACAAGTGCATCCAGAAGGCCAGGGAGAGGCGAGGGGGGCCGGGCGGGCACCAGAAGCAGAGGGTGTTCAGCGCGATGATGCCCCAGAAGTGATGCTGAGAAGGTTTAAGCGGACCTCGCTGATTCGCCAGCATGGACAGGCGGGCGTTCGCCGGGCTGATGATCATAGAGATGATGCTCGCGTTCGGAAACACCTTCGCGGGCTCGTTCAACATGGTCTACCTGTTCAAGGAACTCGAGATGCCCCTCTGGTCCGGGCCCTTGTACCTCGGGATTGGGTTCACCATATCCATATTCGTCAGCCTCTGGATGTCCTGGAGGCCGAGCATCGACCCGCGGAACGCCATGGTCGCCGGCCTGTGCTTCCTCATAGGTGAGTACTCGCTCCTCCTGACGGTCAAGGAGGGCTGGATCCTCATGATCGCTGTCGGCCTCGCCTTCGGCATGTTCTACCCGCTCTTCTGGACACCCTTCAACATACTGATGGCGCAGATGACCGAGAAGGGCGACCGGGGCGTCATCTACGGTGCGCTCTTCTTCGTGTGGCCGCTGGCGACCTTCTTCGCGCCGTTCCTCGGAGGCCTTGTGATAGGCTTCGCGAACTACCAGATCCTGTTCGGCCTGGGCATATTCATCATCGTGATGACTGCCGTGGTCGTGGCGGCCTACAGGAAGTACATACCGAAGGACCAGAGGATGCGCATAAGGCTGGACGCCATCGGCAGACGGAACGTCGCCGCACTCCTGGGAGAGGGCGGCTTCGAGGGGATCTTCTGGGCCGACTACGTCATCGTGGCGTGGTGGTTCTCCCAGGACGAGATCGAGCTCGGGGCGCTCTTCTCCCTGTTCGGGCTCAGCGCCGGCATAATGGCGATCATTCTGGGCAAGGTCTCCGACAGGATACAGAACCGGCGCTTCTTCGTCCAGGTCAGCGCGCTCAGCACCATACCGTGCGTGGTGCTCGTAGCGATCGCGTCCTCCTTGGGCGAGTTCGCGCTCGGCATGGGCCTGCTCGAGTTCGCCTGCTTCATGCTCCCGGTCTTCCTGTTCGCGATACTGACCGACAAGCTGGAGGACGCGAAGAACGACTCCGTCGTGGGGCGGGAGTACCTGCTGGACATTGGCAGATCCGTGTCGATAGCCGCTCTCATGCTGTTGCTCTATGTCGGCGTGACGCCGCAGATCTGCTTCCTGCTCTGCATACCGTTCCTGCTGTTGAGTGCGCTCGCATACGAGCCTAGGAAAGGGCCTGCAGTGCTCCCTGTCGGGACGGGCCACTCCGACCAGCTCCACTGATCAATCGCCACTACCTCGAGCACGCGGCCGCAACTAGCTCCATGATGTCTACCATGCGGAGCCTCGAGCCCTCGACCTCTATAGTCGCCTTCAGGCTCTGGTAGCAGAACGGGCATGAGGTCGTGAGGATGTCCGCGCCTGTCCTCTCGGCGTCTTCGACCCTCATCGACGAGATCTTCTGGGCGAGGTCAGGGAAGGCGGTCTTGACACCGCCCCCCGCACCGCAACACCTGGCCTCCTCCCTGTTCCTATCCATCTCCACCAGCCTCAGGCCTGGTATTGACTCAAGTATCCTCCTGGGCTGGTCGTAGAGCTTGTTGTGTCTTCCGAGGTGGCACGGGTCGTGGAATGTCACTTTCCCATCGACCCTGCCATCGAACTCGAGTCTGCCAGAGTCGATGAGCTCCAGGACGTATTCGGTTATGTGGGCGATCCTCGAGCCCACCTTGCCGATTTTCGGGTAGTCCTGTCTGATGGTCTTGTAGCAGCCGGCGCAACTCGTGACTATCAGGGACGGTGCGGCCTCCTCGAACATCGCGATGTTCTTATTGGCGGTCTTCCTGGCTGACTCGATCAGGCCGGTCCTCAGAAGAGTGGAGCCGCAACAGGCTTCCTCATTCCCAAGCGTTCCGAAGTCGACCTTCGCCTTTGCCAGGACCTTCGCCGTGTTGATCGCCATGTCCCTTATGTTCGGGTCGTAGGCCGCGGTGCATCCGACGAAGTAGAGGACCTCGCACCTCTCCTTGAGGGCGTCCTTGATCCTGACATCCTTCTCTATCCTCTTGGCCCACCGGGACCTCTGCGTCCTTGGCTGCATCCATGGGTTGTCGTAGTTCTCGATGCTCTTTATGATCGATTCGTGCGCTGACAGGGGCGCGAGCCCGTTGGCCACCAGGAACTCGCGCATGTTCTCCCACATCTCGATGGTATCCAGGTGGGCAGGACACACGGTCCTGCACTGCCCACATATGGTGCACTCGTACGCGCGCGATGTGAGCTCCTTGAGCTCCTCCTCCGGGATCTCCTTCGGGCCGAGGATCTTCGCTCGGAGCCCGTACTGCCTCTTGTAGAGCTCCCGGAGCTTCAGTATCTTGCCCCTCGGGGTCACCAGCTCGACATCCTGCGCCTCCCCGCCGGTCGGGCAGGTGGTCGTGCACTCTCCACAGCGAGTGCACGCATCGAAGCGCATCAGAGCGAGGACATCCAGCTTTGATATGTCGAGTTTCCTCAAGCCGTCCTCACCTCCTGAGACATGAGCTTGTCGACCTCGATCGCTATCGGGGTGGCGATCATGTGGAAGAGCTTGCTGAAAGGTATGTAGGCGATCAGGAGGGCGCTCATGATGGCGTGGACCAGCCATGCGTGGTCGTACCACTCGCCTGCGGATGCAGGCATCGCGAGCGAGAACGCGTATCCCAAGAACGAGTACTCCACGTTCCTCTCGTGGCCCGAGATGCCGCCGGCGATGCCCATGCCCTCCAGGATGAACCCTCCCAGGACGACCGCGAGCAGGAAGAGTATGGAGGCCGCATCGGGCAGCTCAGTCCTGATGATTTTGGGTTTCAGGATGAACCGCCGCACTACCGCTATCAGCAGTCCCACGAGCATCATCGAGCCCACGAGATCGAACCCGAAGTCCCTGAGCCAGAGCTTCGCCCATCCGTCCTCGCTGATCATGGGCTCGTACTTCAGGAAGTCGAGCGTAAACGTTACGACGAGGTCGAGAACGAACATCACCGCGAAGCCTCCGAGGATCAGGAGGTGCATCAGCCATCTGGTAACGCTCCTGTCCTTGAGCTTGGACAGGTACATGGCGTCGCGCAGGAACACCACGACAAACTTCGCGAACCTCCTGCTGAAGACCAAGCGAATGCACCTGCCGAGCCAGCCGAGGACCCTCCTCTCGGGCGACCCTGACAGCCCCTTCCCGTGGGCCCATAGGAGCACGTTGTACAGCGTGCCGATGAAGAATATCGCTACGCACACAACCACGGTGACCAAGAACAGCTCGAGGTAGACCCGTTCGCGGACATACACGGTCTCGTAAGGGAGCAGGAGGATGACAGCCGATACCAGGATGACGACCGCGAAGAAGGGGATGTACAGCCATGCCTTGTCCTTCAAGTATCGGCCTTCTGGCATCGTTGCTGGAATCATGCTGGCGGATATATAGTCATCTGCCTCTGACAAGGGATTGGAAATGGTTGTCGACGCATGCCCTCGCTGCCTCCACTAGCAGCTCCGTTGTATCGTCCGCATCCGACTCGACACCGACCTTCATGGCGATCACGGATTCCCCCACTCGCCAAAGAGCAGTGGCTATCTCCTCTGCGAGATCCCCGTTCAAGGTCCATGTCCTCGTCTCGATCGCCCTCAGGAGTTCGAGGTACCTGCTGCCATCCCACAGCTTCTTGCCGACGATGAAGGACCTGTTCTCGAGGCCGACGATCGCCACCTTGAGGTCCGCTATCGCCGACTCGAGCGAGGGCAGGTCGCGCACGCCCTCTGACCTCGGGAGAGCGGAGGGCTTGAGCCCGAGGAGCTTGAGGAACAACGCGTTGGCATCCGGGTACTTCGGATGCTCCAGGTGGGGGCCGAAGAGTAGGAGTTCGCCTTTTCCGTACCGAGATCTTATTGCAGCTGGTCTCCCAAGGAGCATTTCGTCTACGAGCCGTCTGCTCATCTGCACCTCCGTGTTCTCCGTGAGGCCCCTGTACCTCAAGAGCACACGGTCCTCTGAGGGCTCCTTGAAGACCGGGCCGCCGTAGAGAGGTGCGAGGAGTGTGCGCCCGTCGGCATCGAGCAGCAGCTCGCTCCTTATTGGATGCACGATCGAGCAGGAGCCGTACCTGACCGCGACCCGGAGAGGTGCGTTCTGCATGTCCCGGTCCTGGAATCCGATGTTCTCGATCCGCGTGCTCGAAAGGTTGAACTCGGAGAAGGGTTTGATGGACGAAGGCAGTGGAAGGTAGGCGCCTGCGCAGATACCCACGTACCCACCCCCGCGTGAGATGGATTCCCTCAGCCTCTCGAAACCCTCGCCCCTGAGTTCATCGGCGATGGCGAAACCATCTCCGCCCGAGATGATTACTGTCGAGGCGTCGTTCCCTGAGTGTAGGATGAACTCGGACGAATCGAGGAACCGCGCCCGGAGTATGCTCTTCGACTCGAACAGGTCTGCTAACCAAGTCCACGAGTGAGACGATCCCCTACCTGCGTAGACAATCATGTCCCTGGGCGTCATGACCGGTCCGGCCTTAGGGAGGAGGACAGCAATAAAGCAAGCGCCGGCCAATCTGGCACATCACCGGCGAAACAGAAAGGGTTATAGACGACTTCGCCTTATGTCGCCGCACCAAGGGCCCATGGTCTAGTGGTTATGACACCTGCTTGACATCGCCTGCGGATCTTTCTGCAAGCGTCAGACCGCAGGAGGTCACCGGTTCAAATCCGGTTGGGCCCACTCCCTCATGTATAATGATTGGCGCGCATCGCGGATCCCTGCCCCGCCTAAGAATTCGCTCGGATGGTCAGACGAGTCCTGCTCTGTCATGGCCTGAATCCAGCATCAGAAGCAGCCTGTCCAGCTCCACGTCGGTTATCCTCCCTCGGAGGTAGAGGTCGACCATCCGCAGCCTCTGGCTGTCGTTCTTGACGGATATCGCCACGGGCGATGCTTGAGAGTCGTCACCTGTCAGCTCGACGACCCTTGCGGTCGCTGTCGGCGAGACAGCATCGGGGCCCAGGAAATCCTGGCACGCCTGCTTCACGACGTCCTGGGTCACGCGCGTGTAGGACACAGCGCTGTCGTAGGCCTGCCCCAGCAGCTCCTCAGTCATCTGCGCGTAATTCCTGACGGTCTCGAGGCTCCTCTCCTTCGAGGCGGCGATGGCCTTCTCGACCTCTGTGATGTTCGACAGCTCGCCCGTGAGGTCCTTCGCGAACCTGTCTATGTTCCTCACCTTCTTGCCGATCTCGGCTGCGAGCATCGAGTTCGACCTGAACATGCTGAGGCTTGAGAGCTCGATGCACTTCGCGAACTCATCCTTGGCAAGGGCGTCCTTTGCCATGGCGATGTAGTCCTCGGAATCTGCGATCGATATGCCGACGTCCTCGGCCAGCTTCGCCGCCCTCTCGGCGAGCGCTGCTGCCTCAGCCGCCCTGTCGTGAGCCGCCTGCTTCATGTCCGCGACGATCTTCCTGGAGGCATGGACTGACAGGTCGTACTTCTCCGCCCTGAACTGCTTCGTGACAGCCTTGAGCTGCTCTCTCGCAGGTGCAACATCCGCACCGACGCTCTCGGCGGCCTCTATCGCCCTGTTGGACATCAGGAGCATGCTCCTGGCCTTCTCGTGGGTCCCCAGGATGGAGTCTATGGCCTCCACGCCCCTCTTGGCGAGCAATATGGCCTCCTCGATCTCGCCATCCCTGAGCTTCCTCCTGGAGCCGTTCACGAGCCCGACCGCAGGACCGATGTTCAGCCCTGCCTTGTTGGCGATCATGAACTTGTTCTTGGAGTCGTAGAGTATGCGGAGCACGAGCTCTGCCTGAGAATCCCTCAGCTTCTTGTCTGACTCGAACAGAAGGACAACAGCCTCCTTCAGCTCTCCCGCCCTCATCTTCCGCTTGGATTCGAACAGGGCGCGCTTCGCCTCCGCGATGTTCCCGCCTGCGTGGGCCGTCCGGTTGATCCTCTCGGTGACAGCTCTGTGCTTGAGCTCGTATTCAGAAGAGATGGCGTCCCGAAACGCGGAGTTCGCCTTCTGAACACTGTAGCTCGCCTTCCCGAGCTCGCCCTTTCGAACGGCCCGCTTCGCGAAGCCCAGCCTCTCCCTCATCTGGGACAAGTCAGTCCCCAGCGTGTCTGCGAGCTGTGCCAACTGCTCGGCCTCGGCCAGACCACTCCTGACCTTGGCCATCCGGGCGTTGTTGCCCTGGCGCTTCGCAGCCTTTGGCCTGTACTTGCGTCGCGACTTGGAGATGTGGGGCCTTGCAGTGTCAGGCGCTGGGACGAGGGATACGAGTTGGGGGACGGCGTAGGGTTCACTGGCCTGGTGCTCGAGGACGCGGTGGAGGCTTTCGAGCACCTCGTCGACGGTGCTCTTGCGTCTCAGCTGGTTCTGGTCTCTGGCCCGGCTGAACATCACCGCCGCGTATCCCTGTCTGACATTCGCAGCATTTGAGGGGTTCGACTCACGAGTCGCTGCATCCACTGACTTCTGACCCAAAGGAGTGGGTTTCTGCTTCAGGTTCTCGGCCTCGTGATCATCATGAGCGCTGCTCGCAGAATGAGACAGGTTCCTCCCCTCATTGTCATGATACTGACTATTAAAGCGAATAGTGGCTGGTCCCTATATGATTCTTTGGTGAAGGTCAGTAGCTCCTTTCTACAAATGCCAGGCTTTTGCGGGAGCCTTCCGATTGTATCAGTTCTGATAACATCAGGCCCGGCCATGGGACCTCGGCTAGACAGCACGCGTCAGGTCCGCGGGGGTTGCCCGCCGGCTTCCGAGGCGCCGTACCCGGGCAACACTCAAATAGTAATGAATCATTATTCATTTCGATGCCGAGGCCAAAGAGATGCAGGAACGTGGCCTTCGACCCGGCCCACAGGTTCTTCAAGCCACAGGGAGTGCCCATGAGCGAGCTGGACTGCCTAGACCTAGGCCTGGACGAACTTGAGGCTCTGAGGATTGCGGATTTGCTGGGGATCTCCCAGACGGAGGGCGCGCGCATGATGAACGTGTCCCAGCCCACCTTCAACCGCATACTCAGCTCGGCCAGGTCCAAGGTGGCCGACAGCCTGGTCAACGCGCATGCGCTCCGCATCGAGTCCACGCAGGGGCACGTGGCGGTGTCGAACGGGCGGAACGCGGCCAAAGGAGGCAGACGGAGCTGCAGGAGGGCAGGGGCATGAGGGCAGCCACGATGGTCGTGCGCATCCCTGGCAACTGGATCGGCGACCTTGCGACCTCCTGCGACCTCTCCATTCGGGTGATCAAGTGCGTCCCCCGTGAGGGCGCCGGCGGGCAGAGCCTGGTCCAGATCGACACAGTGGACGGGACGACCGGCACGGACCTGGTCGAGAAGATACGCAGGGTCGAACCAAAGTGCCGTGTGCAGCTCACTTCGGCCGGGCCAGGCAGGTTCATAGGCACGGTCGAGACGAACACGTGCGTCGTCTGCAGGCTCGTGGCCGAATCTGGCTGTTTCCTTGACTCTGCAATGTCCGTCGGCGACGGGACCGTCATGTGGAACGTACTTGCACCAAACGCCGCGGCATTGAAATCGCTCCATGACAAGGTGACCAAGCTCGGCTGCTCTGTCAATCTGAAGAAGGTCTCTCTTCTCAGGACCTCGTCGGAGCTCACCAGGGCCCAGGAGAGAGTTCTTCAGATTGCCTACGACCTGGGCTACTTCGACATACCGAAGAAGATCGACCTCGCGAGGCTGGCGAAGAGATTGGAGATATCGAAGGCCACGCTCGACATCATGTTGAGGAGGGCCCAGAGGAAGATCATCGCGAACCACGTCGGAGGGCTCCCATAGGGCTTTGCGAGGTTGGGCTAACCGGTTCGCCATCCAAGGCTTATACGGAACTCCCTCTGTGAGAGGCGTGGCAGACGTCGCGAAGGCTCTGGAAACAAAGCGGAAGCTTGCCTGTGCCGAGGATATCGCCTTCGGGCCGGTTGTCTCGAGACGTCTCGGGCAATCCCTGGGGGTCAACACCGTGCCGTGCAAGACCTGCGCCTATTCTTGTGTCTACTGCCAGCTCGGGCCAACGTTAGGCAGGACCGTCGTCAGGAAGGCATATCTCGACGCTGAGTCAGTGGCGGAGGCGGTGGGGCGCACACTCGGCAGGACGCGCACCCGCCCCGACTTCGTCACATTTCTCGGCTGTGGCGAGCCCACTCTCGCGGCCAATCTCGGACAGTGCCTCGAAGCGGTCAAGAAGGTCTGGTCGGGCAGGACCGCTCTGCTGACGAGCGGCGCGCTGTTCTCCAGGCCGGAAGTCAGGAAGGAGGCGATGGGCTTCGATGTCGTCATGCCCACAGTCGCAGCCGGGAATGAGCAGCTTTTCAAGAGGGTGCACCACCCACATCCGAAGGTCGTCTTCGACGAGGTTGTCAGGGGGCTCAGGATGTTCTCGGAGCGGTTCGAGGGCAGGTTCCTGCCAGAAGTGATGCTCGTCGGGGGCATGAACGACACTGAGGCGAGTCTGCAGGAGATCGGCAGAACCCTAGACGGCATGCGGGTTGACAGTGTGCACTTGACCGCGCCAGTACGAGCGCCGACACAGAGCTGGGTAAGGCCACCATCCGAGCACGCAGTTGCCCGCGCACTGAGCATACTCCCGAGAGCTGTCGACTTCACGAGACCTGAGGGGATGGCCGTGACCGAGATAGTCAGCATCCGCGTCGAAGAACTCCTGGGCATCGCATCGATGCACCCTCTCACAGAGGGACAGGCGGTTTCGGCGCTCACAGATGCAGGTGCCTCCGAGAGAGAGGCGCTCGCGTTGCTGGGCGGGCTCGTGGAATCATCTAAGATGGTGAAGACGGAATACCGAGGCAAGAGCTTCTACAGGACCAGGAAGTGAATCACATGGCTACTGAATGTGCCCGATGCAAGGCGAAGGACTGCTACGAAGGCAAGGATTGCTTCGGACTGGCTGATGCGGCAAAGAAGGGCTACACCGATTGGGAGCTGCGGTCGATGGCCATCTCAGGCGATATCGAGGCGGACCATTACATGAAGCTCACCAGACTGGAAGAGATCATGCTGTACGCGAAGCGGATGGGCATGGCCAAGCTCGGCATCGCCTTCTGCGTCGGCCTCTCGCGTGAGGCAGAGACACTCGACCAGATACTGACGAAGCACGGGTTCGAGGTCCACAGCGCCTGCTGCAAGATATGCGGCATGGACAAGGCCAAGCTGGGCGTCAAGAGGCTGCACGGAGACTCCGGCATAGAGGCCGTCTGCAATCCGGTCGGGCAGGCTCTGAGGCTCGAGCAGTGCGGGACCGAGATGAACATAGTGGTGGGCCTGTGCATCGGCCATGACATGATATTCACCAAGCATTCGCACGCGCCAGTGACGGTGCTGGTCGTGAAGGACCGGGTGCTTGCCCACAACCCGATCGGTGCGGTCTACAGCGACTACTACCTCGAGACGAAATTCGGTCTGACGCAGGGATGACCCCTTGGCTGGACTTCACACCTCATCAGACGAGCACAGCCTGTCCCGCGGCTAACCTGTTTGCCGTCATTGGCTTAGCCTCTGAGGGATAAGTCCACCGTTGAGGCATGAAGATGGCCAAGAAGGTAGACTATACGAAGAAGTCGTTCATAGTGATCGGAACACATGGAGCGGACCACCCGGAGAAGGCTACCATGACCTTCGCATGTGCCGGCGCCGCTCAGGCGATCGGCATCAAGACCAAGGTGTTCCTCGCGGGCGACGCGGTCGAGTTGGCGAGAAAGGGCTTCGCGAAGAAGCTGCCCAAGATTGAGGGCATGGCCCCCGTGGACGAGATGATGGAGGCGTTCATCAGCGGAGGGGGGAAGGTCCAGGTGTGCATCCCGTGCATGGAGTCGAGGCACATCTCGAAGAAGGACTACCTCGAAGACGTGGAGTTCATCAACCTGATGGACTTCGCAGCCGCGACCGTGGACGCCGACAGGGTCTTCACCTGCTAGGGAGGGTTACCAGGATGGCAACAGGAAGCCGCAATGTGCAGACGGACATCCCCTCCGCACCGAAGGCAGGGCCGTCTTCGGTCGTGAAGGAGAACCTCGCGAAGGTCAAGCACAAGCTCGTCGTCATGAGCGGCAAGGGAGGGGTGGGCAAATCGACGGTTGCCGTGAACCTCGCATTCGACCTGGCCAGGAGGGGGCTGAAGGTCGGCCTGCTTGACGCGGACATGCACGGGCCGAGCGTGCCCAAGCTGCTGGGACTGCCCAACCTGCCTCTGAGCTTGAGCGAGAACGGCAAGATCGTGCCTGTGTCAGTGCCCCCCGGCATCAAGGTCATCTCCATCGCGTTCCTCCTGATGAACAGGGACGCACCGGTGATCTGGAGGGGACCGATTAAGATGGGCGCCATCAAGCAGTTCCTCGAGGAGGTCGAGTGGGGGGAGCTGGACTACCTCGTCGTAGACCTTCCACCGGGGACCGGGGACGAGCCTCTCAGCATCGCTCAGCTCCTGCCCAAGCCGGACGGAGCGATCATCGTCACGACGCCTCAGGACGTCGCGCTGTTGAGCGTGAGGAAGTCGATCAACTTCGCCAAGGCCGTTGGCCTGAGAGTGATAGGGCTCGTGGAGAACATGAGCGGGCTGGAATGTCCCCACTGCGGCAAGCAGATCGACGTCTTCGGGAACGGGGTGGCTGAGAAGGCGGCCCAGGACCTGTCAGTTCCTTTCCTGGGCAAGCTGCCCCTGAGCCTCGAGGTCTCCAGGAGCGGGGACGAGGGGAAACCTTTCGTGCTCGCTAGTGAGGACGGTGTCTCGAGGAAGTTCGAGGAGATCGCAAACAAGATCGTCAGCTCGGTCGAGAAGAGGAAGTGACGACCGGCAGGGGATGATGGAGGCGCATGACATGTCAGGGAACAGGGTCTTCAGATGCTACGCGTGCGGAAACGAATGGGAGGAGCCCTACGGCACTGGAAGACCTCTCGCGTGCCCCAAGTGCAAAAGCCCAAACATACACAGGACCGACGCCGGCCGTGGGAAGAGAACGGCCGGAGGTGGCTTCGGCGCGGGCAGGGCCGCATACGACCAGAGCAGAGGACGGGACACGTCCGGCCGTGGGCAAGGATGAGGTGATGTAGATGGAAGGAGAACTCGAGTTTGGTTCGAGCACATGCTACTGCCCGAAGTGCGGGAAGGAGTTCCCGCACAAGCATCGTGGCGTGCCGTGCTCCGAGACGAAGTGCCCGAAATGCGGGTCGCCAATGATAGGCA
>CAZHTV010000031.1:0-15322 GCA_964535775.1 uncultured Thermoplasmata archaeon | reverse complement strand
ACTTCTTGGCGTTGGCGCACTCCGATAACTGCAAGATACAGGCAATGAAGCATACTTCAAGGCCTCTCTACGGTCTGCAGTTCCATCCCGAGGTGGAGCACACGGACAACGGCTACGAGATGTTCCAGGCCTTCATCGACATATGCGAGGCCAGAAGGAAGAAGGCATAGGCAATGGAGGAGAAGCACATCCAAGCACTGAGTGAAGCGGTCGAAAGTCGCAGGAGGAAGGAGTCCCTCGACGAGGCCGTCGGGCGGGTGGCCAGGAAGCGAGGGCTGGATTTCTCAGCGTACGTCAACATAATGTCTGAAGTGCGCGAGCGCGCGCGCGACGACGGGAAGACCGTGGACGAGGCCGCACAGGCGATCCTAAGCAAGGGCAGCAAGGATCCCGAGTAGGATTATCGCCAGTACTATGCCCAGAACGAGCATGAGCACCGCCATGGTGCGACTTGAGCCGAAGGCTATCGGGACCGGACCTATCATGACCACCCCGCCGTAGTCCCTCTTGACCGGGCGTGTTTCCTCCCTTGGCTCAGCATTCATCTGAGGCCATACGCTTGAGGCCTGCACCTCGAGCTGTCCCATTACCAGCATAAGGAACCCCACCATGAAGCTCAGCACTATAAGGAGCGTTCCGAGAAGGAAGAATCCGCTGGACCCGGAGAAGATCGGGAATATCAGGAGCAGGGACACCTCGGCCTCCCCCGTGGCCACCGCTGAGGCGATTAGTGCCAGGCCAGCCCCGAACATGGCGATGGGTATCCAGATCCTATGCCTCATGTAGTCTCCCCAGACGTACTTGATATCTGTCGCGCGGAGCTAATTAACTTTCTGGGGGCCAGGTATCTGAGAATGCTTTTATCCGGCTCCCGCAATCTGGGATGCGAAGGGCCTTGGCATCGATAAGAGAGCACCTGGAACAGCTTCTGAAGTCGCGGGATTTCGCGGTCGACGAGGCGGACGGCTACCTGTACGGCAGGCGCGAGGATATCTCGGTCGTGATCATGACCGCGAGCGACATGCTCATGGACGATGTCCAGGACTTCATCAGAAACACGAGGGATTTCTCGGGCCGGAAGGTGGTGGCCTCCGTCGGCAAGTCCGACGAGGGTGTGCAGGCGTATCTCCAGAGTAACGGCGTTCACTACTGGGGCAGGGAGGAGATCGAGCACGAGATCGGCAACTTGCAGCTCGAGACCGTCGGTGGGGAGCGCGGAAAGAGCCTGATCGACGACATCATCTCGGACGAGGTCCCGCAGAGGCCTGTGGAGCCCCATGACCATTCGGTCCCGGTCATATTGGAGAGTTCAGAAGAGAGGTCGGAACGCATAGTCAAGCCCAACTTCACCCTCGAGGACGTGAAGCATCTCGCCAGGCACGAGGTGAAGGGGTACAAGTTCGACCTAGACCTGGTACCACACTATCTGTTCCACTATGTGCTCAACCTTCACGACGGCAGGCAGAGGGCAGGGATAGCCGCAGTAAATGCCCTCACGAGCCATGTGGAGACCTGGAGATGGGGGTTCGAGCTCGTAGATTCGATTGACATCCCGAGTTCGAGACGGGAGCCGAAGTTGGACTACGAGGACGCCATCAAGATAGCGAAGGATATGATCGAGAAGGAGTTCAGATCGCTCACTGAGACCGTGAGGGACTACGGCCACACGGAAGTCATCGAGCGCAAGAAGGCCGCCACAGACAGCGTCGTGATCGAGCCCAAGGGACTCGTCTATCTGCCGGTCTGGTGCGTCGAGGGCACACACGGCGCCATGATAGTCAATTCTTCGAGCGGCAAGATAATCAGCGAGCACATCCACGGCGGGAACAAGGCGGCCTAGACTAGGCCAGGCCGAGCCTGTTCAGCCGTTCCATGATGCCGTTCCAGTGCGTCCCCTTCCAGAAGACTTTGCCACACTGGCCGCACTTCCAGAACCTGTCGTTGCTTATGAAAGCTCCCTCGGGGACCGTCTCCTTCGCCTGGTCCCTTGTAAGTTCGACGAGGTCACCGTTACAGGCTGAGCAGCGTATGAGCTCAGGCCTGAACTTCAGGCCGTACCTCGTGGCGACCGCCTTCAGCTGCGAGTCGAGGTCGTCGTTTTCGACGAGCAGAGCCCCTGGTTCTTTCGCAAGTTCCTTGTCCCTCGTCAGGACGAATCTGCCCTCGGCCCTCGCTAGTCCGGAGATGGAGGGGTCATCGAGCTTCTTGTCGTACACGGTATCGTAACCCATCATCCGCAGCCATCTGGCGAGAGAGCCGAGCATGTGGTCTGCTATGAACCTCGGATTCGGAAGCGCCTCGGTCACTTCACCACCTCGTAGCGGACAAGTATGCCGTTCCCAAGTGCGCGAAGGCTTCTCAGCTTGAGGGCCACAACCGAGCGTTCATTTGCCGCTCCTTCTCCGCCGGCCGGCGTGGGGGTTCTCTCGCCACCTATGACGATGCTCCCGATGAATATGCTGACCTCATCGGCAATCCTGGACTCCAGGAACGACCATATCACCTCGGAGCCGCCTTCGACCAGGATGGATTCAATGCCCCGTCCCTCGAGCAGCCTCATGAGCTTGCGCAGGTCCGTCTTCCTCCTCCCGCACCGGATCGTCTCAGCATTCCTGAAGACTCTCCTGCAGTTCTCGTTCGTCACGATGATGGTCTTCGCGGCGCCGTCGAGCACGAGGGCATCCTTGGGAGTCCTGCCCTTGGAGTCGAGCACTATCCTGACCGGCTGACGGGGCTTCTTGACATACCTCGGGTTGACTGTCAGCTTCGGGTCGTCGGCTAGCACGGTCTCTATGCCGACCAAGATCGCATCGCACTTGTTCCTGAGCTGGTGCACCCTCCTCCTGTCAGCCTCGTTCGAGATCTTGGTCTGCTTTCTCGTCCTCAGCGCGATCTTCCCGTCCGCAGACATCGCGCAGTTGACGATGACCCTAGCTACCATCGGTGATTGGCATGGGCGTATCGCGTAAGAACCTTTCGCAGCCGATGGTCACTAGAAGGAAGAAAGAGTGCGCCCTCGGGATTATGCCCGGGGCGTACTCGAATCGGGGACAAATGCAGGGAACGGCCCGACGTGCATGCTCGTTCGCCTTTCCGTGTGCGCCGTCGTCGTCACTCAGACTGTCCTCTTGTGAACATGATTCTTCTCATCGTAGTGTCAGTATGATTCCAGTGCCTACGTGATTCCATGTAGGCCATTGAGCAGGGTACTGACTTTCAGAGCGTGCGCTTCCTGACCTCCAGCCAGCCTGTGACGGGTCGCGTTGGTGCGATTAGTTGACCTCGGCGCGGAGGCACATCTGCAAATCTGGCCGTTCGAAGAAGGCTTATTAATGGATTACCTCATTTGGGCAGATGATGGACAGAAACGACATCAGAATCTACGAGTTCAAGCGCATCGACCTCAAAGGGGCCACCATCATAGACGGGTTCCCCAGCGTCGGGCTCGTCAGTTCCATCGCAGCCAACTATCTGATCAAGGTTCTAGACATGGAGCACATAGGGATCATGGACTCCATCCACTTCCCGACGGTCTCGCTGATCAGGGAGGCCAGACCACTCAGCCCGGTCCGCATCTATGCCGGCAAGAAGGAGAAGAGCGGCGACCAGATAGTCGCCTTCATATCGGAGTTCCAGGCGCCTCCGAACCTGATCAGGCCGATTTCTTACACCCTGGTCGACTGGGCGCAGGAGCAGAGATGCAAGATGATAGTCTCTCCCGAGGGCCTCGTGGTCGACCCGGAGCTGAGGGACAGCGCGGAGATATCGGATGTCGTCTTCGGCATCTCGAGCACGCAGCGGGCGCGAGAGATGCTCAAGCAGCACGGAATCCAGTCGTTCGAGGAGGGGGTCATTTCCGGTGTGGCGGGCGTCCTTCTTAACGAAGGAAGGAAGCGGGACTTCGATGTCATCACACTCTTGGCCGAGGCGCATCCCGATTTCCCTGATGCGAGGGCCGCGGCACTCGTACTCGAGGCGATTGACGACCTGATGCTCGGAATCGACTTCGACGCAAAGCCACTCTTCGAGGAGGCTAGCAGGATAGAGGAGCATATCAGGGAGATTCAGAAGCAGGCGGTGACGAAGAAGGACGATAAGGTGGCGCCCAGGCCCAGCATGTACGGCTAGATGGTGCGCACCTCGACAAGGCCATCTCCCTTCTGCGTCTCGAACCTCTTGCCCAGGAAGGATTCCACGACGGACATGTTGGTCTTCGCGTGGCCGGTGATCTCCTCTGCCAGTACCCTTGAGCGGCCCTTGGAGAGGGCCATGTAGGGCAGTATCTGGTCGAGCATGTGCTCGTCCACCGTCGCTCCCGACTTCAATGTCTCGAGCAGGTCCTGGGCGCATCCGTCACCGAGATCCTCTGCCCTGACGCCTCTGGCGCCGAGAACAGAGGCTCCGAGGAACGTGCTCTCGCAGACCGCGCAGAGGACTATTCCCGCGCCAGTGGAACGGCCCTTGCGAAGGTCCGATTCGACCCTGACCTGCCTGAAGTCGATAAGCTTCTTGAGGGCCGAGTGCTTCGTCCTCGCTACGACGTGCTCAGGAAGGTTCTGAGCGAAAGCGATTCCCTCAATTCTGAGCACCTCCCCCTGGGATGACAGGTCGACTGGAGCGAGCTCTCCCGCAGGGGACACGTCCATCACGACCTCGCCACCGCCTTCAGGATAGAATCCTCTGGCCGATATCTCAAGATGGCACGAAGGGCCGAACATGCTGAGCATGGGGATGTGCACAAGACGCATGTGGTCGATCGGAGGCGACCACTTCACATCGGTCCCACCGTTCACTTGTATGATGACGCGTGACCTCGAGAGCACGGCTGGTATCAGGCAGCTCTGGAGAACGAGCGAAATGCTCCCTGCAGTCCCCACATCGAACTCGAAACGCCCACCGGTCAGCTGGCCGGGTCTGAATGTGATATCCTTCGAGCCTGGATACAGGTCATCGACCTCGCCATCGCACACCCTCGCCACAGCCTCGATGCTCGTGACGTGTGATGGTGCGAGGCCGGGTTTGGGTCTGTTCGCCCTGATGTTGCGTATGCGGACGGCTTGCCCCGTGACCGCGGATAGTGCGATGGAGGTCCGAAGTATCTGACCTCCTCCCTCGCCCTGAGAACCGTCTATCTCTATCATGTGGACCTGGCCCCTCGACCGGCCAAGCGCTTCCTGATGAGAGCGATGAGGAAGAAGAACACCATCATCATGACCGCGAGGCCGACGAGCGCGGCGGCCATGTACAGCAGCCAGGCAGGCGCCCTGTCCTCCCCGCTGATGGCGATGATCCCGAGCCCGATGCTTTCAGCGATGAACATCCCGAACCCCAGGGCGAAGGAATACAACCCCATCGTGGCCCCGTAGCAGTCCTTCTCCGATGAGTCGGCCATCATGGCAAGCGCTGCTGGGACGAAGGCGCCCGCCCCTAGGCCCAGAATCGCCAACGGAATCAAGCCCAGGAGCCTGAAGTGGAACTCGCCGGCCGCGTCCTTGTAGAACGCGGCGTCGGGAAACAGGAGCAGCATCATCGCGATGCCGAATATGCTGAACACACCGTAGGCCATGACGGGGACCCTGCCCACGACATCCGAAACCTTGCCCCAGAAGGGCTGCAGCAGCCCCAGCGCCACGCCCGCTGCCCCGAAGAGGACGCCTATTGCGCTACCTGTGATGCCTGCGTTCAGCATGATCCTGGGCAGGTAAGTGATGGCGAGGCCGAGCAGGATGGCGATGATGAGCCAGATGGGGAACATGAGCCGTATCTCCCTGATTCTGAAGACTCTCTTCAGGCTCTCGAAGCTGGCATAGTGCTCCGATTTCACCCTGGCCGGTTCTTTGTGCACCAGCTTCTGCAGCAGGATAGCGGATAGAACGAGCAGACCGACGATCACGAGGAACCCTATCCGAGACCCCGTCAGGTCTATCAGGAACCCTCCTGCGACCGCTCCGACTATGTAACCCAGGAATGTTGAGTAGTCGAACCACCCCATCTGCCTGCCACGGTCGCACGAATCCGCGTGATCGGCGATCATCGCTATTGCGGGGGCGACCGTCGCAGCCGCCCCTATCCCATGGATGCCGTGCAGGGTGGCAAGATACCATATGTTGTTGGACAGCGTGTAGAAGACCACGATCAACGCTGCGAGAGTTGTCCCGAATACAATCACGACCTTGCGTCCTATCCTGTCGCTCAATATGCCGAAGTAATTGGCCGTGACCATCTCGGCCAAGGGGTAAGGGACCGCAACTATCGCCACATTGAGCAGGCTGTTCTTCTCCGGTACGTAATGTGCGATCAGAAGCAGAAGTGCTCCGAAGGCGGTCCTCAGGATGAAAGTCGAAATGTAGAGTACCCTCAGGTGCCAGGGCGTCTTGAATCCTCGCCACCTGAAGACCCCGAACATCACCGCGGAGTCAGCTTTCGTGCGTACTTAACCCTTTTGGGGTCGTCCATGACTTGCGACAGATCCTTCTGAATCCGGCTAGCCTGGGAATGCTTTAAGTAGGCAAGGACGATAAGGCGGCTTGGTGCGCCAGCCTTGGTAGAGGTAGCGGTTGTTGCCATCCTGATAGCCGCGCTAGCCATCATTCTCATCAGCTGCGAGATATTCGTGAACGGCATCGAATGGCTCGGGCTGCGGCTTGGCCTTGCCGAGACTGCGACGGGCAGCATACTGGCAGCAGTGGGAACCGCCATGCCCGAGACCATCATCCCTCTGATCGCGATCTTCCTCGGCACTGCCGAGCAGGGAGAGGAGATCGGTGAGGGAGCCATTCTGGGGGCCCCGTTCATGCTCGGAACCCTTGCGATGTTCGTAGGCGGCGTTACCGTCTGGTACGCACACAGTAAGGGCAGGCGCACAGACCACATCAAGCTCCGCAAGGACCACGCCGAGCGGGACATGAAGTACTTCATGATGATGTACACGGTCGCCCTCGTTTCCGGCCTGATCGGCCTAGAGGAATCGATTGACCGAACTTATCTCAACTACGGTCTTGCTGCGTTGCTGCTCATCGCTTATGCACACTATCTCCGCAGGACGCTGAAGGACGAGTCACACGAGGGCAAGAATTCCTGTCCGACCCTCTACGCCTGTAGGATCTGCAGCCTGAGCCCTGCGAAGGGCCGTTTGGGATTCGTCTTGATAGTGCTCCAGGTCGCAGCCGCCCTGATGGGCATAATAATCGGAGCGAAGTTCTTCGTCACCGAGATCGAGGAGGTGTCCGCCGCAGTCGGAGTGCCTCCGATGATCCTGGCGTTCCTCATCGCGCCCATAGCCACTGAGCTCCCAGAGAAGTTCAACAGCGTCATCTGGTACATGAGGTCGAAGGACACACTTGCGTTCGGCAACATCACGGGCGCGATGGTCTTCCAGAGCAGCTTCCCGGTCAGCATCGGCCTTGTGTTCACTCATTGGCAGCTCGCACCGATCAACATCGCGAGCATCCTGATAGCTCTCTCGGCCTCGGCATGGCTCTTCATCTCTATCAGGAGGAAGGGAGGCATCAGCTACAAGGTGATGCTCGCCTCTGGCTCGCTCTACGTCTTGTATCTCGTCATGCTTGTCGTGCTAGGACCGGGCGCGAGCGCCTAGTAGCGGAGCTACTAGCAACCCGAGAGACTGGCTGAGCTGGCCTATCGAAAAGCTATAAGTACGGAGCAAGGCAATTAGCGCCCCGGATGGGATGCGAACTGATCCTCGCTGAATCAGAGTGCATCTTCTCTCTCCCGATGGACGTGCTGTCAAGATGGTCTCCGACGCCGAGCTGATGTTCCAACTAGGGTCCATAATGCTCTTAGCATTCATCGCAGCGACCCTCGCCGGAAAGCTGAACCAGTCAGTCATGGTCGGCTACATCCTCATAGGCGTACTCATAGGCCCTAAGATAAGCGTCGAGCTGTTCGGGATGCAGTACAACGGGCTGATCACGGACACGGGCTTCATCGACATGCTCTCCAGCATAGGGCTCATAATGCTGATGTTCTTCGTCGGACTCGAGTTCTCGTTCTCCAAGCTCAAGAAGACCCGAAAGCCCGCTATCATACTCGCTGTAATAGACACGAGCGTGGGGCTGTTCGTCGGGTTCCTGTTCGCGTCCTATCTTGGCTGGCCGCTTCTGGACTCGCTCTTCCTCGCAGGCGTGATCGCCATGAGCAGCACCAGCATTGCGATGAAGGTGCTCTTCGACCTCAAGCGGATGTCCAGTCCCGAGGTGGAGTTCCTCATCGGGTTGGTCGTGGTCGAGACGTTCATCGCGATGATCATCTTGGCCGTCGCCAGCGGGATGATCGTGGAGCCCGCCGCCAACCCGGCGGGCTACGGACAACTCATACTCGGAATCGTCGCGTTCTACGGGTTCTTCGTCTGGATGGCCATGTGGGCCGTCCCCAGGGTGGTCAAGTTCTTCGACAGCATTGAGAACGACGAGCTCTTCATCCTGTTCGCTCTCGGCGTGGTCTTCCTGACGTGTGGAGTCGCGGCCGTGATGAAGGTCCCGCCGATCATAGGCGCGTTCTTCATCGGGATGATACTTGCGGAGAGCAAGGTGACGACGAGGGTGCAGACCAAGCTCGAGTCCTTCAAGGACGCCTTCGTCGCGATATTCTTCACATCCTTCGGGATGATGATAGACCCAGCCATGTTCGGCAAGGTCCTGTGGATGCTGGCCCTGGCGATCCCGCTAGTTCTGGTCTACGAGGCCTTTGTGATGTCCGGGGTCTCTTACCTCCTCGGGTTCTCCGCGCGCGCGTCGACGACCATAGGCACCAGCATGAGCGGCAGAGGCGTCGAATCCATCCTCTACGCGAGCGTGGGCAGCAGGGTCGAGGGTATCACGATGTCCGCACAGCTCAACCCGTTCGCCGGAGCTTTCTGCTTCGTCATGAGCGCGATCACACCTCCGCTGGTGAAGCATTCAGCGAAGTTCGCGAACGCGCTGGCCAGGATAGTGCCGAAGCCCCTGAAGTTCGCGGGCAAGATCGTGTCGCGAACTCTGGGCAAGGCTGTCCTGCCATCCAGCTTTAGGCTCTTCAAGGGCGCAGCAAAGAGCACGGGCGCACTTCTATTCGCTTTCGTCGCGACCTGCGTCTCCATCCTGCTTACGGACGGGTTGCTCCACATACTGTTCACGGCGATTGGCGCCGTGATTGCCGGGTTCGCATTCTTCGTCATAAGGTCCGAGGTCAGTGAGATCGCGAGACACGTCAACTACTCGAACGTCGGTGTCGCCACGAACGACAAGGACGCGATCGTGCGCCTCGTGTCCGGCATCGTCTCGGGTGCGCTGGTTGCGGTCCTCGCCATCGTGTCCAGCTGGACATACACGTGGGAGTTCTCCCTAATTGCGGCCCTGGCCTTCCTCGTCTATGTCCTGGGACTCATGTCATGGGCATACAAGGGTCTGTATGCTGCTGAGTTCGACCAGCCGCAGAAGGTGTACCGCGTTCCAATGGCGGCCGAAGAGCCGCCAGAGCCGGAACCGGATCTGCCGAAGCCGGTGTATGGAGTCATCAGGACCGCCCCGAAGAACGCCCGCCTCTGACGCAGCCGGTCAATGCTTCTTATATTTCCCTATCCACTTGCTCATCAGTATGAAGTCCGCCCCCCACCACTGCTGCCTGATGAACGCCTCGGGGAGCAGCCCGAACTTCATGTAGAGCCTGACGGCGGGGACAAGCGCTGGCAAGGCGTATAGGGTTATCTTGTGACATCCCCGCTTCTTGACATGCTCCTCCATGGCCAACATCAGCTTGATGCCGATCCCCTCGTGCTGATGTTCCGGGGCTACGGCGATCCAATTGAGCCTCGCCAGCCCGCTCTTTCCGTAGACCTTCCCGAGGACTATTCCGCAGATGTTCCCCTTGGATTCCGCCAGAAGACCGAGGAATTCGGGGTCCTTCAGTCTTGTCTTCAAGCGTGCCTCCGACCAGTGCCATATGTCAAACGCATTCGCCTCCTTTGGATAGACCCCCATGAGGTAGTTCCTCCACATCCACGCGATGTTCCTCTTGCAGAACCGGCTCGCATCCGAGACATCCTTCTCACCCAGCATCCTGATCTTCACCTTGGAGTCAGAGCCGACGACCAACTACTCACCGCCGACAGGAAATCGTTGTCCGAGTAGTTCACTGTTGTTGGCCTTGGGTTTTGGACAACGGTTATCTCTGGGCATGACAATCAGGCACTCGACATGAGTCAGGGCACTCGCAGGATAGGCGCTCTGTGCGGTCTCGCGGCCGTCCTGGTGTTCATCGCGCTGTATTCCGTGGCTATGTACCTTGACTCCGAGTACGTCTTCATGGAGAACTACCTTAGCGACCTGGGCGTGAGGGAAGGCGCCTGGGCGTTCAATTCTGCGGTGATCGTTGCGGGCGTCCTCTTCATGGCGATGGACGTCCTCGCAGTCGCGCCCGCACTGGGAAAGGGCATGCCGATGTCGGCCTCCGTAGGCTTGCTGGTGTTGGCCGCAGCGTTCCTTGTGAGCGTGGGGATATTCACTGAGGATGCGGGCGACATCCACGGGATAGTCTCTTACGGTTTCTTCCTGAGCATGCTCGTGGCGCTGGGGGTGCTCACGCTCGCTCTCCACATCAGCCCAACTTTCGGGAGGTTGGCGGTCTACATCACCTTGGCGGCATTCGTGTTCGGCCTCGCGCTCATACCGTTCGGCGGGACACCCGCGGTCGAGACATTGGCGGTCCTGGCGATATTGGCATGGGGATTGGTCATGTCGTTGATGCTGCTGCGTCTGTCACTCAACAGACAAGCTGCATGAGCTCCTACGCACACTCCTGTCACTGACAATAGCTTTAAGGAGCGTTGGCGTTTCTGGCGAGTTGTCCGGGAACCAAACGGACCGTCGGGGAGTGCAGACTTGAACGCAGAGGATTACCTCGAGCTCGAGGGCGCATACGGCGCGCACAACTATCATCCGCTGCCGGTCGTGGTAGCGAAGGCGAAGGGCGTCTGGGTGTGGGACGTCGACGGGAAGAAGTACATCGACATGCTGAGCTCATACTCCGCTGTCAACCAGGGACACCTGAACGACCGCATAGTCAAGGCAGCGGTGGAGCAGATGCAGCGCGTGACATTGACCTCGAGGGCCTTTTCGAACGACAGGATGGGCAGGTTCCTGAAGAAACTGTGCGAGGTCAGCGGGATGGAGATGGCCCTGCCGATGAACACGGGCGCCGAGGCGGTCGAGACCGCAATCAAGCTCGCCAGGCGCTATGCCCACACGAAGAAGAGCGTGCCCGAGGACAAGGGCGAGATCATAGTCTGCGAGAACAACTTCCACGGGAGGACGACCACGATAGTCAGCTTCTCGAGCGACCCCGGCTCACGGAAGGGGTTCGGGCCGTTCGCTCCGGGGTTCGTGATGATACCCTACAACGACCCAAAGGCGTTTGAGAGGGCGATAAGCAAGGATACGATAGGCATCCTCGTCGAGCCGATCCAGGGAGAGGCCGGCATCAACGTCCCGCCGCTGGGATACCTGAAGGAGCTGAGGCGCATCTGCACGGAGAAGGGAATCCTGCTAATGCTGGACGAGATACAGACAGGCTTCTGCAGGACGGGGAAGATGTTCGCGTTCGAGCACGAGGGCATCAAGCCGGACATACTCTGCGTCGGCAAGGCGCTCGGGGGCGGCATCTACCCGGTCTCAGCCTGCCTGTCGACCAAGGAGATAATGAGCGTTTTCACGCCGGGCAGCCACGGGAGCACTTTCGGCGGCAACCCACTGGCATGCGCGATCGCCGAAGAATCGCTCAACGTCCTCCTTGACGAGAAGCTGGGGGAGAGAGCCACCAAGATGGGCGAGTACTTCGTCAGCCGGCTAAAGGAGGTCAAGTCGGAGAAGATCAAGGAGATCAGGTCGAAGGGCCTCCTCATAGGCGTCGAGTTCCACCTCGGCCCGAACGATACGGTCAGGCCGATATGCGAGAAGCTGATGGGTCAGGGGGTCCTGGCGAAGGACACCCACGAGAAGACCATCAGGTTCGCCCCTCCGTTGGTGATTACCAAGGAGGAGATCGACTGGGCCATGGAGCGCATAAAGCCAGTGTTTGAGTCCGTATAGCCTCTAGCCGATGGAATTCTGCGCAATCCTTCAGGACCGGCATACTCTGAAATGCCTAATATCCCTAATGGGATACTTGCAGGGGTATCAGTGTGGAGGTTGCCAGAAGCGGGTCGTGCGTGATGCTCCGCTTGGAGCATGGGGAGGACGTGCTTGGATCACTCGCTGAGGCCGTTGCGGGCGAGAAGTCGACGATGGTTGTTACCACTGGTCTCGGTATGATTGTGAACTTCGAGCTGGGGTTCTTCGACAGAGGTAGCTACATCAGGAGGAGCTTCGACGAGCCGCACGAGCTACTTTCGCTGCAAGGGTCGGTCTCGAGCGAGGGCGACAACAGGATACACATCCATGCGACGGTTGCGAACATGGAGCATGCTGCTTCTGGCGGGCATCTGCTTGCTGGGAAAGTCTGGATGAGCAATGAGATTGCCTTGTTGAGGTTGGACGGAACCCGTTCTCGACGGGAGATGGACCAAGCCAAGAAGGTCGGAATCCTGCACTTCCTCAGATAGAACCTGTCCGGAGAGTGCGGCTGCCGGGATTCGAACCCGGGCTTAAAGCTTGGGAAGCTTCAGTCCTAACCGCTAGACTACAGCCGCAGGCCAGGCAATGATGTTTCTGTATGATTTAAAGATATTCTCATTGCCGAGATTCCGTCGTCAGCGGGAAACGAAGACGTCCAGGAACAGGTAGCCATCCTTGAACTGCGCCCTTCCATGCTTGACCTCGACCCCCTTCGAAAAAATCGGGCCCGAAGTCACCAGAGTGTGGTACTCCCCTCCTTCCCCCGAAGGATCCACTCCGGCCCTTTCGAGGTCGGCCACTGTCTTCTCGTCGATTTCCCTGCCCAGGAAGCTCCTGTCCAACACATCCTCCTTCACAGACACGATGGTCGCCTTGAACCCCTCCTTGATGAACTCCTCGAGAAGGCCCATCCTCTCACATCCCCAGATGGGATGGACAGGCTCGACATCCGCCTTGGAGCAGGCTCTTCTCACCCATTCCCGGTGCTCCTCGAGGGCGATGTCCCCGAAGACGCCGACCTCAATCCCTGCGAGATTGAACCGCCTCATCGCCTCGACGAAGAGCCTCTCGTAGTCGTCCCATGAAGTGGCAACCGTCGAGAGAGGTATCCTGAGGGCCGACGCCTGCGCTTCGAGCACGGGCACGGACAGACCGTGCGACCGCGACCTCGTCCCGTCCTCGCGCATCATGGTCAGAAGGACCGCGGGCTTCCCGCCGTCCCTGATCGCCCTGTAAAACGCGAGACACGAATCCTTGCCCCCGCTCCAAGAGCAGAAGAACCGTCTTTCAGAAACTGCGCTCATCCTGTGCCTCCGGTCAGGTGGCCTGTCGGGGGCCGGTCACTTGACCGTCTCTAGCTGGCTGATGATGTTCCAGATGAGCGTCCTGCCGTGGAGCGGTATGTTCGGGTCGTTCGCAAGCTCGTCGAGGATCATGATGGCGCTCGCGCTCCTGACGTCCAAGGCCTCGTTCTTCCTCAGCAGCCGGTCCTTGGCGTCGGTCGCCCCTCTCCTTATGTTCCTGGGGACGGAGGTGTCCTCTGCTAGCTGGTCCAGTACCTCCATGATCTGCCTGAGCCTTGACTCCATGTCTGCCATTGTGGTCACACTCCTGGAATGATCGTGTGCGATGCCCTCAGCGCGCAATCACTTCTTCTCTTCCTCTCCCTCTTCCTCCGTGCGGACCTTGCCCCTCTCCTTGAAGGTCGTGACGACCATGAATGTCTTGGTCTCCTTGATTCCGTCTATGTCCGCGACGTCGTCGACAATGAACTTCTTCAGGGCCGCGTAGCTCGGGAACCTCGCCTTGGCGATTATGTCGGTGTCCCCCGTGACAAGGAAGACGTCCTCGATGTGTGGGAATCCTGCGATCTTCTGCGCCACCTGGTCAGAGCCCTTCGTGTCGATCTTGAAAGTCACAAGAGCGGCGACCTGCTCGTCGCCGTAGTAGGACGATATGATCTCCTCGTACTCCTTCTTGTCCTTCTCTTCCATTCAAACGCCCTCCTTCTGCAGCGTCCTGCTCCGCGTCCGGTGCCCTCTAAGTGGTACCAAAAGTCTGCGGGCGAACAAAGGGCGTCCATAGCCTTGTGGGTCGCGATGTCCCCTATGTCAGAGCCGAGCCCCCTCGAACTCTTCCTGGAGGTCTATGATGACCTGTTCGAGTATCTCCTCGAGGTTGCCTCCGCGGTACTCCCTGAGCCCGCCGAGATCACTCTGCACTCTTGCCACGTATGTCGAGTTGCTCTTCAGAAACTCCACGTTGCACAAGGGCTCTTCCATCAGTGTTCACCTTTTCAGGCCTCAGGCACCACCCCAGGCCATAGGTTGCACGGCCGCGCTATATGTCCTCTATTATATAGAACTTTCTTAAATCGACTTCGGCCGGCATCCGGATGCCAGCATATCTGGAATGCATCGGTTTTCGGGCGTGATAGCGTGTGCCATACTCATGCCGTGCTAAGACTAGACAAGGGTTAAATATCGCGCCCACGTTGCATTCTGTCTGATGACTTCGGCGGACCAGCTATCTACTGTCATTATTAGCTGATCGTCATACTCATTGCCGAGGTTGTGATAGAATCCTTTTGGAGGATGAAGTTACGCCGAGCGGCCACTACCCGGAACCGAAGGGGGAGACCTTCCCGCAGATGGAGGAGCAGATGCTCCGCCTGTGGGAGTCCGAGGACATCCTCCAGAAGGTCAAGGAGCGGATGGCTGAGGGCGAGCCGCTCGTGTTCTGCGAGGGCCCTCCGACCGCCAACAGCAGGCCCCACATAGGGCACACGCTCACGCGTGCGCTCAAGGACACCTTCCTCAGATATCACGTGATGAACGGCCGCAAGATAGTCCCGTACGTGGCAGGCTGGGACTGCCACGGTCTCCCCGTCGAGCTCGAGGTGGAGAAGGAGCAAGGGATTCAATCCAAGGATGACATCGAAGCCCTTGGTGTCGACAAGTTCAACGCTCTCTGCAGAAGTAGCGTCCTGAAGTACAAGACGGACTGGGAGCGGATGAGCCGCAGGATCGGCTACTGGATCGATTACGGGAACGCTTACATGACCATGTCGAGAGACTACATCGAGAGCGTCTGGTGGTCTGTCAAGCAGCTGCACGAGAAGAAGATGCTCTTCAAGGACCGCAAGGTGCTCCCCTACTGCCCCCGCTGCGGAACGACTCTGAGCACACATGAGGTCGCCCTCGGCTTCCGCGAGA
>CAZHTV010000030.1:0-15490 GCA_964535775.1 uncultured Thermoplasmata archaeon | reverse complement strand
TTGGAGCCCATGACCGCCCCGACGCCTCCTCTTCCAGCGGCCCTGTGATGGTCGTTCATTATGGCTGCGAACAGCACCAGCTTTTCGCCAGCAGGTCCGATCACCGCCGCCTTGGCCTTTTCGTGCCTCTGCTCAAGGGCGTCGATCGTCTCGAATGTGTTCCTGCCCCATAGGTCAGAGGCATCCTTCAACTGAGGGCCCTCATCCGTAATCAGCAGGTAGACTGGCTTTGGGGATTTCCCCTTGAAGACTATGCCGTCATAACCGGTCTTCCTGAGCATCGGTCCCCAGTGCCCTCCCGAATGCGCGGAGAGTATCGCACCGGTCAGAGGCCCCTTGGTGGTGACATTGTAGAATGCGGTGAAGGAGCCGTAAGTGCCCGTATACGGTCCGGCCATGAATATCAGCCGGTTCTCGGGGTCGAGCGGGTCGACCTTCGGTTTGTTCTCCTCGTACAGTATCTTGGCTGCCAGTCCGCGGCCACCCAGGTACCTCGCGCAGTCATCCTTCGATATCTCCTGGTCGTCCATCTTCCCAGTTGTCAGATCGACTCTGAGGATCTTCAACCTCTCATGCCCCCATGATGTGCCGCCGAACGAATTGCCACAGGATATAAAAGGATTTGGGGGCTGTCAGTCAAATGACGCTCTTGTTCGCAAGACTTCCGCCGAAACGGCCTTCCGTTCGAACATTTGTACAAACGCACTCATTTAATACGCACGATTTGTTCACGAGCACATGGATTTCGGCGGCGTGGACACCGCCTCTGTTCTCATAGTCGCCCTCCTGATTGCCATAGTCGCGTTTTTCTACTCCAACCTCGGACTCGGAGGCGGCGGGCTCTACGTTCCGATCATGGACGCGCTGTTCGTCGGCCTCTACATGGAGGACATCGTTCCGTTGTCCCTCATGTTCGCCTTCGTGACGATGATCACGGCGACTTTCACTCACAGCCGTAAGAAGCTCGTGGACTTCAGGTTGGGCTTCCTTCTCGCGTCCGCGGGGCTGCTGGGGGTCGCTGCAGGCGTCATGTTCACGAGGACGGTCGATGAACGCCTTGTGAAGGCCGGCTTTGCTACGCTGTTGGTGCTAGTCGCGACGAAGATGCTGTATGATATCTACAAGGCCAAGAGTGAGAACCAGATCTCTCCGACGAGCTTCAGCCTCAGGCGTAGACTCGCGGGCATGGGCGTCAGCATCATGACGGGCTTCCTGATCGGCAGCTTCGGCATCGGAGGGGGCGTGGTCAGTGTCCCACTTATCATCTATGTATTCAGGCTCGAGGCACGTAAGGCCATAGGTACTTCTGCCCTGATGGGGGCCATCCTCACTCCCGCCGCGTTCATGGCATATGTTCTCACCGCGGAGACGGGCGCGTCAGTGCATCTCGACCTCGGTTTGGTCCTCACGCCCGTGGTCTTCTTCTTCGCGTTCGTCGGGTCGACATGGGGTCTCAAGAGACTCAGGACGAGAATCGTGAAGACCATCTTCACCGGCGGTGTTTACCTGGCTGCGACCGAGATGGTCCTGAGCCTGCTGCTCACATGACGCCTTAGTCAGTCCTTGATACCGAGCCTGTCGAGTATGAAGGCGTAGACGAAGGCGTCGTATTTCAGGTGGTCGTACCTTCCTGACGCTCCCGCATGTCCCTCGACCATTCCGGTTCTGAGAAGTATGACGTTGTCGTCGGTCTTCTTCGCCCTCAGCTTGGCGACCCACTTGAGCGGCTCCCAGTACTGAACCCTGGAATCGTTGAAACCCGCGGCAACGAGCATGCTCGGATATTCCTTTGCGACGACGTTGTCGTACGGGGAGTACTGCAGCATGTAGTCGTAGTGCTCCTTTATCGCCGGGTTGCCCCACTCCTCGAACTCCCCCACGGTCAGGGGTATCGACGGATCGAGCATCGTGGTCACACCGTCGACATATGGCACCTCGGCAACGACCACTCCGAACAGGTCTGGCCTCATGTTGGCGACCCCGCCCATGAGCAGACCCCCCGCGCTTCTCCCGAATGCCACTATCCTTCGGGGAGATGTGTACCCCTCTTTGATCAGGTGCTCAGCGCAGGCTATGAAGTCCGTGAAACTGTTCATCTTCTTGAGCACCCGCCCCTCGCGATGCCACATGCGGCCCATGTCCCCTCCTCCGCGGACCTGGGCATAGGCGCAGACGAACCCCCTCTCCAGCAGAGAGAGCGTAACAGTGTCGAACCCCTGCTTCGGCCACTCGAAGTTGCCGTATGCGCCGTAGCCATACAGGAAGCACGGGTTGCCTCCGTCCTTCTTCAGGCCCTTCCTGTGGACTATCGAGACAGGCACCCTCGTACCGTCTCTGGCCTTCGCGAAGAGAATGTCGGATGCGTACTCTGAGGGGTTGTGACCGGCTATGACGTCCCTCTTCCTCAGGTCCAGCAGCCTTGTCTCCAGATCGAAATCGTAGATGGTCGTAGGCGTGACCCATGACCAGTACTTCACCCTGAGCTTCATGGAAGTGGGGTCCGGGTTGAACATCGGCATGACGAAGTACAGCCGCTCTGGAAATTCGACCGTGTACGAGCTCATGTCCTTCAGCCTGTACACTCTGATTCTGCCCTGGGCATTCTCCCGCTCGAACACGACCAGATGGCCCTTGAAGGCCTCGGCCCAGGGATGCGGGTCGCTCACGTCTATGGCAACGCGCTCTCGGTGCGGTATAAGCTCTCTCCAGTTGTCCCGCAAAGGGTCAGAGACAGAAGCCTGCATGATCTTGAAATTGACCGCGTCCTCGTTCGTGACTATGTAGAACTTGTCGTCCCAGTGAACGACGAAGTAGGTGACATTGTGCTTCCTGGGACAGAACACCTTGAACTCGGCCTTCGGTCTGTCGGCGGGCAGATAGTGCACTTCAGAGGTAGTGGAACTCTCGACGGTGACCAGGATGTACTCCCACGACTTGGTCTTGCTCACTTCGAGGTAGTAGTAGGCTGGGTCCCTCTCGTGGTACACCAGCTCGTCCCCTTTCGGGTCCGCTCCGAGCTCGTGGCGCCAGACCTTGTCGGGCCTGTAGTCAGGGCCCATTGTTGAGTAGAATATTGTCTTTCCGTCGTTGGCCCACTCGGCGTCGTGGGTGTTCCTGATTCGGTCGGGGAGCAGTTTGCCCGTCTCGAGGTCCTTCACGAACAGCATGTACCGCTCCGAACCGTCCGTGTCGGCCAGGTACATCAGGAGGTTGTGGTCTGGGCTCGGCCTGACAAGGCTCACCTTGAAGAAGACGTTGCCCTCGGCGGCCTCGTTCTCGTCCAGGATGACCTCCTCCTCGTCATCGATGGACTCGAACTTCCTGCAGTGTATACGGTACTGCTTCCCCTTCTCCGTGCGTTCGTAGTAGAGGAAGCCATCTATGATCTCGGGGACCGATTCGTCCGTCTCTGAGGTCCTCCCCTTCATCTCCTCGAACAGCTTCTGCCGGAGTCGCTCAGTGTGCCTCGTCATCTCAGCCGTATAGCGGTTCTCGGCCTCGATGTACTCGATGACTCCGGGATTGGATCTGTCCCTGAGCCAGAAGTACTCGTCAACCCGCTCGTGGCCGTGTGTCACTATGCTGTGTGGGACCTTCCTGCATACGGGCGGCCGAGGAGCCTCTCCGGGTTTCATCTCAGACGGTGATAACTGCTGTGCAGATAAAAGGAACTATTTCTCTTCGAAGTCGAGAGAGCCGGAATTTATGCAGTAGCGTAGCCCCGTGGGCTTCGGCCCATCGTCGAAGACGTGCCCCAGATGTCCTCCGCACCTGCTGCAGAGGACCTCGGTTCTGGACATGAACATGCTCCTGTCCGATCTCCTGTCGACGTTCTCCTCTGAGATCGGGGCGGAGAAGCTCGGCCAGCCACTCCCAGAATCGAACTTCGTCTCCGAAGAGAAGAGCGGTTGGCCACAGCCAGCGCACTTGTAGGTCCCAGCCATCTTGTTGTTCAGAAGCTTCCCTGTGAAAGGAATCTCTGTGCCCTTCTGGCGCAGTATGTGATATCGCTCTGGAGGAAGGATCTTCTTCCACTCCTCCTCGGACTTCAGGACCTTCCCGGTCATGTGCCTACCGGAGACGTCCTAGCCTGCCGCCGGTTTTATTCCTTTCGCCGTTGTCGTCCGCCGAACGGCTGGAGGGCAGCCTACGGTGGGACGAACTTGTCGAAGCTCACTATCTTCTTCAGGTCCTTTCGGTTCTTCGGCCGGGCGAGAGCGGACCTGATGTCGACCTTCTCCTTGGGGTAGCCCACGGCCAGCATCGCCACGACCCTGTACCTTTCTGGCACGTCGAGCGCGGCCTTGACCCTGTCCTCATAGAAGCTGCCAATCCAGCATGTTCCCAGTCCCTCTGCCGTGGCGGCGATGACCATCTGCTGAAGTGCGATGGTCGTGTCCACCACATGCCACTCCGGGGAGACCTTCATATCCCCCAGGCCCACGATCACCACTGGGGACTGGGTCAGGAACTTCGCATACCTGCCGTCCGAGAGCGCCTTTCTTCTGTCGGGGTCCCTCACGACTATGAAATGCCATGGCTGATAGTTGCTGGCGGACGGCGATATCCGGCCAGCCTCGAGCACTCTGTTCAGAACGTCCTCCGGAACCGGTTTTGGGTCGTAGGTCCTTACGGACCTGCGCAGCCTGATCGCGTCAGAAACCTCCATTCAACCGCCTCAATATGCCCTGCAGGTGTTCATCCCGCGCTTCTCGAGGTACCTCTGATGGTACTCCTCAGCCGGGTAGAACTCCTGAGCTGGCATTATCTCCGTAACTATCTTCCTGTTCTTGAATCGGTCGGTGTTCTGCAGCCGCTCCTTGGACGCCGTTGCTGTGGCCTTCTGCGCATCGTCGTGGTAGAAGATCACGGACCTGTACTGCTCCCCGACATCTGGTCCCTGTCTGTTGAGGGTGGTTGGGTCGTGCTCCCTCCAGAAGGCTTCGAGCAGCTCATCGTATGAAACCTCTGAAGGATCGAACTCCACCTGGACGGCCTCCGCGTGGTGCGTCCTGCCAGAGCAGACATCTCTGTATGTGGGATCCTTCATGGTTCCTCCCGAATAGCCGACGATCGTTCTGACAACGCCCTTGACATGCCTGAAGGCTTCCTCGACATGCCAGAAGCACCCGGCTCCAAAAGTGGCTTTCTGAGTCATATCCTGGTGCGCCACTCCTGCCACTCCTTCTTTCCGACAGAGGATTCTAGTCTCGGCAGATTACTCTTTGCCCTTATTCGTTAGCCTGCGAACTCTAAGATGAGTCCATGAACTCGACGATGCCTAGGCCTTCGAGGTTCTTCCTACATCTCACTGCGCAAACACCAACCATCTCTTGCCGCACCGGAAGCCTCGCGGCTGCTGACTTCGGACAGCGGTCATATGTAAATATCGCTGAACTCCATAGCCGGCGGGACTGCAGAATGGACAACCCAGGCCAAGATTTCGGTTCCGATTCGGACAGACGGTCCGCCCTTCTCGTGGCCATGCTCGCTTCATTCGTCACTCCGTTCATGGCATCCTCGATAAACGTCGCGCTCCCTGCCATATCCGAGGAATTCTCGATGCCGGCAGTCTTCCTCAGCTGGGTGGTCACATCTTATCTGCTGGCCGCGGCAGTGTTCCTCGTACCCTTTGGCAGGCTGGCTGACATCTACGGGAGGAAGAGGCTATTCCTCTACGGCATGTGGGTCTTCACGGCTGCCTCGCTGCTGTGTGCGATCGCGCCTGATGCCTTCACTCTCATCGCCTTCAGGGCCATCCAGGGCCTGGGCAGCGGGATGATGTTCGGGACATCGGTCGCAATCCTCAGCTCGGTCTATCCGCCGAAGGAGCGGGGGAGAGTGCTCGGGCTGGCTGTGGCTTCTGTGTATACTGGCCTGGCCGCAGGGCCGTTTTTCGGAGGGATACTAACGGGTGTCCTCGGCTGGAGAAGCCTCTTCGTGGTTCTGCTGCCCATGGGCGCCATTGTGCTCTACGCCGGCTACACCAGGCTGAAGGGTGAATGGGCCGAGGCCCGGGGTGAGCACTTCGACCTCCGGGGCTCTGCGATATACGCCGTCGCGTTGACAGGGGTCGTCTTCGGCCTGACGCTCATGCCCGAGCTCTCGGGGGCAGTGATATCCGTAGCAGGGCTATGTGCTATCGCGGTCTTCGTGTTCTGGGAGCTCAGGGTCGAGAAGCCGGTCCTGGACATGAGGTTGTTCAAGCACAACCGTCGGTTCACCTTCTCGAACATAGCCGCCCTGATCAACTACTCGGCCACCTCAGCAGTCGTCTTCTTCGTGAGCCTGTATCTTCAGGTCTTCAAGGGCATCGGGGTGGAGGAGGCCGGTTTCATACTCGTCTCGCAGCCGATAGTCATGGCTGTTTTCTCTCCATTGGCGGGCAAGCTCTCGGATGCGGTCGAGCCTCAGATCATAGCCTCAATCGGGATGGCCATAAGCGCTGGGGGTCTTGCTATGATGGCGATGTTCGACGAGGGCACCAGCACATTCGAGATCGTGCTCGCCCTCGCCATACTCGGGTTCGGGTTCGCCCTGTTCTCGTCCCCTAACACGAATGCCATCATAGGTGCGGTCGAGCGCAGGTACTATGGGGTGGCCTCAGCCGCGGTGGGGACTATGCGATTGATAGGACAGGTCCTGAGCATCGCGATAGCCACGCTGTTCATATCCGTCTATGTCGGGAACGTCGAACTCACCAGTGCTGATGCGGAATCCTTCCTGCAGAGTTACAGGATGGGGTTCGTCACATTCGCGGTACTTTGCGCGTTGGGGGTACTCGCTTCTTTGGCGAGAGGGAAGGCGGAAGAACAGGCCCCGCTGCATTGATGCCTTCCGGTTCCAGGTCACGCCTGTCGATGATTCGGATACGAAGCTAACCCGGTCATGAGAGCGGGGCTCAGAAGTGGCAACATCTGGGCGTGCCCGATGATGTAGGCCGTTCGAGACGGCCATAAACCGTGTGAACCTCAATCGACCACTTTTTCGATGGTATCGAGAACAAACGAAGTGGAAAAGGTTTCTCCGGAGGCTCCAGCCCCTTGGCTTACCTGAGCGTCCCCGCGAACACCTGCCACGCGAGAGCCGACTTCGCCGTTAGGCTCAGGATGACATACACCTTCTCGCCGAACAGGTAGTCGGCCCACCTGCCCTTCTTGCGGTATTGGAGCACCATGTTGATGGCGAATATGTTGAAGAAGATGGCGAGCGACACGAATATGCCGATCACGAACTCCGGGAAGTCCTCCCCGGCCAGGAACACGGCTCCGAAGAAGTAGATGCCTATCACGATCCACGGGACTATTCCAGCGAAGCACCCGAATACGTACGCAGTCCAGTTCGTCTTCTGCGTGGTCTGGTTGTGCAGCTCCATCATGAGCCCGAAGAGGTTCATGGTCGCGTTCAGGGCGAATATCAGCAGGAGCGATGACAGCTCGTAGATGCCGGTGAGCATCGCGATAACGACGATCATGATCGACGAGCTTATCGCGTACTCGTACCAGCGGGCGTAGTTGATGCCCTTCTGCAGGTTCTTCACATACCACGGGTATCCCTTGGGCGACGCCAGCGAGAAGTGCGCGATTGCCGACACGAACAGGAACATCGCGATCATCGGGCCGAGGCGCAGGTTCGCGATCACATCGGTCACGAAATAGAACTCGCCGGTCACATCGTTGTACGATAGGAAGTTCGTCTGCACAGGAACAGAGAAGGCATTGCTCAGCCAGAGCATCAGCCCACCCTGAATCAGGTGCAGGAACCCCATGGCGAGGTTGAACTGTCTCAGTTTCACGAACTTGGGTTCTTTAGTGGCTTCCATTCCCGTACCACCTGTGCCTGGGAGAGGAATCAGGGGTATATCTAGCCTAGTCCTTCGCCTTTCGGGACGGGATTTGCTGGCGCTGCCGAGCAGCCCTTTGCGTGTCAGGCCCTTCGTTCACAGCACCATGTTCTCCGCTCAGGCGAAATCGGGTTTGCAGAAGATGTCCTCCGTCAGTCCTCAATCCGGGCCTTAGCATCAGGCTTATCCATCGGCTGTGCCTTTCGCTTGTGTTATAGAGTAGCACGCAAGGAGGGAGAGGTTGCCTGAGGACGTTGTCGAGGTGTCAGGACTTGTTAAGCATTACCCGCCGGATGTTAAAGCCGTCGACGGAGTCGATTTCTCGATTCCAAAGGGGATGATATTCTCTCTGCTGGGGCCGAATGGCGCTGGCAAGACCACCACTGTTGAGATACTGGAGGGCCTCAGGACCCCGACCTCGGGGACCGCGCTGGTCTTCGGGGTCGACGTTACAAAGGACTACGGCCCAGTCCGTAAGAAGGTCGGCATTCTGCCCCAGAACTTCGAGCCCTTTGACATGCTCAAGCCGCCAGAAGCAGTCGAGTACTGGGCGAAGCTGTATGATATGAGCGTCACCAGGGAGGACATCGGCGCTCTCATCGAGAGGGTAGGGCTCTCCAACAGGAAGTCGTCTATGTCCAAGAAGCTCTCCGGCGGTGAGAAGCGGAAGCTCGGGATCGCGCTGTCGATAGTGAATGAGCCGGAGCTGCTCTTCTTGGACGAGCCGACGACCGGCCTTGATCCCAAGGCCCGGAGGGACCTGTGGAAGCTGATCGAGGAGATAAGGGACAAGGGGACGACCGTGCTGTTGACCACCCACTACCTCGACGAGGCAGAGAAGCTGTCGGATGACGTGGCGATTATGCTGAATGGCAAGATAGTGGCGCGGGGAACCCCTCTTGACCTGATCGCCAAGCACGGCAAGATGACCGTTGTGGTGCTCGCGGGAGCCGGGAAGGATGGCCTCTACGAAGTGACAAGGAGAGGCATCACCGCGACTGAGGAGGAGGGCGATGTGCTCGTACCAGTCTCCGATCCTGCGGAGATGAGGACCGTGCTCGCCAAGCTCGCCTCCATCCAGCTCAAGGTCAAGGACATGTACACACGGAGGCAGACCCTCGAGGACGTCTTCCTCAATGTCGTCGGTACGAAGATGGACGAGGGGGTGCTCGCGAAATGAGCAGGATCGTGGCTGATATGGTCGCCTTCGGAAAGCAGTACGTCAGGTCGGGCGTCGCGATGTTCTTCGCGTTCGCGTTCCCTATACTGCTGATACTCATCTTCGGAGCCATCTTCACGGGCGCTGAGGACATCAAGGTCTCGATGTCAATCCAGGATTTGGATGACGGGCAATTCTCCGACATGTACGTTGACATACTGAGGAACATCACGGTCATCGAGGTGAAGGTCATCCCTGCTGACGCGGACTTCTACCAGTACTTCAAGGACAACGACCTCCGCGCCGCAGTCCTGATTCCGAGCAACTTCTCCGAGCAGATAGGCCTCGCACTGGCCGGGAACCACAGCGCGAAAGGGCTGGTAACGGTCTACGGGGACCCCAGCACCTCGTCCTTCACGACCCTGACCGAGATCGTGGAGTTCTCGCTGACGGACATGGGCAACGCCCTGACGGCCTCAACGCCCGTGGTGGGGTACAGATCACAGGTGCCGGAGGAGCTCGGAGGCCTCACCTTCATGGACTTCTTCCTGCCGGGGGTCGTGGGGCTGGTCGTTATGACAAACACACTGTACACGATAACATCCATATGCGCGGAGTACAAGACTAGGAGCTACTTCAAACTCCTGGCCACGACTAAGTTGAAGAAGCACGAGTGGCTGCTCGCCAAGTTCCTGTTCTACACTGTGCTCCTGATCGCCTCACTGCTGCTCACGTTCGCCGTGGGCCGGGCGCTCTTCGACATGACCGCGAACCTGACACCGCTGGCTTTCGCGTTCATCGCCTTCGGCGTCTTCCTCTTCCTCTCGATGGGCATGCTGCTCGGGTCTATAGTCAGGGACCCGGAATCCGCTTCGGCTGTGGCCAACGCGGTCGGCTTCCCGATGATGTTCCTGTCGGGGATATTCTTCGAGCTCGAGTCGATGCCGGGATACATACAGACAATCGCGAAGGTATTCCCGCTTACCTACTTCAACGACGGGCTGAGGGCCACGATGCTTGAGGGCAACGCAGAGGTGGCGTTGTTCAACCTGGCCATAGTGGGGGTGCTCGGGCTGATATTCTTCGTCCTAGGGAGCAAGCTCATGTCGTGGAAGGAGAGATGACCCGGGTCCACAAGGATGACCGATGCCCCGTGAGAACCGACCCGAGTCGGGGAGGAGAGCGTTGAGCTCATCTCCCCGAGCCTGCAAGCCTCAGCCCTTCTTCTTGGAACGGGCCTGCTTGCCCGACCTAAGGAGCTTCCTCAGGTTCCTGTAGTTCTCCAGGAACGTTTCGAATTCCTTGTCGCTCATGGTCGCGAGGCAGGCGTACTCCACCATGCTCTGCTTCCCCCAGAAGTCGACGTCCTCCAGCTCGGATATCTTATCGATCCAGTGGGATTCCTGTGCGCACGTCCCGAGCTTCGCGGCGGCGATCACCTTGGAGACGGTCTCGCTGTCCGATGGGATGTCTATCCCGATCTTCGGCATGTTCTCGAGGATGTCCTTTATCGCCTTCGCCTCGTCTGGACTCCAGTCCCCCTCACCATGGGAGAGGTGGAATATCTCCGCCGTCGCCCTGTAGTAAGTCTCTATGAAGTGGGCGACCCGCTCCTCCTTGGCCACTTCCACCAGGTCGGCGTCCTTCATCTTCCTGATGTGATGGTAGATCGCCTGGGGGGTCAGGCTGAGTTCCTCGGCGATCTGGCTGACGGTCCTCTCCTTCGCCCTGAGTAGGTGGATCATCCGCCTTCTGGTGTTATCCGCCAGTAGGTTGAACGCCTGGGGGTCCTTGATGAGCTTGATTGTCTTCATGTGCGCATCGCCGTTGAAACATATGACTTAACGCTAATATAAGAATTTCTCTTAATCAAACGCAAGTTTTAATAGCCTGGATGTGTATTACACAAACGACGGCTTGGTTGGTGCAAGTATGAATAAGAACATACCAAACGGAAAGATGAACGAGAAGAGACACATCCGGGGGGCTCTGGCCCTGTTCACATTGAATGCGATGCTCATCAGGAGCGGCCGCGAGGTGCGGGCTGCGCTCTCGACGAAGGGGCGGCTAGAGGGCCTGTCCTATGTCAGAGCGGAGGCACAGGTACGAATGGGCAGGTGGAACGCATGATGCAGATCCCTCCGCACAGGTCGCTGCTAGTGCACCACTCTCGCCGGATCCCCGCCGAAGCAGCGAAATACGTGAGAACGGAGTTCGGGGACAATAATCCCTCATGGCTGCTCGTGGGAGCTTCGAACAACGGTCACATCAAGGACGGCGGCGGCGCGAGAAAAGCGCGCCTCGTCCAGACAGTCAAGGCTGAGTTCCCCGGCCAGGTCCTTATGAGGGACGGCTGCGGAGCTGACCACTAGGATGGAGACGAGGAGAGGCAGATTCGATCCAAGAAAGGCATTCTCCGGCGTACCCCCCACCGTCAAGTGGCTGATCTATCTCTCCTCGTTCAGCGCCGTCAGCTACGGATACCTCTTCATTCTGATTCCCGGGTACCTCGTCGAGCCTGAGATAGGCCTTTCAGGTGCTGATGTGGGCCTCCTGTTGGGCGTCATCGGCATCACATTCGCTGTCCTGGCCATACCGATAGGCATCCTGGCTGACAGGAAGGGCAGGAAGTGGCTGCTGATAGCCGGCATGATGGGCACGTCTCCCCCTCTGTTTGTCTTTGCGCTCACCCAAGAGATGTCATATCTTCTGATGGCCTCAGTGGCCATGGGGGCCGTCGAGGTCGCGTTCATGACGACCTGGAACGCCCTCATAGCCGACCTCACGAGCCAGGAGAAGAGGCCGGCTGCTTTCGCGCTGTCCTTCGTCGTGGGCACGATCACCTTTGGCCTGGGGTTCGCTCTGCCCGGTCTGTTCCCGTGGCTGGAAACGGCCACCGGATGGAGTTCCTATTCGGTCCACATGGGCACGCTCATGCTCCTAGGAGGCCTGAGTTTCGCGTCCGCCATCGGGATGTGGCTGCTCCTGCGGAGTCTGCACGAGGAGATGCACCCGGGGGAGAGGGTGATCAAGCGAGAGAGCCTTACATTGCTGGTGAAGTTCTCTGGGATAAACAGCCTGATAGGTCTCGGCGCGGGGTTCATAATCCCGCTGATACCGACCTGGCTGTTCCTCAAGTTCGGCGTGGGCGACAACTACAGCGGCCCCCTCCTGATGGTGTCCAGCGTGGCCATGGGCCTGGCGGCCTTCGCTAGCTCCCCACTCGCCAGGAAGCATGGGATCGTTCTCGCGATAGTCATGACGCAGTCTCTGTCGACCGTGTTCATGTTCAGCCTGGCGTTCGCAGACATGGCCATCCTGGCGGCCGCCCTGTATCTCATCAGAGCAGCCCTCATGAACATGGGCATCCCGCTACTGGACGCCTATCTGATGGGCATCGTGAACAAGGAGGAGCGAGGGGTCGCGAGCGCGGTCAACGCGGTCGTCTGGCGCCTGCCGAACTCCGCGACCGCGATTGTGGGCGGTATCCTGCTCTCCCAGGGGAGCTACTCACTGCCATTCTTCCTGGCCACTGCGTGCTATGTGGTCGGGATAACTCTGTTCTACTACTTCTTCAGAAACGTGAAGCCGGTTTCGTGACGGCCCTCAACCGGGGGTGCGCCTCATCTTCTCGCATCTCAAGGCCACGCCGATGAGGGCGGCTGCGGTCTCCACCCATCGGATCGTGGCCGCGTCCGGGAGCTTGCCGGTCCTCGTGCCCGAGATCTCTATCCAGCCAAGCAGCTCCTCGTTGAGGCCGAATATGAGCGAGTCTATGTAGTCCGCCTCTAGGGAATCGTTGAGAGAGCGCCTCTTGAGGCCGAGCAGGAGCGGGCGGTTGTATGCCATCCTCTCGATGTCCTTGTATTCGTTGTCCTCTGCCAGGTATATCTTGGAGTACTTGCTGATGAAGGTGCCGTTGTAGGCCCCATCCTTGTAGAAATCGTCTACCGTGTAGGCGATTTTCGATCGGCTCTGAATCGCCTCTTCTCGCAGGCCGCAGTGAGCAACATACCTGTACTTCCCGTCCTCCGGACTCTTGAGACCTATCGCCACGTCGTCGATCCCGAACTGCTTCGATATGTTGTCGGCTATCTGCTGCATCAGTTCCTTCACGTCCATGACCGGCCTAGTAAAATGCTCCAGAAGGCGCTGGATAGACTCAAGCGACTTCTGGGTCTGATCCTTCAGGGTGTGGGAGTACTCGAACTTGAGCCTCAGGGGTATGTCCCTGTGGTCCACATATGAGACGCCGCTCCTGGCCTCCTGCCTGACAGTTGGTGGAGGACCTCCTGGGCTCGTCCTTGCGCCTCCCGGCCGGGTCGTCCGGCTCAGCGGATTCATGGGTTTGCCACATCTGTGGCAGGAACCGCTGGCTGACAGGTTGTCCGCTCCACAGCTAGGGCACCGCATTCTTACTTCCCGGCATGGATAGTGTTTGCATAGACATGATTCTTATGGTGGCCCACTGGAAGCCGAGTGGAGCGCTGCTGTCATCGGCCATGGTGGATTCCATATCTCCGAGGAATTCATTCTTATATGTGCATGGGAATGCGGGGCCGTCCGAGAGCCGCCATGGCTGTAGGCCGTGGCCATCTCGCGTGGAAAAAGGGGGAATGTGCGCTTGGTGGGGATTCTAGACGTCATGGACAAAGCCCTGAATGGAAAGCCCCTGAGTGAGAACGACTACCAGCTCAGGAGGTTCTCATCCAAGGTGCAAGAGAAGGTGAAGGAGTACGGTATCAAGTACGACCCCGAGAACCCTGTTCCCAGCGACGACTCAATAGCCGATGACGTCTTCGAAGCCGGCTTCGAGGTCATGGCGGAGGTCGGTGCGTACTGCATGACCACGGGCAGGGTCATATCCTTCACAGAATCGGAGATCAAGGATGCCTTGAGCGCAGCTCCCTCCCAGATGTATTTCGGGGAGGGCAAAGATAGGAAGAGGTTCGTTGCCAGGAGGATAGGCGACAAGACCTCCCCATGGTGCCTCCTCGGCGCCGGAGGAGGGGCGGTCTCCGGCGAGCCGGTCTTCCTGAAGCTCATGGAGGGCTACGCGGAGATCCCCGAGACGAACGCCATCACAACGCCCGCGCTCACGCGCGTCGGTGGTATGCGCATAAGGCCCGGCTCGCCGCTAGAGGTGCTCGCAGCTATGAGGAACGCGGCCCTGGGCCGCGAGGCCTGCAACAGGGCTGGTAGGCAGGGCATACCGTTCATGAACTCGCTTGCCACGGCCGAGTGCGATGTGTCTTTCGCGGCCGCCCTTCACCCGCGGTTCGGCATGCGTCCCTCGGACGGGTACATGATCGCGAGCATGGACCCCATGAAGATAGACTTCCAGCGATTGAACAAGTCGGTCGTGGTGCATTCGATGGGCGGAGCCGTCGGGTGCGACTTCTCGCCTCTTATGGGGGGATACTCGGGTGGTCCCGAGGGAACCGCCATATGCACAGTCGCGACTCACATGATGGCTGTTCTGACCCTGGGGGCCAGCTATCTGATCCCGTTCCCGCTGCATCTGCGTTACGTGTCCAATAGCAGCAGGGAGATGCTCTGGATAATCAGCACGATGGCACAGGCGATCAGCAGGAACACTCACCTGCTCTCCCTCAGCCTGAACTACACGGCCGCGGGACCGTGTACTGAGATGTGTCTGCAGGAGTCCTCTGCGTCTGCAATCGCCGCCGTCTCTTCAGGTCTCTCAATAGAATCGGGCGGTTACGCGACCAACAAGTACGAGGACAGAGAGACCCCAGTGGAGCCCAGGCTTACCGCGGAGGCAGCTCATGCAGCTGCAGGCATGAGGCGAGAGGAGGCCAACGAGATATGCAAAGGCCTCCTCAAACGATACGAGCAGAGGCTGAGGGACCCTCCGCTCGGCAAAACGATGCACGATTGCTGGGATGCTGAGGCCAGACGTCCGACCAGGGAGTATCACGAAGTGATACTCGGATTCAAGAGGACCATGGCACAGCTCGGGCTGAAGATGAAGGAAGAGCCAAGGCCCAAGTAGACTGACTATGGGATACGGTCCCTCATGGCGGCTGAGCGCTCGAAGGAGAAATGTGGCATCCGCTAGTCAGGTGATTCCAGTCGGTTTCTCAGTTTCGGCTGCTGGCCCGGTCCCCACTCAACCCTCTTTCTTCTTGTCCTTGTCCGTGAGGGCGTCCTTCGTACCCTTGCCGAACGCCTTCACTACGCCGAAACCTTTCTTGACGCCCTTTCCGAGAGCCTCGCCCGTCTTCTCAGCGACGTCCTCTGCTTTTCCCTTTTCCTGTGGTTTCTCGTCCGCCATCATATCACCGTGACAACCTTTGGTGGGGAACGAGCCGTCAATCATATTAAGGGTTATGACGAAGATTGCGTCATAGCGGCCTTCGTCTGCGTGATTCCTGGCGCTGGGTCGCGGACGAGCTTCTGCCTATCGGCAGAATCAGCGGCTGAACGGGTCGCAGCCTGGGAGCTCCGGTCTCTTCCAGCCAGTT
>CAZHTV010000029.1:0-15523 GCA_964535775.1 uncultured Thermoplasmata archaeon | reverse complement strand
GGACCTTCGGGGACGTGAAATGCTTCCTTGCGACGATTCACAACATGGAGTGCGCTGTCGTCCTTCCTGTCAGGTCTCACCACACGGACATCATCGAGGTCATCTGCAAGTACCATCTCCGACGTTCGCTGGGTCTGAAGGACGGAGACCAGGTCGAGCTCATCGTGTCCTTGTAGAATCACTGGTCCGCAGACCTCCTGTTGCCATCTGGTGTTCATCTGCGGTATTCCATGCATAATCTATTTACCAAGGGCACGGCTTCCTTGATGGCGTGGGCACATCGGAGGATAAGACGCGGTTGGACTCATTGTCTCCAGCTCCTTCTCTTCGCATGCCGAGAGACAGACTGAAGCTTCTGGCCGTCGTTGTCACAGCGACCATACTCGTTGGTTACAGTCTTGTGCTGCTATTGGATCCAAGAACATCTCCCTTTTCTTCAATTCGTGACTCAGACGGGGATGGATCCCCGGACGACAGCGACCCCTATCCGGACGATCCGTTCGATGCCATGCCTCCTATGGTGTTCGTTGCCAACGAGAACTGGGACGGGTTCAGCGGAGTGTGCACGGAGTCGAAAGCTACTATCGACTGGGAGGATGTAGTGGTCCATTTGTCCACGGCCATGGCGAACGCTACTTGGTCGAACTTGGAACAGCCGACGGAGATGGGTCCCGGGAGCTACACGGTACTTGACTGCGGATACAGGGATCTCGGGACTTTCGAGGTGAAGCTGCTCGCGTGGAACCTTGGGTATCAGAAGGGTATGGGTGCGGGTGACTACCTCTACTTCAAGTTCGCACATTCCTTGCCTACTGGTGAGAGCTTCTCCGTCGTCCTGCTGCAGGAATCAACGGGCAGCGTCTTGGCGACAATCGACTACACTACTTCTTGAGACGACCCTGTCGGTTTGGATTTCCCCCCGGCCGGACAGACCGCGGATCGGCGCCTACATCTTCCTCGTGACGTAGTCGAGTACGGATTCGAACACGGCACGTCCGTCGCCGGGCCCGTCGGGTGCCCTCGTCCAGTCTGGATGGGTGAACCTGAAGAACACCCTCTCCGGGTGCGGCATCAGACCGAATACGTTTCCTTCCCGGTTGCAAATGCCGGCGATGTTGTCGGTAGAGCCGTTCGGACACCATGGATATCCCGCAAGATTCCCCTCGGGATCCACGTACTTGAAAACGATCTGGTCGTTATCCTCCAGCTCCTTGATTATCTGTTTGGATCTGTCGAGAGGGAACATCAACTTACCTTCTGCGTGGGCCGAAGGTATGAGCAACATCTTCTCCGGCGAGATCCTTGATGTGAACACGCAGCTGCTCCTGTTGGTCTTTCGTAGCAGGGTCGGCCTGCACTCGAACCTCGCTGAGTCGTTGGTCCCGAGAACCGCTTCTGGTATCTCCGTCATTATGCCCGACATAGCCGGCAGAAGGCCGGTTTCCACGAGTATCTGGAATCCGTTGCATATGCCGAGGACCGGCCTCCCCGATTTGATGAATTCTACGAGGTCCTTCGCGAGTCTGCTCTTCATTCTCGCTGCGAAGATTGCGCCCGCGCGCACGTAGTCCCCAGCCGAGAAACCGCCCGGCAAAACGAGTATCTGGTAGTCGGCGAGGTTCCTCTTCTCCTCTGCGGTGACGTCCGTACCTGTGAGCTGTTTCAGGTGCACCTTCTCCGGTTTAGTGCCGAGGCGCTTGAAGGCGAGGCAGGATTCCTCCTCGCAGTTCGTACCCTCTATCCTGAGCACGCAGACCTTGACCTGGCTGGCCTTCATCCCAGCAACCTCCAGAGAGTGCCGTTGAACGCAACTGAGAGCCTGTCGACCTCGGTGTCTATCAGCCGTTTGTTCGCGGAGATTCTGAGCGCGGTCCCACCGACCGTCCCCAACCTGACGGATCTGACTTTCCTGTCCTTCGGGAGGAGCTTCTCCTTTCCTTTCGTGAGCTCGACAATCCAGCGGGTGTTGCTCTCTGAGAAGAGGCGGACATCGGACCTGAGCTTCTCCATTTTCGAGATGTCGATTTCCGCGCCAACGTCTCCTCCGATGCACATCTCGGCCTGTGCGGCCGCCAGACCGCCATCCGATACGTCATGGCAGGAGACTATGGCGCTTCTCTCGATGCCCTTGAGCACCACATCCATGCCCGCCCTCAGAGTGGGAATGTCGACATCGGGCACCCTGGGCGAGTGTTTCCTCACGAGCCTGTAGTATTCCGATGCGCCCATCTCCGGCCCGGTCGAGCCGATCAAAGCAATCGTGTTCCCCTCGCGCTTGAGGTCCGAAGTGACGCACTTTCTGATGTCCCTGACTATCCCGCATCCCAGGAGAGTCGGTGTCGGGAGCACGGACCCGGCCTGCGATTCGTTGTAGAAACTGACATTGCCAGATGGAGTGGGGATCTTGAGCGCAGCTGCCACCTCCCCCATGCCCCTCACGGCCTCCTTGAACTGCCAGAGCCTATCGGGTTTCTCCGGGTTTCCGAAGTTCAGGCAGTTCGTGAAGGAGTGCGGGCGCGCTCCGACTGACACGAGGTTCCTGCACATCTCGTCCATGCAGGTCTTGCCGCCCCTGTACGGGTCCAGGCCGACCGCAAACGGATTAGAGGCAGTGGCGATGGCCAGCCCTCTGAAGGACTCTTCGACCGGTTTGAGCACGGCGGCGTCACCGTGGCCCGAGTGTCCTAGCTTCCCATGGAGGGGCTTGATCACGGTGCTTCCCCTGACCTCGTGGTCGTATTGTCGAACCACCCACTCCTTGTTACATATGTTGGGAGATGCCAGGAGCCTGAGGAGTTCATTGTCGTATCTGTCCTTGACCTTCGGCGTGCTCTCCTTCCTTTTGGCCCTGGCCCTCTTGATTCCACAGGGCCTGCAGTACACGGGACCCGCGGTCAGGAACTCGAGCTCGAGGTCGAACACCTTCTCGCCCAGGAAGTAGAGCCGCACGACCTTCTCCCCGATGACTTTGCCCACGGGCGTCGCCGGTACGTCCCAGAGTTTGAAGACGTGCAGAACCTCGTCGACGTTCTTCGGGGAAACTGAGAGCATCATGCGCTCTTGCGATTCCGAGACCCATATCTCCCAAGGTGCCAGTCCTTCCTCCTTCAGGGGCACCTTGGATAGGTCGGCTTCTGCCCCGCATCCGCCTGAAAGGGCTATCTCTCCCACCACGCAGGACAGTCCCCCGCCGCCCAGGTCCTTCATGCCGTTGATCAGCCCTTTCTCATTCGCCTCGAGGAGCGCGTGTATGACAGGCTCCTTCATGATCGGGTCCCCGAGCTGCACTGCGCCCCTTGATTCGCTCTCGCTCTCCTTTGTCAGGACAGCCGACGCGAATGTGACTCCATGTATGCCGTCCCTGCCCGTCCTACCCCCTACAAGTATCAGCACGTCGCCAGGGCCTTTCACGGCGTTCCTCTTGATCCTCCTCTTGTCGGCTATCCCGACACAGCCGACGTTGACGAGGCAGTTCCCAACGTAGCTCTCGTCGAACCACACTCCTCCGGAGACGGTCGGGAGCCCTACTCTGTTCCCGTAGTCCCTTATGCCAGCGACAATCCCGCCAAGAAGGTACTTCGGGTGCTTGATTCCGGGAGCCACCTTCGCCGCTGGGTAGTCAGGAGGCCCGAAGAACAATGGGTCCACGAGGGCGATGGGCTGCGCCCCCATGCAGAGGACGTCCCTGATTATCCCGCCTATGCCGGTGGCCGCTCCGCCGTATGGCTCGACCGCACTAGGATGGTTATGGCTCTCAATCCTCAGGGCATAAGCGTGGTCCCTGTCGAACTCCATGACGCCAGCGTCGCCTCGGTCGATGACCTGCCTGTTCGTGATGCCGAATATGTATTCCTTCAGGAACACCTTGGAACTCTTGTAGCAGCAGTGCTCGCTCCAGGCCTGGCCAAGGGACTGCAGCTCCACATCTGTCGGGTTGCGCCCCTTCTCCTCGAAGAACGCTGTTATGCGTTTCATCTCGTCCAGAGAGAGGGCCGTGCCGCTCTCCTTGCTGAGCTCGACGAGCTGGTCGTCGCTCGCTTTCGCGAGGGCTATATCGACCAGCTCGAACGGGACATCCCGACGGATGTACAAGTCATCGGTCGACATCCCGGTCCCTCACTTGATCGTGATCGAGTAGTTGTGTATCACCGGGTTGGCGAGCAACTTCCTGCACATCTCGTCAACCTTCTTCTCCGCCCCTGCCGGTGAACCGTCAAAGCTGATGTCGAAGACCTTTACGGTCTTGACATCATTGACACCTTCGAAACCAAGGAGCTCGAGCGCTTTGAGAGTGTTCTTCCCCTCAGGGTCGGCCACCCCCTTCTTCAGTTCGACCCTGACCTCTGCGATGACCATTTCGTTGTCACCGGTTTGGGACATTATGCTTGCGCGTACTTAGCTTTTGAGGGGTGTGGTGTTCGCATGCTACGCGCTTCAACGGCGAATCTTTCTGCCGAAAGCGAGGTAGCCCGTATGGCCGAGGTTGTCGAAGCTTGGGCGCACTCCTCCTTCGTGCACGACCATCTCCCTCTGGATCGTCTCGAACGCAGTGATCTCTCCAAGGCCTAGTTCCCGCATCTTCCTGACAGCCGTTTCGAGTTGGTTCGCATTCGGGACGTAGACGCAGACGTGTCCTCCGACCCTGACTGCGGAGGTGACGTTTGCCAATGCATCCCATGGGTTCGGGACATCGAGGACGGCTGCATCTACTTCCTTCGGCAGGTCGGCCGAGGATACATCGTCGATCATGAGTTGCCACGCTGGGGCGTCCTCCGCCATTGCGACGTTTCGCCTGGCGACAGCCGCGAAATCTTCCCTCGTCTCGTACGAGTACAACTTGCCCTTCGGGCCGACCGCCTTCAGGAGGACCAGTGTCAATCCTCCAGAGCCGACGCCTGCTTCAATCACGCTGTTGCCACAGCCGATGTCCAGGTGAAGCGGTATGATGAAACTGTCCTTCGAGGTTATGATCTGGGCCTTCCGCTCGATAATCCCGAGAAGGTCCTTGAGGCTAGGCTTGAGCATGACGATGGTCTTCGTGCCGATCCTCAGTTCCTTCCCGAACTCGGTGTTGCACAGAACAGTTCCGTCGACGACTCCAAGACCGGGCACCTGCAGCATCCTCTTCTCCAATCTGACGGGATGCTTGCGGCCCGATTCGTCGACGATGATGACGCGTGTTCCCTCTTCGATCATATCCTCTGAGACATTGTTTCGGCTGCGTATAATTGCTTCTCGGGCTGTCGTCTCAGATATCCTTCAGAACGTGCCTGCACTTCGGACATCTTTCATCGTCGAAGCCGACGGCCGCGTTGCAGAGCGGACAGTGCGGGAGAGCTTGCTTCCTCGGGTCGCGCTCCTCAGGCTTCGCGAGAGGAGGGGTTGAACTTACTTTCATCTCACGGGGTCTGTAGTACTCTGCATGTTGGGTCTGCTGCTTGTATGCAGGCGCCTGAGGATGCGGAGGACTCGGGGACTCCTGACCGGGCGCACAGCGATGTCTTCTTAACGTGACCAATACCAGTAAGGATAGAACTGCGATTACTGTGACGGCCGCGAGTGCGATCGTCAGCGCTCCCATCCTGCCACACCCGTATGCTAATTAATAGCAGTAATAATATTTAAATAATGTGATGGCTAAGTGCGTCAATCGATAGGTCCGGAAGAGCATATCGCGTTTGGATTCTGGCTCACGCGGGCCACGAATTCCGGCCGTCTGGCTGCGCCATCGAGACCCGACAAATGCTAAATACGGCGATTGCATTAACTCACCGAGTCCCAAGGGGGGCTGGTAGGGTAGGCAACTGTCCGAGCTTCTTACCATGTGACAGATTGTGTTTAGCACCTGCCATGCCTTTGTCTGAGAAGCATCATCCAACTGGGAGGGAATACAAGTGAGCAAAGGTCTGAAGGCCGACTTGACTAAGTGCACTGGCTGTCAGCTGTGCGCCCTTGTGTGTTCTGCGACGCACACGGGCAAGTTCAACCCTGGCGAGTCCAGGATAGAGGTGCAGGACCTCTTCCCCGAACCGGGTGAGTTCAAGCTGAACTTCTGCATCCAGTGTGACGAACATCCCTGCGTTGAGTCGTGTCCTGTCGAGGCGATCAAGCTCAACGAGGGCCTCGGCATCTACTACGTGGACAAGGAGCTATGCACAGCCTGTGGCGCGTGCGTCGAGGCGTGCCCGTACAACGGCTGTTGGCTCGACCCATCGGGGTCCTATTCGATCAAATGCGACCTGTGCGGAGGCACGCCGCAGTGCGTCGAGGTGTGCCCCAAGGGAGTCCTCAAGAGGTGATTGAGATGGCGGGAGACGGATACAAGGACAAGATTCTCAGAGTGGACCTGACGAACGAGAAGATCACAACGGAGCCGCTCAACCGCGAGTGGGCGAAGCAGTTCATAGGGGGCAAGGGCCTGGGCGCGAGATACCTGTTCGAGGAGCTGAAGCCGGGCACCGACCCGCTGTCACCGGAGAACATACTCTCCATATGGACTGGCCCGCTCGTCGGCACCATGACCCCGCTCACAGGGAGATACGTGATAGTCAGCAAGTCGCCGCTTACGGGGACCTTCCTCGATAGCTATGCGGGCGGCTTCTTCGGGTCGGAGCTGAAGTACGCGGGCTTCGATGGCGTGATCATCAAGGGAAAGGCCAAGAGGATGTCCTACCTGTGGATCAAGGACGGCAAGGCCGAGATACGCGACGCGAAGAACCTGGTCGGGAAGGACACGTTTGAGACGGAGGAGCTGATCAGGAAGGAGACGGGGGAGAAGTTCGCGAGGGTCTCGTGCATTGGCCCCGCTGGCGAGAAGCTCGGGCTTATATCCAGCGTCACAAGCGACCTCACGAGGAACGCGGGCAGAGGCGGCACTGGCGCCCTGTTCGGCTCCAAGAACCTAAAGGCGGTCGCGGCCAGAGGCTACATGGGCGTCGAGATCAAGGACATCGACAGCTTCACAAAGATGGCCAAGGAGATGCTCATCAAGGATGTGATCGAGAACCCCGACCACGCAGGCATGATCACCGATGGCACGCCGATCCTGGTGCAGATGAGCCACGATGCGGGCATACTGCCGACGAACGACTGGAAGAGCGGGGTATTCGACGGCGTCGAGGGCATCAACTCCGAGGCGCTCAAGTCGAGGGTGCTCGTCCGGAAGAAGGCGTGCTTCGACTGCGCGATCGCATGTGGCAGCCTGGCGAAGGTCAAGCAGGGCATATTCAAGGGCGCGTGGACCGAGGGGCCGGAGTACGAGACACTCGGCCTGTGTGGCTCCAACTGCGGCATCAGGAACATCGAGGCGGTCGTCAAGTTCGTGGAGGACTGCGACAGGCTCGGCCTGGACTCAATCTCGACCGGGAACGTGACGGCGCTGGCGATGGACCTCTACGAGAAGGGCGTCCTCACGAAGAGCGACACTGGAGGCCTCGACCTGAGGTTCGGAAACGAGGAGGCCTACGCGAAGATGCCTGGGATGATCGCCAACAGACAGGCCATAGGCGGCCTGCTCGCGGACGGTGCCAAGAGGGCCGCGAAGAAGATCGGCAAGGGCGCTGAGAACCTGGTCCTCGAGGTCAAGGGCCTCGAATACCCGGCATACGACCCGAGGGGCACCATAGGGATGGCGCTCGCATATGCCACCTCTGACAGGGGAGCGTGCCATCTGAGGGCGTGGCCGGTTGCCGCAGATGCGTACGGCAGCGAGGATCCGTGGAGCCCGGAGGGGAAGGCCGCCGTCTGCGTGGAGGACCAGACGAGGACCAGCGTGAAGTGGAGCTTCATCTTCTGCGACTTCTACGGAGTGAACTTCGAGAACATGGCGAAGTACTACAGCGCGGCTACGGGCGTGCAGTCGAGCGAGAAGCACCTGAGGGAGGTGGGCAGGCGGATCTGGAACCTCACGCGCGCGTTCAATGTCCGCGAGGGTTTCACGAAGAAGGACGACACGCTGCCGGAGCGCATGGAGAAGGAACCGCTCCCGGAGGGCAAGGCCAAGGGCAAGGCGGTCCCGAAGGCGGACTTCGAGAAGATGCTGACCGAGTACTACCAGCTCTGGGGCTGGGACGCCGAGGGCAGACCGACCAAGAAGTCGCTCCAGGATGCCGGCCTCGGGGACATCATCGACAAGCTGCCGTACCTTAAGTGATTCCAGAACGCGATGGCCGGAGTTGGCGAGCGATGTACTCATTGCCGCGCCAGTAAGCAGCAGCTACACGAGATGGCGACGAGACCGCGCCAGGTCCGCGACGGGTTGCGTCAATATCCATGGTTCAATATAAAAAACCCATTATTGACCTCTTTTCACTTCTGTTCTTGATGAATTCGAATGTTTAACGATTGGCCGGGTTTAATTGAGAAGTTTTCAACTTAAAGGGGTAGTGGGTCGAATGTTTTCCATTTTTTTCGACTGGAAATTGCACGACAGCAACCTAGAAATACCGCAGATGGCGAGGGTATAAATGGAATGAGCATCTTAGGGTAAATCACCGGAGTGAGTCGCCCTGACTCATCACGCCATGCTATTGTCTAGGCGTGGCAACTCAGGAGGATGCACTGATGAGCTCCACTAAGAAGTTCGGGTTGGTTTTCCACCCGGACAAATGCACTGGCTGCCTGGAATGCGAGAAGGCGTGCGTGAGAGCACACCCTGACGCGGTGGCGGTCGGGAAGACGAGGATCACGATATCCAAGGATGGGGAAAAATACAAGGCGACCATGTGCGTGCACTGCGAGACATGTCCGCCCAGTGAGGTCTGCCCTTCCGCGCTGATCGAGTTTCACAGCGACGGCAAGTACTGGACCTTGGACGAGCACAGGTGCTTTGCGTGCATGGCGTGCATACCGAGGTGCCCGTACGATGGCGTGTTCTTCGAGGGTGCCTTCGGGGTTGAGACTGCATATATGTGCGACCTGTGCGCCGGCGATCCGGAGTGCATCAAGGTCTGCAAGCCAGGTGCGTTGACTCTCGAGAAGAATCGGGAGGAGTAAGGGATGAGTGAGATGACAGAGAACGAGTCGGTTGTTGAGCAGGTGAAGCAGCCAAGACCGACCGAAGGACAGGAGAAGGCCGAGAAGACGACCGAGGAGTTCCCCCTGCCAGATTGGGTCCCCCAGTGGGCCAGGGAGGCCCCGAAGATAAGCGTGAGGGCGCCGGGTCCCAAGAGCAAGGAGATCATAAAGATCGACAGGGACTACGTCTCGTATGCATATGACAGGTGCTTCACGTTCACCATCGACAAGGCCGCGGGCGCCGCCGTCATGGATGCGGACGGCAACGTCCTGCTCGATTTCTCGTCAGGCATCGCAGTCCAGAACGCCGGCTGGACGCACTATAAGGTCAGCAAGGCGATTCAGGAGCAGGCCGCGAAACTCATCCACTCCATGGCAAACGACGCCTACTTCGACAAGGAGGCCTACTTCGCGAAGTTGCTCTCCGAGATATCCCCTGGCAAAGCGCTCAGGGGGACATTCTTCGGGAACAGTGGTGCGGAGGCGGTGGAGGCCGCGTTCAAGCTCTCGAGGTACTACACCAAGAGGAGCGAGCACCTTGCGTTCTTCGGCTCATACCACGGCAGGATAGGCGCCGGGCTGGCGCTCACGAGCAAGCTGAAGCTGAGGTACAGCTACGGGCCGATGTCCCCCGGGATCCTGTTCACGCCGTTCGCGTACTGCTACAGGTGCGCCTTCAAGCAGACGTATCCTGAGTGCGGACTGTACTGCGTCGACTACATCGAGAACCAGGTCCTGACCATGGGCGGAGCGACAGGCCAGATCGCCTCGATATTCGTCGAGCCCATCCAGGGCGAGGGCGGGTACGTAGTGCCGCCGAAGGACTATCTCCCGGCGCTCAGGAAGTTATCCGATTCGCAGGGCGCGCTACTCGTCTTCGACGAGGTCCAGACGGGCTTCGCGAGGACCGGCAAGATGTTCGCGTGCGAGCACTTCAACACGATCCCGGACATACTCGTGTTGGGCAAGGCGCTAGGGGGCGGCGTTCCTCTGGGCGCCATCATAGCGAAGCACGAGATCATGAGGAAATGGAGACCAGGTTCGCACTCATCTACCTTCGGCGGCAACGCGATCACGATGGCCGCTGGGCTAGCGCACGTGCAGGCGATCATAGAGGAGAACCTCTCTGACAGGGCTGCGAAGCTCGGGGACTACGCCATGAAGCTGCTGAAGGAGATGCAGCAGCGCAGGGAGATCATAGGCGATGTCCGGGGCAAGGGGCTCATGATCGGCGTCGAGCTCGTGAAGAACCAGTACACCAAGGAGCCGCACGAGGCGACGAACATCCAGGGCAAGTGCTGGAGGGCAGGTCTGATGACCATCACGTCGGGATCCTTCGGCAACGTGTTCAGAATCGCGCCGCCGCTGTGCATCTCGAAGGCGCAGCTCGAGAAGGGTTTCGAGATATTCGAGCAGGCGCTCAAGGACGAGGAGGAGTTCCTGAAGATCGGGACGTCCTCGCCGCCCGGATGAGCCAGTTAGGCTGAGATCCCTCTGAAACCCTTTCCTTCGTCTGCTTCTATGTCTCTCAGTGCTTGTCGGCCCGCGGGTCATCTCCTGCGCAGCTTCGGGTTGAGGACCTCGTCGAGCGCGTCGCCTATCAGGTAGAATGCCATGATCAGGATCACTATGAATGCGCCTGGGAACGCGTAGTCCCACCACGCGACGCTGTTGAAGTCCCCGTTGGAGTAGGACTCCTCCAGCATCGTGCCCCAGCTGATCACATCGGGGTCGCCGAGGTTGAAGAACTCGAGGAACGACTCGGAGAAGATCGAGTTGGCGATCAGGAGTATGGTGTTGGCGAATATGAGCGGGACCACGTTCGGCAGAACGTGCCTGCCGATTATTCTGAAGTCGCCAGAGCCGACGCAGACTGCGCGCTGGATGAACATCTTCTCCTTGATGGACATGACCTGCGCTCTGACTATCCTGGCGGTCGACGGCCAGCTGGTGATGCCTATCACTATTATTATGTTCTGGAACGACCGGCCCATCACCATCGCGAACACGATCATGAGCGGCAGCCACGGGATGACCAGGAAGAAGTCAGTCAACCTCATCAGGACCTCGTCCGAGAATTTTCCGAAGTATCCCGCGCTCAGGCCCACAGATGTCCCGAGCACGATCGAGATGAGCGAGGCTAATAGGCCGACGGTGAGGCTCGCCCTGGAGCCCCACACGGTAAGGCTCCAGACGTCCCTGCCGTAGAAATCCGTCCCGAACCAGAACTCGGAGGACGGCGATGCCCTGGCGGGGTTGACATCACTCCATGAGAGGTTCTTGGGGTCTTCGAAGTGCGCGATATAGGGGGCGAACACCGCCATGACCAGAAAGAACGTGAGGATCGCGAGGCCGAGCATACCACTCACACTCTTGCTGAACTGCTTCGCGATCTTGCGAGCAGATGTCAGGAAGAGGAGGGTCTTCTCCCTAGTTGTCGGCGGTATCGCAGGCTCTCCACGTAGGACTCTGAAGACTGCACCGATCAGCCACATGCCGAGGGGGATGCCGACGACCGCAGCGAACAGCAGGATCAGCCAGTACTTCTCCAAGAAGGAGAGTCTTTTCTCCAAGACGTATACCGTCATCTCGTCAGCACTGGTCCTGTCCAGGCTGTCCCGAACCGTCAGGGTGGCGTTCAGCTGCCCGACCTGGCTGGCCCTGAAGGAAACGACCTGTCCATAGAGAGTCGCCCTACCTATCGGGAACTGTATGGTCCATGTGTAGTTGAGCTCATCAGGGCCCTCGAACCCCGTGGACATGGAACCATTCAATGTTAGTCTGTTACCTTCGGTGATGTTCTGGTCCGGGCCCGCATTGGCAACGGGCTCGTCCTCCTGCATGTTCCGCAGCAGGATTGGTTCCTCGGCGGATGCTCCGGGCACCGCGCATGAGGGCCAGAGGAGGGTAAATGTGAGGAGCGCTGCGAGAACGACGAGGCATGTGGTCATCCGATGCCTGCGTGTCGATGTGTCTCTCCGAATCCGCGGACGAATTCGTAGGATGCCCGAGCCTCGGCCCGCAGGTGCCGTCCTGTCCTGCATCATATCTTCACCCTCGGGTCGAGCCTGAACAACAGGAGGTCTGCGAAGAAGTTCGCGATCAGAACGGCAATCGTCTCCAGCATGAAGGCCGCCTGTAGCACGGGATAGTCCTCACCCCAGACTGCATCCCATGTCAACTTGCCAAGGCCAGGATATGAGAATATGACTTCGATCATGATCGAACCGCTCAGCACCCAACCGACGTACATCGCGACGACCGTCACGACAGGGAGCATCGCATTTGGCATCGCATGCCTGTGGAGGATGTCCCTCGACTTCATCCCCTTAGCGACTGCAGTCACCATGTACTCCTCTGTCATCACATCTATGAGGGCGCTGCGTGTGATGATCGCGAAAGCTGCTATCTCCTCCACGACAAGGGCCCCCAATGGAAGGAGAGTGTGGTACGCCCGGTCTCCGATCTTCCCCCACAGGTCGAGGTACCTGTAGTCCTCCCCATAGGCCCCTCTCGATGGCCAATCGGGTATGTACTTCGTGAAAAGGCTGAGCAGGATCAGTGCGAATAGGAATGTGGGCATGCAGTAGAAGATGAGGAAGAACCCGCTCGCGACCCTGTCCGTGGCCGTGCCCCTCTTCCAGGCCGCGAGCCTGCCGAGCACTATTCCCGCGAGCACGGCAAGAGCCGTCCCCGTGCCGACAAGGACCAGCGTGTTGGCCAGGGCCGGCCCGAGGATTTCCACCACAGGAGTGTTGACCCGCACGGTGAAGCTGTTCCCTAAATCGCCCCTGAATATGTTCACCAGATAGGTGATGAACTGGGACAGATAGGGTTCATCAAGGCCCCACTTGTCCCTGAGCGCCTCGATGATATCAGGGCTCGCTCCTTTCGGGATTACGGCCCTAGCCGGGTCTCCGGGCATCACCCTGAAGAGGATGAAGTTGAAAGCCAAAATCAGGAATATGGTTATCGTCAGGTAGACGGTCTTCCTGAATATGTAAGACCTGAAGTCACGTGCCATTTCGTCCCGCCGTCATCCGCTTGTGCGCCAAGGTTCTCGTGGCTCCGTCATGTCGGCAGTGCGCTCGTTCTCAGACATTGCCATCACGGTAGTCTGACGTCCTCTTCCTTCTCACCGCCTCTGCGCCGGATGAACCAGATTGCGGCCACCACTGCGGCCACCGCGGCCGCACCTACTGCGGCATACAGCATGAGGGACAACTCTCCGTCGGCCTTCAAAGGCACGAGGTCGAAGTACAGCTGGTTGGCGCTCCAGAAATTAGCGAGCTGTCTCCCTGGATGTGCTTCCCAGTCACCCCATCCTGAGAAACTGTCGGTCCTCCAGCCCCAGCAGCCGTATGGATAGGTAGTGACCACGAATGCGGCGTCCTCGTACATCAGCTTCTGACAGTTGTGTATGGCGGTCTTCTTCTCTTCGTGCGTGGTAGCCTTGATGTACATGGAGTAGTTCTCATCGTACCACGGGTTGCTGTATCCGTTCTCCGACCAGCCTCCTATGGAGTAGGAGGTCTGGATGTACAGCAGATACGAGGGGTCAGGGTCGCCGCTCCAGTATGTCAGCGTGAGATCGAAGTTGTAGTCGTAGATGAGCGTGCTCCACAGGCCTATGCTAACGTACCTCGGCTCAATCTGGATTCCAATCTTCCTGAAATCTTCTCGCAGCTTCGTCGCCGTGTCCTTGTCCTCCATCAGCTCCTGCTCGACGATGATCTGGAAGGACAAAGGCTTACCGCCCTCCGGGTAGTATGGGTTGCCCACGCCAGCCCTTCGTATGCCGTCCGAACCCCAGTAATATCCGGCTGCGGTAAGGGTCTCGTTGGCCTTGGTGAGGTTGAAGGAATATATCTCGTCGGGTCCCGGCTCCCAGTAGAGGTCTCCGTATATCGGGGGGATTATCGTGGAGCCGATCTCCGCGTAGCCCCGGTAGATGTTGTTCTTGACGAACTCCTTGTTGATAGCATAGGCCATTGCTTTCCTCACCTCAGGGTCTCTCCTGAGGTCGTTGAGCGTGTTTGGCTGCATGCAAACGCTCAACTCGACGGAGAAGCCCGTGCACTGCAGTCCGGAGTAGGTCTCTATCGGCGCGTCTGGGTTGTTGTTCAGCCATGCCTCCAGGTTCTGGAAGCTGGCCGCGTTGAACGCTGCCACATCTATGGCCCCTCGCTGGATGTCGCTGAACATCGCGGATGGTTCGAGGTAGAACACGAGGATGACTCTGTCGAAGTCTATAGTGTCCCCCCGATCGACCGCTCCATGGTAGTCTGGATTCCTAAGCAGGATGAGGGGATCCCCCGACTTGTATTCCTCTTCCGTGTGTTCCGTGCACATGAACGGGCCGGTCCCAATGGGCCACCGGTTCTCATAGACGAATACCCTATCGGAGACATCCATAATCCCCCAGATGTGTTCAGGGATTATCGGTATCATTAGCGACTCCGCGAACGGGCACGGAGAGGGGTTCCCCTCGAAATCCTTGTAGTGTATGCGTACTGTGTATTCGTCCAGCTTCTCGATCGAGCTGATCAGCGCAGTGGACGGTTGGTAAGCCCATACGGTGTCGAAGTTGAGCCCTGTCTGCATTTCTATCGTGAAGACCACGTCGTCGGCGTCAAATGGTTCATTGTCATGCCAGAGGGCATTCCGTGTCAGATTGTACTGCCAGACCGAACCATAGGGCTCGTAATCGGGCACCGCATACCAGCTCGTCGCCAGGTTCGGCTTCGGCTGCATGTCCTCATCCACGGTGATCAGGTCCTCGTAGATGAACTGCCAGAACAGATACGCGTTGTCCGTGACACCTATGAACGGGTTCATGCTGTCTATCGGCTCGATCAGCCCGATCCTGAGGGTTGTGCCGCCCGCGGCTTCCGCCACCCTAGCTCCTGCCAGGCCAAGGCACGACACGAGAAGCAGGGTGGCCAAGGCGACCGCTATGGCCGACTTCATGGAAAGCTCTCTGGGATCTTCCCATCTCGTTCCTATGCAAGCCCACGATGTCTTCTCATCACCTGCGATTGACAGTCTCCCACTTTCCTCCCAAGTAGGTCTTTTATTATGTTACAACTCTGAGAGCCAAACTGTCCGGATGGGTAATAGCCTACCCCTTTCATAAACCCTCTTTCGTAGAGCATGGCAACCAATTTATACAGCCAACTCATTGGGCGCGCTGATGGCCGAGCCCGAGGGCACAGAGTTCCACAGGAAGATGACCTTCTCGTTTTTCGCAGTGCTCTTCATCGCAGGCTTGGTAATCTACTGGGCTTGGGGTGTCCTCTACGACACCTGGTACCCGTTCGACAGGGGCAACATAGGCATCTACACTGTATACGTGCCCCTGATCGCCTTCGGCGTGATCGGGATGCTTCTCTACAGGAAGAAGCCAGTCAAGAAGTAGTCCTGCTCACATGGCCCTTGCGAGGTAGACAGGGGTCTGAGTGGGCTTCTTGCACACGACGCAAGAACCTGTGAATCTCTCAACGTCGAC
>CAZHTV010000028.1:0-15676 GCA_964535775.1 uncultured Thermoplasmata archaeon | reverse complement strand
CGCCTCGGATATGCGAGAGATGGCTGCTACATGACTAAAGCTGCAGACTCTGGCTGAGCGCTCTATCGTTACCATTATATCAGTTCATTAGCATCGGATGTGAGTGGGAGGTCGTCGGTGCCCTGTCTTAAGTGCGAAGGTCGATGCGATGATGAGTCACTTGTCTGCGACAAGTGCGCTGATGAGTGCTTCCAGGAACCCAGATTCTTCCTTAACCCGGTCCTGGTGGGCACGAGCTTGTTCTCCAGGCTCCGCTCGGACGGCTCCGCCGCATGTCTTCTCGGGCCGGTCGCGCGCTCGGACATGGTCCTGATCCCATCGGCGGACATCCTCAAGCGCATAACGGACCTCAACGTCCAGAACCTGCAGCATGACGAGCTGAAGGACGTACATGTCAAGTGCGATGCCATGCTGGCGCACCTCGGGGTACCCCTGAGGGTCGACGGCCCTCTCGTGGTTCTCACAGAAGACGCCATCAAGGCGATAGCCTTGGTCGTCCAGAAGATCAACGCCGCTGAGAAGGTATATCCCAACGAGGGCATGAGCGACCTGTACATACGGATAGGCGTTGTGTACTGGAGCGCATCCCACAGCGTCCTGGTAAGGACCGCCTCCAAGAAATGGCGTGACTCGAAGCGCGCCTACCTCGTCTCCAAGGCGAAGGAGTTCTTCTACAAGGTCACGCCAGGGGACGACTTGTATTCGATAGCCGCTCGCAACCTTGGCCTGTTGTGCCTCGACGCCGAGGAGTGGACGGAAGCGGAGGAGCACCTGTCCGAGGCCATAAGGAGCTTCCCTGACGACTTCAAGATCGGCGAGTCTCTCGCGAAGGCCCATCTGATGCTGGGCAACCAGATGGAGGCCCTGTCGAGGGTTGACGACATCATAAGCCAGGGGGAGCGCCCGGAACTCTGGGTCCTGAAGGGCAGGATACTGAGGGATCTGGATAGGCCCAAGGAGGCCCTCGAATGCTTCAGCCGAGCGATATCGCTTGACTCTCACTACATCCCCGCACACGACATACTCGTCAGGACGCTGAGGGACCTCGGAAAGATCGAGGAGGCCTCTCTTGCCGAGAGCCAGCGTGCGCTAGCAAGGAGACCCGACCTGGAGAGGAAGCTCTCGGAGCTGATGTCCGAGTTCAGGAAAGTCGCACAGGAGGAGAGCGTGAACGCGCCCATGCCGCCCCTCGGGAGCAGAAGGGAGGCTCCGAAGCCTAGGCCTGAGAAACCTATCCCAGGGCCGACAGTGGACAAGCTCAGGAGTGCCTTGGACGCGGGAGACTACGACAGCGCAATACAGGCTGCCGAGCACAGGCTCAAGGCCGATCTCGGAGACAGGGAGGCCGCCCTTGCCGAGATAGAGGCTCTCGTGGGCAAGATGGACTTCAAGGCTGCTGAGGCGAAGGCACATGCGTTCTACGAAAGGCACCGGGAGGATCCGGATGCATGGTATTGGCGGGGAGTCATCGCTCACAAGCTCGGGAAGTGGGGCGCCGCCATACAGTACCTGAGCAAGGCGGTCTCTCTCGGCAAGGCGCACGTTGGCGCGTGGATCCTGATGGCGGAGATCCTGCTCGAGAACAAGAAGATCGACGGTGCCGACGAGGGCTTCTCGAAGGCCCTCGAGCTGGAACCGGAGAACCCGAGAGCGTGGTTCGGCAAGGCCCTGACCATGAAGCAGCTCAACAGGTGGGGCGCAGCGATCCAGTCCTTGGACAAGTACACCGCTCTCGTGCCGGGGGACCACGAGGCGTGGAAGATAAAGGGGGACATACTCCTCGAGAAGGAGAAGTTCAAGCGCGCGATCGAGGCCTACGACCAGTTCATGGCCATGGCAGGGGACGACTCGCACACACTGGGTAGGAAGGGCATTGCCCTCAACGCGCTTGGAATGGTCGATGAGGCCAAGAAGTGCCTCGAGGAGAGCGTCAGGCTCGATCCCAACAACAAGGAGGCCGCTCATTGGCTCAGGGCAGTGTCCGGGGGTGAGGCCTGATGGTTGAGCTCGAAAGGATCCTCAGCGAGAGATCAGATGATAGGATTCTGAGGGCCATAGGAGAGATCTCCGACACGGAGTTCAACAAGCTCGTCGAGACCGTGGCTGGATACTTGGAGCTGAAGGTCAGCCGGAGCAGGCCTAAGCCAGCGTTCACCATATTCGAGTGCGTGCACAGGCCCGACGGCAAGAAGTACGTCCTCCTGTTCTCGAGACAGGAGAGCCCGGTGTCCAGGGAGGACATCGACAGCCTCATCGCGTACATGCGGAAGGCAGACGCGCCGAATGCGCTCGTCCTCACCACTTCTTCCATCAGCAAGCAGGCCGCGGCCGTCGCCGAGGCGAACAACATAGGTCTCGCGGAAGGCGCCAAGGTCGCATCGTTGCTCCGCAGGTTCGATTTGGACAAGGACGTGATCAGGTCCGCCGATGCCTGGAAAGAACGCGCGAAGGTCACCTCGATACCGGGTGCCGATCGAAAGCTCGAAGAGGCCATGAAGGCGGGCTACGAGGCCTTGGCCAGCAAGGAGTACATGAAGGCCCTGGATCACTTCGACCAGGCGATCATGCTGAAAGAGGACTACGATGTCCCCTGGAGGTTCAAGGGTAACACACTAGACGAGATGGGATATCACGAGCAGGCGCTCGAGTGCTATAAGCACGCACTCGAGCTCTACCCCGAGAGCGATGAGACCTGGTTCTCCCTCGGCGCGTGCCTGTTCTCCCTCGGGCGGTACAACGAGGAGATCATCTGCTACGACCGTGCGTTGAGGTACAACCCGGTCATGCAGAAGGCGCTGATCAACAAGGGTTCGACCCTCCACAGGCTGGGGAGGTTCCAGGAGGCTCTCGAGGCCTATGACAAGGTCCTGAAGATCAACTACAGGCTCGAGAAGGTCCACAACAACAGGGGCGCGACTCTGCACGCCTTGGGGCAGCTGAACGAGGCCCTCGCATCGTACAACAGGGCCATCGAGCTGAGACACGACTACGTTGAGGCGTGGATGAACAAAGGAGGCCTCCTGTTCGAGATGGGAAGGTACCAGGAGGCTCTGGACGCGTTCACGCAGATGACCCAGTTCAGGCCGGAGCTGCCGAAAGGTTGGCACCTGCGCGGACTCGCGGCCCGCAAGACCGGGGATGTCACTAAGGCCAAGGCCAGCTTCGAAGCCGCGTTGAGGATCGACCCCGAGTTCTCAGACGCCAGGAGGGCCCTTGACGAGATATCGAAGAAGATCGCCGAGAGGTACGCCGAGGTCCCGAGGATAGTCCAGGACATATTCGCGTCCGAAGCGATCAAGGCGGGTGCCCCTGCCGCTCCTGAGTTAGAGGTCAAGGTCTCTGAGGCGATCATCGCCCGCGTCCACGATGAGAAGATCGAGGAGCTCGCGGAGGAGCTCTACGGCGACCGTGCCGAACTGCTGCTGCTCCTGGGGAGGCTGGAAGAGGCCTTCGACCTACTCGGTAAGTCCCTCAGATTGGAGGGGGACAATGCTCCTCTTCTGACGGCCGCTGGGAACGTGCTCTATCAGCTGGGGAAGCTGGAGGCGGCCGCGAAGACATACGAGCACGCGCTCGCCACCGACCCGAACTACACCCCCGCGATGCTGAACCTGCACGCTGTCCTCCGGGAGCAGGGGGAGAGCGAGAGGGCCAGCAAGGTGAGCGCCGCTCTGAGGAACTCCAAGTACGGCTGGCAGGCCCAGGCGGCTGCTGCGCTCGAGGCCTTCGAAAGAGGGGACACCAAACAGGCTCTGGAGGACATCGACGCGGCACTCAGGCTCGAGGACCTGGCAGCCCTCCAGAATCTCAGGGGCCTGATATGCCTCGTGCAAGGGACCTTCGATGTCGCAGGTCACACTTTCGAAAAGACGATATCCATGTCCCTCGACGAGTCCGAGGCGCACAACAACAGAGGCGTCACGCACCTCAAGAAGAACGATTTCGAGAAGGCGAGCTTCGAGTTCGACAGGGCGATTCGTCTGCAGAGAGACAACTGCGCTGCTTGGAGCAATAGGGGATGTGTGCTCTACAAGGTCGACAGGCTCAGGGAGGCCGTCGCCTGCTTCGAGGAGTCGAGCATGATGCGACACACGACAGTCGCTCTTACCAACAAAGGCTTCTGCCAGCTGTCGATTGACATGCTGGATGAAGCGGTCGCGACCTTTGACAAGTCGCTCAAGGTGGCTGAGACCCCAGAGGCGTTCAACAACAAGGGCATCGCGCTAGAACGCATGGGCAAGCACGAGGAGGCCTCAGTCGCGTTCAAGGAGGCGCTCAGGATCGCGCCTCAGTTCAATGACGCTGCAGACAATCTCAACAGGATCAGCTCTCTGGGACCGGGGCGGCCCAAGAAGGAGGCGGAGCGCCAGCCAGCGCCTCCGTCAGAGGAGATCCTGGGCGACAAGGAGTCCGCAGACGCCCTGCTGGAGAAGATTGACGAGCAGTTCCTCAGGGAGAAGAAGAGGTCGGAGATCGAGGCGATATGCGAATCGCTCGGCCTCAGCGCCAGGGGCACAAGGGCCGACCTGATAGTGCGCATACTCAAAGCCAAGGACAGGGCCGGGAAGGTCTGAGGAGAGCCTTCGCTGGTTCTGAATCGCTCTCAAAGGAGATGCTCAGGCGATGCTCATCACGACTACGTCTCTGACCGCCTTCATCTCGCTGAACGGGAGGACCAGTCTCCCCTGTGCGTCCGTCTTGAACAGTCTCGGCTCGACGTCCTCGGCCGGTATGACGAGGACGTTCTGAAGCGCACCCGTCTTCGTGTCAAGAAGGAAGTTCTCGATCATTCCAAGTATCTGGCCGTCGTTGGTCATCACTGTTTTGCCCTTCAACTCGGTGATGAATTTCCGCATGTACATCCCATCTCCGGCTACCTGTAGTAGCCCAGGCCCAAATCCTCCTCGGTCTTCTTAGAGATTGCGGTCTTCATCTGTCTGAACATGTTCTCATAGTATTTCGCAGTGTCCGGAGTTGTCGACGGCTTGACCGTAGCCAGGGCGGCCTCGAAATGCTCCATGGTGACCTTCGTCGCGGTCCTGTTCTTGCGGAGCGCCGCAAGCCCGGCCTCCCTGCAGAGGTTCTCTATGTCCGCGCCCACGTACCCCTCGAGGATCTTGGCCAGAGCTGGCAGGTCCACCTTCTCCAGGGGCATGTTCCTGGCATGCACTTGCAGTATCTTGAGCCTCGTGGCCTCATCGGGTAGGGGGATGAGCACGAGCTTGTCGAACCTGCCCGGCCTGAGAAGCGCAGGGTCTATGATGTCCGGCCGGTTGGTCGCTGCGATCACGTAGACGTTCTCCATGTCCTCGAGGCCGTCCATAGAAGTCAGGAGTTGGTTCACGACCCGTTCGGTCGCACCCGAATCGAAGTGCCCTCCTCTCTTCGGGGCTATCGCGTCTATCTCATCCAGGAATACTATGGAAGGCGAGACCTGCTTCGCCTTCTTGAATATCATGCGCACGGCCTTCTCGCTCTCCCCTACCCACTTGGACATGATCTCCGGGCCTTTGATCGTTATGAAGTTCGCCTTGCACTCGGTCGCGAGCGCGCGCGCTATCAGGGTCTTCCCAGTACCCGGGGCTCCAAACAGAAGCACGCCCTTGGGAGGCCTTATCCCCATCCTGACGAATGAGCTGGGGTCATCGAGCGGCATCTCGACAGCCTCATGAAGCTCCCGCTTGATGTCGTCCAGGCCGCCAACGTCGTTCCAGGTCGCCTTCGGTATTTCGACGAACACCTCCCTCATGGCGCTCGGTTCGATCTCCTTGAGCGCGTCCGCGAAATCCTGGGCCGTGACCCTCATCTTCTCCAGCACATCGGCGGGGATTGGCTTTCCCAGGTCTATCTCCGGGAGGTGCCTTCTCAGGCATTTCATCGCGGCCTCTCTTGCCAGAGATGCAAGATCGGCGCCAACGAACCCGTGTGTGATCTTGGCGATGTGGTCCATCATCACTCTTTCCTCCAGCGGCATCCCCCTAGTGTGTATCTGCAGGATCTCCTGCCTGCCGACTACCGTCGGGACGCCTATCTCTATCTCCCGGTCGAACCTCCCAGGCCGCCTGAGGGCGGGGTCTATCGCCTCTTCCCTGTTCGTCGCTGCGATGACTATGACGTTCCCCCTCGCGGTGAGCCCGTCCATCAGCGTCAGGAGCTGGGCCACGACCCTCCGCTCGACCTCCCCTTGCACCTCGTCCCTCCGGGGCGCTATCGAGTCGAGCTCGTCTATGAACACCACAGAGGGCGCATTCTTCTCCGACTCAGCAAAGACCTCCCTAAGCCGCTCCTCGCTCTGGCCGTAGTACTTCGACATTATCTCCGGACCCTGGATCGCGTAGAAGTTGGCTCCCGCCTCGTTCGCGACCGCGCGCGCAATAAGAGTCTTACCCGTCCCCGGGGGGCCGAACAGAAGCACGCCCTTTGGGGGGTCGATGCCAAGCCTTGAGAACACCTCTGGGTGCTTCAGGGGCAGCTCGATCATCTCCCTGATCCTCTGCAGCTCATCCTCGAGCCCCCCGATGTCCTCGTAGGTCACCGACGGTCTCTCGATCTGGGTGACCTCGACCGGTTCGGTCTTGACTGACAGCTCGGTCGATTCATTCACCTGGACTATACCGCTCGGCGTGGTGGACACCACGATGAACGGCAGGAATCCGCCCATGAGCGCGATGTTGGGGATTATTATCTCGTCTCCCTTGACCAACGCCCTGTTCAGCAATCCCTTCTTGAACAGTCCCTCCACACCCTGGCCGAACCTGACCCTCTTGCCGTGGGGTATCTTGGGGGCGACTACTACCTTCGATGCAGGTTGGGCCGATACCTTGTTGACGACGACCTTCTCGCCTATTGAGACTCCCGCGTTCCCCCTGATCATGCCGTCGATTCTGATCACGCCCAGGCCCTCGTCCTCGTGCGCGGCCCTGAACACTTTTGCGGCGGTCTTCTTCTTCCCGACAATCTCTACGATCTCGCCGACATCGACGTGGAGCTGCTTCCTCGTGTGAGAGTCGATCCGGGCCCTCCCAAGGCCGACTTCCGATTGATGATGGGCCCTTGCCACTCTGAGCGTGACCCCTTCCGCCTGCTTCTTCGACATCCTGAGCCTAATCCTTTGCGTACTCAAAAAACGTTCGGACGATAAGGCGCAGATGCTCCGATTGTCAAGTGGGGTCGTTTTCAAGCATTCGTGGGTGCCTATTTCTCGACGCTCGAAACCGTCCGCTGCGGAGGGCTCAGGATTCGTGATTTTCCGACCTACTGGCAGCAACTCCGAGTCAACAGGTGTATCTAGGAAAGGCTTAAGGTCGGCATGCTCATTCGAAACCCGCGAGGTTTCTAGGATGTACGAGGTACGCTTTCATGGTCGCGGCGGGCAGGGCGCGGTCATGGCGGCACAGGCACTCGCGAGCGCGGCGTTCCAAGAAGGTGGTTACGCGACGGCATTCCCGTTCTTCGGAGCCGAGAGGCGTGGCGCGCCCGTGCTCGCGTTCGCCAGGATTGACAAGAAGAGAGTCTACAGGAAGACGCAGGTCTACGAACCCGATTTCGTCGTGGTCCTCGACGAGTCGCTTCTAGACACGATCAATGTCGTCGAGGGCCTGCGGAAGGGAGGCACGGTGGTCGTCAACTCCGCAAAGAAGCCCGAGGAGATCGATGTGGGGATCGATGTCAAGCTGGCGACCGTGGACGCGACGAGCATCGCCTTGGAGGTCCTGAAGCAGCCTTCAACGAACTCGGCCATCCTCGGCGCGTTCGCGAAGGCGACAGGAATCGTCAAGATAGAGTCGATTGAGAAGGGCATAATGCAGGTCTTCGGAGACAGGCTCGGTCCGGTTATCGGGGAGAAGAACGGCAGAGCGGCCAGGGTCGCATTCGGGAGGACCGTCATCGGCGAATCACATGGGAAGAGGAAGCTGCAGACCGCAAAGAAGTGGCTCCCTGATGTCAAGGAGCTTCCAATTGGCGTCGCCGCCGTGCCGATGAAGACCGAGGCCGGATTGGTGGGCCCAGGCTCGTTCGTCGAGAACAAGACAGGCAGCTGGAAGGTATTCCACCCGGAATATGACAGCGAGAAGTGCACCATGTGCAACTTCTGCTGGTTCTACTGCCCGGAGGGCTGCATATACAGAAGGGCGGACAGGATGGAGTTCGACATGGAGTACTGCAAGGGCTGCGGGATATGCGCTAATGAATGTCCCGTGGACGCGATCAAGATGGTGAGGTGATCATGGATGCCTAAGAAGGTCGTCACTGGCAACTACGCAGCCGCATACGGCGCCATGAGATCAAGGGCAGCGTTCGTCGCTGCGTATCCAATCACGCCGCAGACGTTCATCGTGGAGCACCTATCCGAGTTCGTCAACAACGGCGAGATGGAGTGCGAGTATGTCGAGGTCGAGAGCGAGCACTCCGCCCTGAGCGCGTGCGTGTCCGCGAGCGCGACCGGCGTCCGGTCGTTCACCGCGACCTCGTCGCAGGGCCTCGCGCTGATGCACGAGATACTGCCCACAGCGTCGGGTATGCGTCTGCCTGTAGTTATGGCGGTCGTGAACCGGGCTATAGCCGCGCCGATCAACATCTGGGTCGAGCACAACGACATAATGCCGGAGCGCGACTCCGGATGGCTGCAGGTGTTCTGCGACAACAACCAGGAGGTCCAGGACATGGTCTTGCAGGCGTTCAAGATCGCGGAGGACAAGCGAATCGCGCTCCCGATGGTGGTCAACCTGGACGCGTTCATACTCTCACACACGGTGGAGCCAGTGGACCTGATGGAACCTTCGGAGGCGGACAAGTTCCTGCCGAAGTTCCAGTCCCCTGGCCCGTTCCTCGACCCCGACAACCCTGTAGCTTACGGCACCCTCGCCCCGCCCGACTACGTGCAGGAGTCGAGATGGCAGATGGACAAGGGCATGCGAGACGCCCCGAAAGTCGTTGAAGAGGTCAACGCTGCTTTCGCAAAGCAGTTCGGAAGGAATTGGGGCGGGATGATAGACCCGTACATGGTCGATGATGCAGATGTCGTTCTTGTCACGATGGGCTCGGCGAGCTCGACAGCTCACGAGGTCGTCGACGAGTACAGGTCCAAGGGCAAGAAGGTGGGGCTTGTGAAGCTGAGGTATTGGAGGCCCTATCCGACTGAGCAGATGAGGAAGATAGGCCAGAAGGTCAAGGCAATCGGGGCCTTCGACAGGGCGGTGTCCTACGGAGTCGGTGGGCCATCATACATTGAGCTGAGGAACGCGCTCTACGGTCTCAACACCCCGACGATAGACTTCATAGGCGGCCTGGGCGGCAGGGACGTGTCGCTCGCGGACGTAGGGCTGATGTTCGACAGGCTGCTCGAGACGGCCAAGACCGGCAAGGTCAAGCGTGACATGGTGTGGTTGTCCACGAGGGGGGTGGAGCCTTGAAGCTGAAGGATCTTCCGGATGACGAGCTGTTCACGAGGGGGCACACCGCGTGCGCGGGTTGCGGAGGAGCCATAGCCGTCAGGAACCTGATGAAGATCCTGGGGCCGAACACTGTCGTTCAGAACCCAGCGTGCTGCCTGCTCGTATTCGGAGGGACATATCCCTGGGTCGCCTGGAAGGTGCCCTACCAGGACGTCGCCTTCGAGAACACCGCTGCCTGTGCTACGGGGACGAAGAGGGCGCTCAAGATCAGGGGAAAGGATGACACCATAGTCCTCGCCATCGCAGGCGATGGCGGCACAGCGGACATAGGCATCCAGGCCCTGTCGGCCGCAGCGGAGCGGAACGAGGACATCATCTACGTGATGTACGATAACGAGGCGTACATGAACACCGGCATACAGAGGTCGGGGAGCACACCCTTCGGGGCGTGGACTACCACGACTCCTGTCGGGAAGGTGAAGGCCGGCAAGTCCGCCTTCAAGAAGGACTTGCCCCAGATCATGATAGCGCACAATGTGCCCTATGTCGCCACGACCACAGTCGCCCACATCCAGGACTTCATCAACAAGTTCGAGAAGGCGAAGAGGATCAAGGGGTTCAGGTACGTCCAGGTGTTCGCTCCGTGTCCTACCGGCTGGAGGCACGACACAGCGAAGACGATCGAGATCTCGAAGCTCGCGGTCGACACGGGCATGTGGACCCTGTACGAGTGCGAGAACGGGAAGTTCACCATCAACAGGAAGCCGAAGATGACCCCCGTGCAGGATTACCTGAAGCTCCAGGGGAGGTTCAGGCATATGACCGAGGAGGACATCAAGAAGCTCCAGGAATGGGTCACGAAGAAGTGGTTGGCGGACGAGAAGTTCGCCCAGTTCCGTCAGTAGCCTCTGAGACGAACCCCCGCGAAACCCTTTCCACGGTCATCTCCCGGCTATGTTCTTCTTCATCTCGATCTCCTTCATGGCCACCTTGAAGTCGAACATGTCGAGCAGCCTCAGGGTCGGCAGGTCCTCGTTGACGTTGTAGACCGTGACCTTGAACGCACCTAGATGGTACAGCCGGTTAAGCGCAAATCTCGTTAGCGAGGTCGCAATGCCCGTCCTCCTCTTCTCGGGGAGAACCCCGAGGAACGGGATGAAACCGTTCGTCTCCACCGCCCTGAGGAGCACAAACCCACCGTCGACCTTGTAGCGCTCTGCCCCACGTGCCGATGACATGATCGCGTGCACCGTGCGCTTCTGCCAGCACGTATCGGCATAGGACCTCGCATGCATCTTCACTACCTCGGCCTGGCTGGCAGGTTCGGGCATCTGGCCGAAGCCCTCGAACCTCGCTGGCCTGCCCTCGGCCGTGAGGTATCTCCGGCTGCCGGCATATCCAAGCTTCTCGTAGAACCGCTTCGCCTGGTCGTTTCCCTCGATGACCTCGAGCGTCACCCCACGCACGCCTCTGCCCCTGCACTCCTCTTCAGCAGCGAGCATCAGCTTCGTGCCTATGCCTTTGCGCCTGTGAGAGGGCAGGACTCCCAACCCGCCTATCCATGCGTCGTCGCCGTCGATCACAGGACATACATAGCCGACTATCCGGCCCTCGTCCAGAGAGACGATGACCTCCCGGAGGCTGCCTCCGACAGACCTCAGGAAGTCCATGAAGAACTGCCTGGAGGACCTTATCTGTATGATGTAGTCCTCGAAGATACTGTTCTGCGCCTCTATCAGGGCGTCCAGCTGCCTCTCAGAAAGATGCTCCACCCTGACTTCATTGCCATCGGCTGCCATCCCTTGACCCCTAGGCCTGCTCGGGCTTCATGTGCGGAAAGAGGATGACCTCCTTTATCGAAGGGGCGTTCGTCAATATCATCGCGAAGCGGTCTATGCCTATGCCCAGGCCACCGGTAGGAGGCAGACCGTACTCGAGGGCGCTCACGTAATCCATGTCGATCGGGTGGGCCTCTTCGTCCCCCTCGTCCCTGTACCGCTCCTGGTCCCTGAACCTGTGCTCCTGCTCCACAGGATCGTTCAGTTCCGAGAAGGCGTTCGCGAACTCCCAGCCGTTGATGAACAGTTCGAACCTCTCGACCAGCTGTGGATCCCCTCTCTTCCGCTTCGCAAGTGGAGACACCTCTATCGGATGGTCTACGATGAAAGTCGGGTTGATGAGGCTGGGCTGGGTCTTCTGGTCGAATACCTCCGCGGTCACCTCCCCCAAGGTGTCGCAGTTCTCGAGGTTCCCCGTGCCTATCTGCATCGCTGCGTCCTTTGCATCGTCGACAGTCTTGAACGAGGCAAAGTCGAGGCCGGTGTACCTCTTGATTGCGTCGAGCATGGTTATCCTCGGCCAGGGCTTCGCGAAATCCAACACCTTGTCCCCATATGGTAACTTGTCCGTCCCGCAGATGTGCATTGCGGTGTCGTACATCAGCGACTCGGTGAGGTCCATTATGTCGTTGTAGTCCGCGTATGCCTGGTAGAGCTCCATCGATGTGTACTCCGGATAGTGTTGCGCGTCGATGTCCTCGTTCCTGAAGTTGTGGCCTATCTCGTACACCTTCTCGAGGTCCCCGACTATGCACCTCTTGTGGTAGAGCTCCGGGGCTATCCTGAGATAGAGGTCCATGTCGAGGAAGTTGTGATGCGTCACGAAAGGCCTCGCCAGGGCGCCGCCGTAGAGAGGCTGCAGGATCGGGGTCTCGACCTCGAGGTATCCCTTGGCGTTGAGCCAGTCGCGCATGAACGCCACCATCCTGCTCCTGTTGATGAACCGCTGCCTGACGTCCTGGTTCATTATCAGGTCGAGGTACCTCTTGCGGTACCTCGTCTGCACGTCCTGAAGGCCGTGGAACTGGTCAGGGAACGGCTCCAGCGCCTTGGTCAGTATCTCGAAGTCCACGACTGCTATTGTGATCTCGCCCATCTTGGTCCTGAAGACCCTGCCCTTCACCCCGACCATATCTCCCTTGTCCAGCGACCTGAACAGCTCGAACCTCTCCTTGCCTAGATCGTCGAGCTTGAAGTAGACTTGAATTCTGCCCTCTCGGTCCTGGAGGTCGGCAAACCCCGCCTTGCCGTGGATCCTCATGCCCATTATCCGACCGGCGGTGGATACCGTCTGCGCGCTCTTCTCCGCCCCGATCCCTTCGAACGCCTTCTTGATCCCAGAGGAGTTGTGCGTCCTGACATACCTGTACTTCTCGTACGGGTTGAGGCCCTTGGCTTTCAGCTCATCCAACTTCGCCCTCCTAAGAGCCCTCAGGTCGCTCGCATCTTCAGGCATCGCTAATCCCCTCCAGGGGCGCTGCCCTCTGCATTCCGACCTGCCTACTTAAAAGTAGGCCGAATCCGCCACGCCGTCTTCGTTCTCTATCGTTCACACTGCTCACCTACACGAAATCCGTCGAAGCCCGCAGAAGATAGCCGGCTTCGCTAGCTCTTGGCCTTGCCCTTGTCGGCGACCGTCTCCTCGATGGCTTCGAGGAGCTCCTCGATCCTGAAGGGCTTGAGCAAGAAGCCTTTGGCTCCCGCTGCGATCGCCTCCTTCTCGATGTGGAGGTCCGCGCTTCCGAAGAAAATAGTCGCCTCGGGGTCCATCTTCAGGATCTCCTGCGTCGCGCTCACGCCGTCCTTGACGGGCATGCGCTGGTCCATGATAATGATTACGGGCTTATCCTTCATATCCCGGTACTTCCGGACGGCCTCCTCGCCATCCGAAGCGACATCTACTACTGTGTGCCCGTTGGCCTCGAGGATGTCCCGGTAGAGGTCGACAATGAACTTCTCATCATCGACTAGGAAGACCGTGGCTATTTTAACTACCTCCTGAGGTCAGAGCGCGCCTGGGGGCCCGACTGATTCTGCCCAGAGCATGCTCCTCGGACTGGGTGCCGAGTGAGCCAGGCTGGGAACTGTTAATTATCTTGTACATTATATAATGGTTTTCACCGTTTCCTCATGCGAATTTCAGGAATCTGGAAAGCACAACGGCCTCTCTAAACGTTTAAATACAGAATCCCTCAATAGGTCCTCCTGGGACCCATGGCCAAGAACAAGAAGGGAGAGGGCTTCCATTCCGCGGCAGGTCTTATTCGGTACTTCGACTCCGAGGACGACAAGGCCCTGAAGATAAATCCTTGGTTCGTGGTTGCTGTGTGCATAGCCGTCTCAGCGCTTGTCCTGATTCTGGGAGCGGTGTTCCCCGCGTCCTAGGTCTGCTCCGGCGCCTTCGGCAGCAGCACTTTGAACACGCTGCCCTTCGTCCTGTCGCCCTGCACTCTGTCCTCGACCCATATCCTGCCTTTATACGTGCTTACCAGCTTTCTGGCTATGTGCAGGCCCAACCCGCTGCTGCCCTTGGCACCGGGCTTGCCTCCGTGAGTGAACCGTTCGAAGATCCACTCCTTGAGCGAGTCGTCTATCCCGGAGCCGTGGTCCGCGACCGAGACGCTCCAGTAAGACCTTGCCTCCGTACTCGCGTCGTCGACTCTGATCTCTATGTCGACCTCCTCGTGAGGGTCGAACTTGATCGCGTTCGAAATCAGGTTCACGAAGATCTCCCCTGCGAAGCTGTTCATCATGCAGAGCTTGGGCGTCCCGTCGTCCTGGACCGCCATCCTCACCGCGCGGCTAGGGTAGTTGGACTCCGCTGCTGAGATCGCATCTCGAATCACTGCTAGAAGGTCCATGGAACTGAGGTCGCTGCCGTTCGCCGCTTCGACTTTTGCGAACAGCTTCACGTTCATGACCAGCTTGTTCAGGTTCCACACCTGGTCCAGCGCCTTCGTCAGACTCTTTCTTGCTGGCTCAGGCACATCCTTCCTCTGCATCCCCAGCTCTATGAAGCCGCTCACCGCCTGAGCGTAGTTGTTAACATCGTGGCCAATGAGGTCCAGCAGCAGCTCGATCTTGCGCCTGTCGCTGTCAAGTTGGTCATATAGCTCGGCGTTCTGAATGGCTATCGCCGCCAGATCGGAGAAGATCTCGATTGCCCGGAGCTTGCCCTCTCCTGGGATCTTGTGGTCTTCTGGTTCGTCTATCTCCAGGTAGCCAAGAAGGCTGCCGTCCTTCCTGTACATCAGGAAATCGATGTAGTCGAGCTCATGCCATTCATCAGGATGAGTTCTTGGCCGGTCGATACGCTCCGGATGCACGACGAAGAGCATTTCCTCGTCGCTTTCAATCTGATAGCTCTCGCCTGGCACGTAGTACGTGCCTTTGCCGATCTTGAACTCAGGCCTCAGGTCCCTGGTCATCCTTTCCTCGGAGTACCGGACCTTCCGGATCATCCCGTCGACTTCTGAGGAGTATCCGTAAGTCGCCCTTAAACAACAGTCTCCCGTCTCTCTGTCCGCTATGCCTATCGAGACGTTCCTGAGGCCGAAGGTCTCCGAGACTGTCTTGGCTATCTTGCTCAGAAGTGCGTCAACGTCAGTGACATAGAGGAGGTCGGAGGTCACGTCGAGTATGCTCTCTATCGCAGCTCTCTTCAGATCGCCCGTCGTCCGTTCGGCTCCATCAGTGTCAGTAGTCATTTTTCCAAGCCAGGTGGCAGATTGCCATCTCTGACCTAGACTCATTCTTAGGAACGGAGACGGCCTTTAAAGAACCCTTTGCGCTCGTTATCACAGTTGATTCTTACTCCATTTGCCGCTCCGGGGGGTCGGCGTTGCCTGACTGCGATGCGGCGTGGTTTCTCTGCACAATGATGGCCAGTGCAGCTCCGGCCTCGACCGGAATCAATATATATCATCCAGCTCTTCACGCGCATGCTCGAGGCGCATGAACATGGCAAGGTCAGAAGTCGTGTTTGATTGCCTTCACGGGTAGTCCGACCCGCTCCAGCCAGTGCGCTTCAGAGAGCTTTTCTTGTGCTACCGAGGCAGGCAGAGCCTTGCTCGAATGGAGGGCCTGTCCCGGGGCTGAATTGGAGGTGTCGAAGTGACGACAGTCAGGATAGCCTTGCCCAACAAGGGGAGGCTGAACCAGAGTGCTATAAGACTCATGAACAGGATCGGGTTCCCGGTCCCGGACGCAAGCAACCGCACCCTGCTGGCGGAGTTCAGCAAGGGTCGGTACCAGGTGCTGCTGGCACGGGCTCAGGACATACCCGAGTTCGTGGAGATGGGCGCGGCTGACCTGGGCATAACAGGCCTTGACTTGGTGAAGGAGACGGAGCGCAAGGTGGAGAACCTGATGTCCCTTGACTTCGGCAGGTGCAGGCTGGTGGTGGCCGTCCCCGACGAATCCCAGATATCCGACTTGCAGGGG
>CAZHTV010000027.1:0-15787 GCA_964535775.1 uncultured Thermoplasmata archaeon | reverse complement strand
ATATGTCCAGGAGCCAGCCTCTCATCCCCCACCTTCACCGCTCCCCCCATCCTCTGATTCTCCCGCGCGCATCTTCCTCCTGATCTCCAGCAGCTCCTTCTCGTGCTCGAGCAGCATCGAGAGCAGGGCGGATTCCACCGGGTCGAGGCTTATCGCGTATGTGGCCGCGGAGGCATGCATCCGGGCCCTGTTCAGGAGCGCGTCGAAGGCCTCCCTGTCCCCGCTCCTCAGGGCCCTCCTGTAGTCGTTCCACTGCTGCGCCAAGGCCTCAAGGGCCAAGCGGTATGTGGGCACGGTCCTTCCCGTCCGCATCCCCCCCGAACTCGTCTAGAGTGTACTGGTTCCACGGGACGGGGACGAACAGGGTCTGCCTGTCCTTCCCGGGCAGCCTGATGAGCATCCCGTTCCGCCTCGTCCTCATCTGGACCACCAGGTCCGCGTGCTCGTAGAGGAGCATCGACAGCTTCGGGCTCGGACGGACCTGGCGATGGGCGTTGTTGGTCACCACCGATATCGTCTCGCGCTCCTTCGTTATCCTGGATATGTCCTCCAGGCACCGTCTCAGGAGCTGGTGCGACTCCATCCACTTCATGTCCTTGTCGAGGAACATCTCAGTTATGGAGGAGACGACCACGGCCGCCGGGGAGCAGCGCTCGACATGCTCCTCGAGCTTCTCGTCTATGAGCGTCACTAATTGGTAGGCGGTGAACGCGCGCGAGACGTTTATCCTGGACAGTATCTCGCGCCTGTCGAGCCCGAGCCTCTTGCAGAGCGAACCGATCGAGTACGGGTCTATCGAGTTGCCGCCGTCTATCCAGACGACCTCCTCGTCGAACTGTGAGATGGCCCTCACCGAGAGGAGGTGCAGCAGGTCGGTCGAGTAGGCGCTGTCGCTGTCGAGGAGCGTGACCTGCCCCGACCGGAAGCCTCCTATGAGCTCGTCGAGCTGCAGCACGGAGGTCTCTAGCACCCGCTCGTGCATGAGCGGCTCTTCGTCGAGCACGTGCGCCGCGGTCTGCTCGAGGGCGAGGGGCTTCTGCGAGTTCAATAGGCATCACCGGCACGACGTCATCTGCCGTTCGGGAGTTAAACGGGTGCAGGGGGGAGCATGGTGAAACTAGTCGGCCCAATAAAATCCAGCCTGGCGTATACGCCGGGAAACGGCCTCCGGGTATGCCTTCTAGTGGGAATCATGAGTCAATGTTTAAGTACACTTAGGGTGCTTTTCGACTAGCAACCCCCAAAATACCTTTTCGGAAGGGATCGAGGACCATGGCCCCCAGGACATCGTCCAAGAGAGCATCGTCTAGCACTCCCCGTAGGAGCCACCAGGAGCATGTGGAGTCCGCGGAGGTCCGGCGGTCGAGAAGGGCCGCGATGCTGCAGCTCAAGATGGGCAGATTGGCGCACATCATAGGCATAGCCTCGGCCCTCGCGCTCGCTCTTACAGCGCTCATCTCCTACGGCCTGATCAACTGGGACTTCCTCACGGACGAGTGGCTCGTAACCCTCAAGTGGTTCATACCGCTCATCACGGGCGCCGCGGTCGCAGTCGTGGCCCTCTGGATCAAGTGGGAGCCGTACCTCGCGGACCGCGAGCAACCACACTTCGTCATGAGCGTGGTGGCGCTCGTGGCGCCCCTGTTCATCATGGCGCTGATAGTCCTGGACGAGTACGGGTATGTCGTGCTCGGCCGGCCGCCTTGGCTGTACTCCGCGTCCTTCCTCGGCATATGCCTCACGGAGATATCGCTCGCCATGACCTGGGAGGGGACCAGCAGGCGGAAAACAGTTGCCATCCTGGCGGCCGTGTTCCCGATAGCCCTGCTCGTGTTCCCGGTCATATCCGAGTTCACGGCCGAGGAGATGGCGAGCATACTCCCCATGGCATACCTCGGCAGCGCGGTCTCGATACATCTGAGCGGGGCTATGCTGCACATAATCGCGAGCTCGACCTCGCTCATGCAGCGGGAGGTCCTGAGGGCGAGCGACAGCAAACTCAGGGAACAGTTGATCGACCTCGACAAGAAGAGGGCCGCCCTGAGCTACAGGGAGGACGCACTCAGGTCCAGGGAGTCGGACCTGGAAATCTACGAGAAGCGCCTCATGGACGAGATGACCTCGCTGGAGGCACGGAAGCAGCAGATCGGGGCCATGGAGTCCGAGGCCGACCAGCGCCTGGGGCTGCTCAGGACCGACAGGGAGAAGCTCGCGAAGCAGGAGGCCGCCCTCGAGAGTCAACGGGACGCACTCCAGCTCAAGATGGGAGCGATCGAGTCGCAGAAGAGAGAGCTCGAGAAGCGCTCCAAGGCGTTCGAGGCCAAGGAGGGCGCGATATCGCGCAGGGAGATCGAGTCGAACAAGCTGCTGATAGATGCGACTGCGAGGGACAGGGACATCAAGCACAGACTTGCTGAGATCGAGGCGGAGCACAAGGAGTTGGACAGCACCCGGGAGGAGCTGGAGAGGTTCCAGACAACGCTCGCGGAGCGGGAGAAGCAGCTCGGGCTGAGGGAGAGCAGGCTCGAGATGAAGAGCATGGAGGTCGCCTCGGTGACGGAGCAGCTGGGCAAGGTCGCCCAGGAGAAGACCGCCATCCAGAGCTTGCAGGATCAGCTCCTTATGAGGCAGCAGGCGCTCGTCGAGAAGGAGATATCTGTCAAGTCCGCGGAGGACGACCTCCGGCAGAAGTCCGAGAAGGCGGAGAGGCTGATCGCGCGTGCGGACAAGCAGATGAACGACCTGGTCGAGAAGGAGAGCACAGTCGTCGCCAGGGAGAAGGCGTTGGCGGACAGGGAGTCGAAGCTCAGAGCGGAACTCGAAGGCCTGGACTCCAAGTTAGCTGAGATGGACAGCGCAAGGGCAGTCATCGGTGACAGGGAGAAGCAGTACGAGGACCTCACTTCGGCCACGCATTCGAAGATGTCTGTGGTCGCAGTCCAGGAGGAGGAGATCTCCAGGAAGATGACCGCCCTGTCCAAGCGCGAGGAGAAGATCAAGGAGCTGGAGACGAGGCTCAGGACGGATCGCGAACAGATGAGTTCGAGGCTCAGGCAGCTGCTGGCGAAGGAGAAGGATCTCAAGGCCCAGGAGGCTGAGATAGGCCTGAAGCACGCCGAGCTGAAGGCCCTTGAGAGGCAGATACTGGAGAGCGCGGACGAGATCGAAGAGGTCCGCGCGGAATACGGTGCGCCTTCAGAGGAGGAGGAGCGCGAGAAAGCGTTCCAGTTCAGGGAGAAGCGCCTGATGGAGAAGGAGCAGGAGCTCAAGTCCCGCGTGTACCAGCGCGAGAAGGAGCTCGAGAAGCGAGAGGCCGCCCTGAGGGCCCACCTCAAGAAGGATGTAGAGGAGATGGAGGAGGCGGTCGAGGAGGAGTATGCGGGCGAGAAGATCAAGACGGGCATAGAGCGCCTGGATGATCTCCTGATGGGTGGCATGCCCTTCGGCTCGAACGTCCTCTACGTCGGCCCGCCGTTCATAGGAAAGGAGGTCGCGATCCTCCTGTTCCTCGCGGAAGGCCTGAGAAAGGGTGTTCCTGCGATCATCGTGACGACCTCGCGCACGCCCACGGAGATCGCGAAGGAGATGGCGCCGATACTCCCCACTTTCATGGAGTTCGAGAACCTCGGACTGGTTTACTGGGTGGACGCCTCGGGTATGCCAGCGGACGCCCAGGGGGCGGAAAGGGCGAACGTGCGCCACGTGTCAAAGCCGGGCGATCTCGCCGGGATACAGAAGGCCGTTGACGAGTGCGTCAGGGCCGTTCAGAAGCAGAAGCACCCCTACTTGAGGTTCGCGTACTTCTCGATCTCGATGAGCATCACACAGACGGACGACAAGAGCGCCTTCCAGTTCGTCCAGACGCTGGCGGGAAGGATGAAGCAGGCGAATGCGATATCCGTGTACGCCGTCGAGCGCGGAATGCACACGGAGCAGCAGCTTGAGTCGATCCAGCATCATATGTCCGGGGCGGTGCAGTTCAAGACGGACAGGCAAAAGAACCTCATGAGCGTACAGGGGATAGGGGATGCGCAGACCAGGGCCTGGGTAGAGTACAGGCACACCAACAAGGCATTGATGATCGGCGCATTTTCGCTCGAGAGGATAAGATAGCTTATACCACCTTCTTCTTGGGGTAGAGTCGAAGCGCGAGCAGCGAGAGGGCTTTGGCGGGATGATACACCTAGGCAACGGCGTTCTCCTCACGATGGACGGGCGTTCCTTCAGGTTCGACCCGAAGCGGCTTGAGCCGAGGGACGTGAACATGATATCGCACGCTCATTCCGACCATCTGCCCACCTCGTTCAGGAGCATGGCGGCTATATGCTCCCCTATCACCCGGGATTTCGTGAGAGTGCGCCGCCGGAAGGAGATAGAGATATGCTCGGAGAGCTGTGTCCGTTCGTTCGAGGCGGGGCACATCGCGGGATCGAGGATGTTCATAGTCAAGGGCGACAAGACCATCCTGTACACGGGCGACTTCTGCACCCGGGACAAGGAGAACACTAAGGCCGCGAGACCGCATAGGTGCGACATACTCATCACCGAAGCAACCTATGGCAAGCCCCAGTACGTTTTCCCGGACCATTCCGAGGTCATCGCAGTCGCGAGGGACTGGCTTGCGGAGACGATTCGGAGAGGCAAGAGCGCGGTCCTGTTCGCATATCCTCTGGGGAAGTCCCAGGAGCTCACGGCAGCCTTCCGCGACTTCCCTCTCTCGCTCCACCCGACGATTGCCAACAACAACAGGCTGCTCAAGGCCCACGGGTACGAGCTGTGCGATGCGGAGTTCGATCCCCAGAAGACGAGGCCCCCGTTCGTGTACATCACCTCGGGCATGGGTAAGGACCGCGAAGTCGTCCGCAAGCTGGCGGCCCGAGGTGCTAAGACGGCCGCCTTCTCCGGGTGGGCCCTGGACAGGAGCTTCCAGTATCAATCAGGTGCGGACGAGGCCTTCGCGATATCGGATCACTGCGGATACGACGAGCTTCTGGAGTTCGTGAGAAGATGCTCCCCAGAGAAGGTCTTCACGCAGCACGGCTTCGCGAAGGAGTTCGCGCACCTCATCAGGCGCGAGCTGGGCATCCCGGCCCAGCCACTCGTGGCGAGGCAGCACACGCTGGATCACTTCTGCTGAGCGCGCTCTCCCGCGCCCTTCCAGACGGATGCATATGTCCCTGTCGGCATCAGCACCCTCGAGACATCGACCGCGAAGCCCTCGGACCGCCTCATCATCTCCTCCGAGGTCATCAGGGCCCTTCCGAGGCCCACCCCCTCGCCGCTCATGGTCATCAGGGCAACAGTGTCGCCCACCCGTACGCCTTCATCCAAGGCGACCAGGCCCGGCAGCGCGAGGTTCGCCCCGTGGCATATGGCGTCCACCGCGGAGTCCTTGACCTGTATCTTCGGCAGCTGGGCGAGGAGCACTTCCTTCGGCTTGAGCATGCGCTTGAGCTTCTCGGGCCTGCCGGTCCCGAGCTCCACTAGCGCGTCCTTGAGATCGTGAAGCGACACAACATCTTCCTCGGTCATCGCGCCCGCCCTGGTCCTCCTGAGGTCCTGCATGTGCGCTCCCACGGCCAACGCGTCGCCGATGTCCACGCACAGGCTCCTTATGTATGTGCCCGCCTCGCAGGATACCTTGAAGAGAACGTCCCTGCCGGAGACCTCGAGCAGCTCCAGCGACTCGACCCTGCGCGTCCTCAGCTCGCGCTTGACGGCTGAACGCATCGGGGGCGTCTGGTAGAGCTCGTCTGTGAACTCCTTGAAGACCTCCTCGAGGCGCTTCAGGTCGACGTTGCCGTGCATCTTCATGACGCCCACATACGCCTTCGTGCCGTAGTGCAGCGAATCGACCGCTCGGACCGCGTTTCCAAGCCCGATCGGCAGCACACCCGTCACCCTCGGGTCCAGGGTGCCTCCGTGGGCCGCCCTGTTCACACCGACCATCTTCGCTACCCAGCTCGTGACCTGGTGGGATGTCGGGCCGGCGGGCTTGTCGATGACGACGACCCCGTCCTTGAGAAGCTCGTGGACCGTGCGCTCCTCAGGTCTTCTGCCCTGTCCGGAGCTAGCTAGCCGCTTCGCCTTGACGAGCATCCTGCGCCCCCGTGCTCCTTGCCTTGTCGACTATTGCGTCCGCGACCTTGGCCGCGGTCAAATCCGACGAGTCGATCCAGAAATCGTATATCGATCTGTCCGTTGGGTCTATCCCGTAGAACGCGAGGTATCTCTTCTTCTCCGACCGCTCTCTCAGCCTTATCTCTCTCAGGACGCCCTCTGGGTCCTGGCCCTCTCTCCGCGCGATCCTCTGCGCCCTCACCTGCTCAGGTGCATCCAGATAGACCGTGAAGACAGGTATCTTCTTCGACCTCAGCATCGCTCCGGCCAGTCTGCCCTCGAGCACGATGTTCTCCTTCGCCTGAGCGATGGCGACCATTCGCCTGTCGAGCTCCTTGTCTATTGTCTCGTCCTCCTCCGCGAGCCTCGAGAAGGTGTCCAAGGTCATGTTGCGCTCCATCGCCATCTGCCGGAATATCTGACCGACGAGCACGAACTCACAGCCGATCAAGTTCGCGACGAGCATGCAAACGGTCGTCTTGCCGCTTCCGGGCGGTCCGGAGATCGCGATCCTCATTCACGCAGCCTCTTCATCCGACATCCCCGAGTCCGGCCCTTCCCCGATCCCGGACTCGATCTCCCTCAGCCTCTTGGAGAAGCTGAAGTACTTCAGGATCCTCGTGAGCACTTGGCCGAACGGGAGCGTCATCAGCGAGTACAGCAGGATCCAGTTCGGGAGGATGTTGGAGTTCTTCATGCTCGCGTTGAGGGCCCAGGGGACAGAGAAGACGGTCGACTCGAGGTCGATGTACACGAAGTTCGCCAGCCAAGCGAAGATCGGTATGATCACGAGCATCGTGACGGGCATGAGCTTCAGCTGCGACTGAGACGCCTTCATCGACTGGGACATGATCTGGGGCTGGAGCTCATTCAGCTTCTTCAGCTTGTAGGTGTTGTTGCTCTGCCTGGCCTGGCGCATCTCCTTCTGGAACGCCGAGGTGATCCTCGCGGTCCTGGCCTGCCCGACCCAGTCGACGAAGAGGTGCCTGACAGATATGCTGAAGAAGCTCATCAGGAGGCCCGTGAGCAGGAGCGTTAGTATCGGCAGCTGACCGTCGAACCCCACAAGTGGCGTCAGAGGCACCCCCACGATCTTGCCCAGCCCCTGCCTCAGGTCGTTGTCGAACATGACCAGCATGGCTATCATGAACGCGAACAGCACGATCATCTGGTTCGCGAAGTCCGGTTTGGGAGGCCTTGTCGCGCCGGGCGTTCCAGATTTGGCCATCCCACTACTCGCCTCCGAAGAACCCTCTCAGGACCGGGTGCATCTCCATCATCTGCTCCCTGCCGATAGCGTCGTACAGCTGTATCATTATGCCTACCGCGAGGAGCACTCCCGTTCCCGATGCGTTCCCCACCGTGCCTATCAGATCCGCGCCTGCGGCGAGTCCGCCGACAGTAGCTCCAGAGATGATAGTGACGACAGGTATGTACCTCTCGAGCACCCTTTTGAGCACTCTCGGGTCCCTCCTGAACCCAGGTATCTGCATGCCGCTCGACTCGATCTGAGACGCCACGGCCTCAGCGCCCATGTTCGTCGTCTCTATCCAGAACTTGGCGAAGAGCACGGAGCCCATGATCATGACGCTCACGTACACCAGGACGTGGATGCCTATCTGCAGCCGGTTCTTGTCCAGGCCCGTGCCCTCGAGATACTGGTTGCTCAGCATCGGCAGGAGCCAATCGCCCACACCGCCCACCGTGGACACGTAGTATGCGAGGCCGCCTGCTGCTCGTGTATCGCCTTCCACGTAGTATCCCAACATCCAGTTCTCTCCCAGCAGAGGCACGTTCTGGAAGGACGGGTGGCTCCAGAAGAGCATCGAGAACATGCTGACGTTCGCTAGCAACGCCGCCATCAGGATGACAGGGATGTTGGACGCGTAGATCAGCTTGATCGGGTACCTCCCTCTCGCGCCCCTCGCGCCTCCGTGGGCGAGGGGCAGCTCTATCCTGCTCGATTCCGTGTACGCGACGAACAGGAAGATGACTATGGTCCCGATGAGCGCGACCATCGGGTTGGGCGACACCAGGAATATGCGTTCATAGCCTACGCTGGACAGCTCTCCCGCACTCATGTGATGGAACAGGTATATCGTCTTCGGGATCGTGCCCGCAGGCGGGTTATCGCTGACGTTCAGGGGCACCCCTGGTGTCACGCCGTGCCAGTTCAGAGATCCTGTGAATATCTGCTGGGCCACGCCCGCCGCGATGAAGAGCGATATGCCGCTCCCTATGCCCCACTTCGAGACGACCTCGTCCATGAGGAACACGAGGTACGAGCCCACGAACAGCTGGAGCACTATCATGCCGCGGGCCAAGGCAACGCCGTGGTCCGCCCAGACGCTGTCCATATTTCCTATGAATCTCTGGGATGGCTCCATGAAGCCGTAGACCTGGGGCGCCGACTCGACGACGATCATGATGATCACGAGCAGCTTCTGCGTGCTCTGGTAAACCGCCTTGTCGTCGGCGTCCTTGAGGTTGAGCTTGATTATCTTCGCGCCCGTGAAGAGTTGCATGATGATGGAGCCTGTGACGATGGGGCCGATTCCGAGGTGCATCAATGAGAACTGCGCGCCGGCGAGGATCGCCCTGTACTGCGCGAACAGGTCGATCCCTTCCTCCTGATCGAGCCCGTAGATGACGATGTTGGTCATCGCGAAGTACAAGACCAGGATGAGGATGAGCCACATCATCTTCGTCCTGAAGTGCACATGCCCCTCGGGCCGAGTGACGGCCGGAAGCCTGGACGTGATAGGCTTCAGCTTGTAGAGCAAGCTCTTCTGTTCCTCTCCTTCAGCCATCGGCACCCTTCCTTTCTAGGCGACCTGGTTTCCCTGTTCTGCTGCTCTCACTGTTCCTTCACTAGTTTTCCCCCGGCGGCCTTGAGCTTCTTCTCGGCCGATGCAGAGGCCTCAGCGACCTTGATTGTCACTGGTTTCGAGATCCTACCTGATCCGAGGAGCTTGTCCACGCCCATCTTCGCCAGGTCCACGGTCCACTTCCCGTCCTTCTCCTCTGCGAAGCCGTCCCTCGACAGCGCGGGCAGGGTCTGTTCGACCTCCGAGAGGTTCATCGTGATCTTGCTCCGCACGACGGACTGTGGCCTCTTGAACCCGTGGCGGCCGAAATGATCAGGGTCGTACTTAACGATGCTCAGCCACTTGTGCTTGTGAAGGCCCGCGTTCCCCCTGCCGCCCCTGAGGCCGGCGCCTCTGCCGGCCTTCTTGCCGCGGCCGTGGGTCCTGCTGCCCTTGAACTTGCGCGTCCTGCTGACCATCTACTTCTCCCCCTTGGGCCTTTCGAGCATCCGGTCTATGAGTTCCTCAATATCCTTGCCCCTGTATCCCAGGGAGCCGCCGTCAACGTACGATCTCCTCGTGCTCTCGTACCCTTTCCTCGGAGGGGGCAGACGCACGACGGGCTTCAGCCCCTTGACGTCCGCCATCTTCGCCTCGCCCTTCTCCAGAGCCTTCGCGAAGGCGAGAATGGATGTGAACTTCGAGCTCTCCTTGACATGGGCATCCGTCAGCCTGCCACCGCCTGCGACCTCTCCCCTCTGGTAGAGCATGCGGGCGATCGACTCGTGCCCGAGCTCGCCCCAGGTCACGTAGTCCTTCACTACCTGGAGCATGCCCTGCGTGGTCCTGTTCTCGGGCAGCACGACGCAGTGGTTCACCCTGTTGATCTTCAGCATCTCCATAGTCTCGACGGCCTTGTGCTGTATCTTCGCATGGCCCCTCACTCGTACGACTGCGAAGGCCATCCTACTCAGCCTCCTTGGGTGCGCCCTCGGCCGTCTCCGGTGCGGGCTCTCCGCTCGCCTCAGGCGGTGCGGATTCGAAAGAGGCGACGTGTATCTTGGTCGGACCTGAGACTATCTGGAGCCTGTTCCTCTGCTCGTCGGTCACGCGCATCGAAGCCGTCTTCTTCAGGGCCTCGAATGCGGCTATCGAGTTGTTGATGGTGGTCTTCGTGTGCCCCTTCGTGAACCCCCACGCGTCCCGGATCCCGGCCATCTTCAGCACGCTCTTCGCGATGTCGCCTATCGCGAGTCCGGTGCCCCTCGGGGCGGGCCTGAACGTGACATAGACGGAGCCGGCGTGGCCCGTGACCTCGAACGGGAGCGAGTGCGGCGTCAGGCATCCGCACTGCCACGAGCCGCAACCTCTCTTGACCTCTATCATGTTCAGCTTGGCGACGTCGATCGCGGCCCTGATCGCGGGTCCGACCTCCTTGCCCTTGGTCCTGCCGAGGCCCACGAAGCCGTCCTGGTTGCCCACGACGACTGTGATCGCGAATCTGACCCTTCTTCCGGAGTCGGTCATCCTCTGGACCATGTTGACATCCAGCACCTCGTCCGCCAGCTCGGGCAGCAGTATGTCCACTATCTCAGGTTCCCTCAGGGGCATCCTGCTCCTCAGGGCCTCGCTCATGGTCGTTATCTTCCCCTCGGCCACCAGCTTGCCCAGCCTCGTCTTGGGGACCCAATCAGCCATTGCCCGCACCTCCTATCTTGCTCTTCGCGCCTTCGAACATCGCCGTGGTCCCCTCGCGCATGTGCTTCCCCGTGAGCCTGTCATCTGAGGGAATCACACCCTCGCCATGGGGTATCTCGATCCCGGCGTCGAGTATGCCCTTGAGTGCGGCGAACACCACCGCCCCCTTCGTGGGCTCCCTCAGGCCTATGTCGAGCACTGCCTCCTCGACGCCCTTCTCCGCGGCCCTCTTGCCTGCGAGGAGGCCCGTGAGATACGCGCCCGGGGTGCTCTTGCCCGAGCCGGTCCAGCCCATCTTCTCCAGCTCGGTGGAGACCGCCGATGCCAACACCACGTCCCCCTTGTCCGTGAAGCCGACGAACTGCACTCGGACGTGCCTGTTGGACTTGCGGACCACCGCCCTCGGCATGCCACTCTTGATCAGGGCAGCCCTGTGCCTGTAGTCCGTCCTGCCCTCCCTCCTCCTCCTGAAAGGCACTCTGTATCTGGGTCCCGTGGCCATCTTCATCCCTCCTTCAGGACGCCCTCGGCCCGCATGTGCGACACGAGGTGAGACCTGCTCTTGAACACGCCTCCCTTGGCCTGCAGGTAGTATCTTCTGTAAATCGAACTGTCTATCTTGCCCTCGTCCCTGAGCTCCTTGAGCCTCTTGCGTATGGGTCGGATGGTCTGTATCCAGCGCTCCTTCTTCGGCTTCCGGGCGCCCTTCCTGCCGCGCCTGGAACCGTGCCCGGACTGCCGCCCCTTCCGCCTCTGGGCGATGTTGTGCTTCGCCCTGCCCCTCGAGACGCCCTTCTTCTGCCGGGCGCGTATGGCGCCCGAATCGATGAGCACCCTGACATCCGACCGGGTGATCGCATCAGCGGCGTCCTCAAGTCGGTTCGAGTCTATCCAGACCCGGTTCACACCGCACTTCAGTATCTCAGCGGCGACCCTCCTCTGGTTCTTGAGATCCATGGCTCATCCGCTCCTGTTCAGGACTCTGATGCCGAGCTCGTCCGCCTTGTCCTCGATCGCGGTGCGCTTCCTCATTCCGACAGTGTGTGCGACCCTGGCGGCCTCGACCTCGGGCTTGATCTTCTCCAGATCCTTCACGTTCCAGACCATGACCTCCCTGAACCCCGAGGGGTGCAGGTGCCTCGCGGCCCTAGGGGAGCCGTAGCCTATCGAGACGACGTTCCGCCTGTAGCCGTAGTGCTCCCTCATCTTGGAGTGGTCTCCCTGGGGCTTCCGCCACCTGACCTTCTGGAGCCTCTGCCTCCTGTGCCACTCCTGCCTGAGGAACTCCGGCCTCCTGGCGTCTATCTCGGCCTTCTTCTTCATCGCGCTGAGGGTCTCCTTGGAGAGCTTCGGCTTGAGCTTGACCTTGTAGCCCTCTTCCTCCTCCTCGATCTCGACCTCTTCCTCCTTCTCCTCGGGCTCCTCCTCGGCTTCCTCTTCGGCCTCCTCCTCACCCTCTTCGCCCTCGGCCTCTTCCTTCTCGATCTCCGCCTTGGGCGCGGGCTTCTCCTCAGGGACCGCCTTGACCTTCCTGGTCCTGGGCGCTGGCTTCGGCTTCTCCTTCGCCGACGCCTCTTCCCCCTCGGACACGCGCACCTTCAGGTCCTCCCTCCAGTGCTCGATCGTCTTCGGGCCCACGCCCTTGAGGTGCTCCTGGATCTCCTCGACCCTCTCTTCGCTCCTGAGGGCCTCTGCGAGGTCATTCGTGCTCTTGATGCCGATCGCCGCGAGCTTCGCGATGTACTCCTCCTTGAACATGTGGAGTTCCATGAACTCGTCGTGGTGTTGTGACTTCCTCTCCGCCATCCAGCTCACCTCCCGGGTTTCTCTGTTATGTAGATGCCGTCCTGGAAGATCCTCGAGTCGAAGCCCTTGATCTTCGTGGCGCGTTCGATGTTCGCAGCCGTCTGGCCGACATCCTCGACGTTCGGGCCCTTCAGCGTGACCTGGTCCCCCTTGACCTCGACCTTGGTCGCGCCGAGTATCCTGGTCTTCCTCGGGGACTTCTCGCCCAGGAAGTTCTCGATCACGAAAGTTTCGCCTTTGACGGAGGCCTTGATCGGGAAGTGGGCGTAGACGATCTTCATCTTGTACTCGAACCCCTCGCTGACCCCTCTGAGCATGTTCCTCACATGCGCTCCATAAGTGCCCATGAGGGCCTTCTCCTGCTTCCTCGGGAACTCGCTCGAGACCACGAAGGATTTGCCCTTCGCCTCGAGCTTGATCCTGGGATGCAGGAGCTTCTTGGAGACCTCCCCCTGGGGCCCCTTGACATTGACGACGCCGTTCTGGACCGTTACCTGGACCTTGTCGGGGATGTCTATCTCGTCCTTCAGCATACCTACCCGCATGATAGTCACCTCAGTAGACGAACGCCAGCAGCCTGCCGCCGACGCCCTCCCTCCTGGCCCCCATGTGCGTCAGCACGCCCCTGGTGGTCGTGAGTATGAGCACTCCGAAGTCCTGCGCGGGCAGGTACCTCGACTCCCACTTCTCCAGCTCGCCCACCTTCACGGCGTACCTGGGCCTGATGATGCCACAGTCGTTGATCGCGCCCGTGAGCGAGACCTTGAACATGCCGCTCCGCCCGTCCTGGACGAGCTCGAACTGGCTGATGTACCCGGTCTCCTGCATGACCTTGAGCACGCGCCCTATCAGCTTGGACGACGGCCTGACCGTGCACTCGCCCCTGCCGACCTTCTCGGCGTTCTTGATGACCGACATCGCGTCGTTGAGTGTGTCCTGTTGCATGTCACATCACCTCAAGAGTACTTCCTGAAACCTATGTGTGGGGCGACCTCTCTGAAGCACTGTCTGCAGAGGTGCATCCCGTAGCGCCTGATGATGCCCCTCTTCCTGCCGCACCTGGTGCAGCCAACCGTTCTGCCGAACTTCTTCTTGGGCTTCAATCGACCACCTCCACGCCGAAGCTCTTCTCCACGAAATCGATCCCTTCCTTCTTGGTGACCCTGTGGTGCGTGGGCACCTTCCTCTTCATCATGTGCCTCCTCTGCACCCTCTGGCCCCTGCGCCCGAGCGAGGCGCACACGTCGAGGCCGAATATGCCTATCTCGGGGTCGTACTTCATCCCCGGGAAGTCCGTGTAGTCCTGTATCCCGAACGAGAAGTTGCCCTCGGGGTCGAAGGACCATCCCGCTATCCTGTTCTCCCTGATCCAGAAGGCCTTCTTCACGAACTCCTCGGCGTCCTTTCCCCTGAGCGTGACCTTCACGCCGATCTGCATGCCCCGCCTGATGCCGAGGTCCCTGTTGGTCGACTTCGCGACCGTCCGCACGGGCTTCCTGCCGGTGACCATGCCGAGGACCTTCTCGGCCTTGAGCAGCCTCTCGCCCGCGTCGCCGACGCCGATGTTGATGACGGCCTTGACGAGCCTGATGTCCCTCATCTGGTTCGTCATGCGGCCTTCGCCTCCGGCACTTTGATCTCAGGGGTCCTCTCGCCGACCACGAAGACGTTCTCCTTGACCGTGCTGAACCCCTCCTTGAATGTTATCACGTTCGAGCCCGAGCCGCGCCTGACCTTGTAGTCCTCGACGGTCTGGATGGAGCCAGGGTGCGACCCGCCGAGCACGTACACCAGGTTGCCCTTCTCGAGCTTCAGGGCCTTCACGACCTTCTGGGCAGGGAGCTCGATCTTGAGCACGTCGCCCGTCTTGTACTGGTCCGTCGGCAGCAGCATGCACCTGCCGTCGTGCAGGTTCAGCTGCACCTTGCCGCCCTTGACGACCTTCTTACCGTCGATCCTCGCGAGCTTCCAGCCCTTCTCCGCATCCGTGATGGGCACGAGCTTGAGCTTCGCCTTGTAGTCCACCAGCATCCTGTAGCTCTGCTTGGTCTTCAGGATCGTGACGACGTCCATGAGGCCCACGGGGAACTTGTAGTCCGTGACGACCCTGCCGTCGACCGCGATCGTCCTCGAGCCTATGATGAACCTCGCCTCCCTCGAGTTGTCGCAGAGTGCGAGCATGTCCCTGACAACCGACAGGAGCGGCATCGCCTTGCTCGCTTCGTGCGGTCCCGGGCTCGGCTTGGTCACCCAATGGCTCGTCTTCCTCGGTATCGCCCAGCTCTTGGGCGCGGCCATCCTCTTGACATGCTTCTTCATCTAGCTCGCACCTCCCTTGAGCGAATCGAGCTTCTCCTTCCTCCAGGGGTCTGAGAGGTCGAGCTTGGTGATCACGACGTCCGAAGGGTCGACCGGTTTCGGCTTCTGCGTCCCGTCGGCCTTCGGTATCGTTATGTTCTCGATTATGATCTTCATGTTCTTCAGGTCGACGGAGGCGACCTTGGCCTCGCCCGACCTGAAGTCCTTGTGCCCTCGGATGATCTTGACCGTGTCGCCCTTCCTGACCGTGAGGGAGCGGACGTTGTACTCCCTCATCAGGGGGCCATCCAGGTGCGCCGCCACCATCCGCCTCTTCCTGTGCAGCGGGGCGTTCGCCCGAGCCTTCCTCTGCTTCCTGGCCTTGGTGCTCTTCGTCATCCGTCTCACCTACACTATCATCGAGGCCGTCGCCGCGATCCTCGGCCACCTCTCGGCGGCCTCCCTCGCAACGGGCCCCTTGATGTCCGTGCCCTTCGTCTCGCCAGTCTCCGTGACTATCACGACGGCGTTGTCCTCGAACTGCACCATCGTGCCGTCGGGCCGCCTGAACGGCCTCCTCTGCCGGACGATGACCGCCCTGAAGAGCTGCTTCCTCGTCTCGGGGGTGCCCTTCTTGACCGTCACGACCATCATCTCGCCGAGTGCCGCGTTCGGATACCTCCTCTTGGTGCCGTGGTAGTTGGGCACGCTGACGACCTGGACGATCTTAGCGCCCGTGTTGTCGATGCAGTCGAGCCTCGCACCGGTGGGTATCCCCCTCGTCTGTCTGCCTGGTATGCCCTTCATCGCGACCACCTACTTCCTGTTCTCTATGACCACGTATGACACTCTCTTGCTCAGCGGCCTGCACTCCATGATCGTGACCTTGTCGCCGAGCTTCGTCTGTTGGCAGGGCGGGGCGTGTGCCGTGTACTTGCTCGTCCTCTTCTCGAACCTCTCGTACTTGGGGATGTACCTCATGTACTCCCTCTCCACAACGACCGTGCTCTGCATCTTGGCGGAGACGACGGTCCCGCTGAGGACCGCTCCCCTGACCG